>JBBRYD010000077.1:0-16835 GCA_038238065.1 Propionibacteriales bacterium | reverse complement strand
GGCGTTCAGCACCCACGGCAACGCGCGGATCACGGGCAGCTTCACCGTCCCCGCCCGCTGCCTGGCGCCGGCCGTCCTGCTCAACCCGCTCGACCGGGTGGGCACCTACATCGCGGCCAGTGGTTTCCGGCGGTGAGCGCGAGCCAGCCGCAACAGCCGCCCGCGTCGAGGACCGGACGCTAGCCGAGCGACCACTCGATCGCCGGCGGTCTGACCGCGGCACACAGTGGGGTGCCGTCGCGCATGCTCAGGGAGAAGCGCGCCCGGAGTCCCGACTGATCCGCGGACAGCAACACCTCCGCCGGCACGCCGTCGAGCATCAGCTTGGCGCGGCGGACGAGCTCGCCGGAGCGGAGCCACGACAGGTAGAAGAAATGGGCGCCTCGGCGGCCGTGGACGTACGGGCCGCGCAGGTCCGGGCCCTCGACCAGCCTGGCGTCGAGTTGCCACTGCACGTCCCGCCCGTTCACGGGGTGGCTGTCGACAACCTCGATACCGCGTTGTACCCCAACGGTCAGGTCCGGTAGGGACGGGCACGCGAATCCCATCAGCACGATCTGCACCCACTCAGCATCCCGCAGGTCCCGCGCTCGCGGTCACAGCCATCCCCGTTTTTTGAACTGGGCGTACAGGAGTCCAGCCGCCCCGACGATGATGCCGACGCTCAGGTAGACACCGAGGGGGCGACCGAAGCCGAGGTAGGGGACGTTCTGGCCGAAGAAGCCGGTGACCGCGGTGGGCACGGCGATGATCGCTGCCCAAGCCGTCAGCTGCTTCATCACCGTGTTCATCCGCGTGTCCTGCAGGGACAGGTTTGTCTCGAAGATCGCCGAGATCATGTCCCGCAGCGACTCCGTCCACTCGCTCGCCCTCAGCACGTGGTCGTACAGGTCGTCGAACCACGGGTCCAGGTCTGACGACGCGTGGAGGTCCTGACGATGTCGCAGGACAGTATTGACGAGCTCGCGCATCGGCAGCACCACGCGGCGCAGCTGTACCAGGTCTTTGCGCACCCGGTAGGTACGTCGTTGGATCTCCTTGCTCACGGCTCCGTCGTCGAAGAGCCCGTCCTCGAGCCCTTCGATCGTGTCGTCCAAACCCTGGACGGCGTCGAAGTGGCTGTCCACCACCACGTCCAGCACGGCATAGACCAGGGCTCCGACGCCGAGTGCCAACAAGTCGCCACTGGCGTCCCAACGGCGCACCACCTCATCCATGCTGAAGTGGTCTCCGGGGCGGACGGTGACGATGCCGCGTGGAAAGACGAACATCGAAACGCGGCCCAGCTGCAGGGCAGAGGTGTCAGGACCATCGAGTCCCGATGAACGCAGGGTCGTGCCGTACGCCGTGAGAAAGGTGTAGCCGGCGTACCGGGTCGCTTTGGCTCGCTCGCTGTGGGCCAGCGCGTCTTCGACCGCTGCAGGGTGCAAACCGAGCTCACCAGCCAACACCTGCATGTTCTGGTGAGTGGGGTTGCAGACGTCGACCCAGACCAGACAGTCGTCAGACGCCAGATGATCCGAGATCTGCTCCACCGGGAAGTCTTCCGCCTCGAGCTCACCCGCACGCCACAAGCGGGTATGGATTGCCTCCGTCACGTCAGTCACGTCACGAGTGTGTCCCAGATCGACGCGCATTGCGGCAAGGCAACGCTGTCGGCGTCCGCACCCGCCCCGAGGGCACCGCCAGGGTCAGTCAGACTGAGGGTGAAGGACACCGACGCCACGGAGGTAAGCAGATACCTGTGAAAACCGTCTCGACCTGGTCGCTGCACCGCACGCTGGGCAGGGTGAGAGCGGTCGATCCGGTCACCCCGACCTGGGTGGAGGCCAGACCGACCGGCCCGACGCCCGGTCTGGCCCTGCTCGACCTCCCGGCGGAGCTGCACCGGCGTGGGTACGACGCCGTGCAGATCTGTCACTTCCACCTGCCCACCCGGTCAAGGAGCTATCTGAACGAGCTCCGCGCTGCGCTGGCCGAGTCGTCGGTGACCCTGGATGCGGTCCTGGTCGATGACGGTGACCTGATCCATCCGGACGACCCAGGCACCCACTACGCCTGGATCTCGGCCTGGATCGACGACGCCGTCACCCTGGGTGCGGCCCGGACCCGGGTTATCGCCGGCCGCGCGACGCCGACGTCGGCCGGGCTGGCCGCCAGCGCCCAGTCGCTGAGCCGCCTGGCTGACGATCATCCCGACATCCGGGTGGTGACCGAGAACTGGCTGGAGCTGCTGCCAGATGCCGCTTCGGTGCAGACCCTCTTCGGGCACACCCATGGTGACGTGGGTCTGCTCATCGACCTCGGCAACTGGACGGGACCTGGCAAGTACGCCGAGCTCGAGGCCGTCGCCGGGTTGGCTGAGACCTGCCACGCCAAGTGTCACGACATCGAAGGGCGGCCGGACGACACCGACTATCAACGCAGCCTACGGGTCTTACTGGACGCCGGGTTTCGCGGACCGTTGGCCATGGTCTACGACGGGGACGCCGACGACGAGTGGTCGGCCCTGGAGCGGCAGCACGCGGTGACCAGCGAGGTCTTCGTCCCGACGTCGGAGTGACCGAGGCCGTCACACCCTGCCCTGTGGGTGGCCGCGGCCGCCGGCCCGGCGGGCGACGGTGACACCGAACGCGATGGCGGCCAGGCCGATCACCACCTTCAGTCCGGCCGGCAATCGACCCGACGGGTCCGAGCTGGGCGCCGGTGAGGGCGACGCCCGCGGGGCGGCTTGTGGACTCGGCAGTTGTCCGGGCGCGGCTTGCTGGGCCGTGAAGGTCGTGCTCCCGGTGACCGGGTGCCCGTCGGTTGAGGTCACCCGCCACATCACCACGTACGTTCCGGCCGGCACGCCCGGCTGCAGCGGCTGGGTGACCGTGGCGTCGATCAGCTGCGGTGGGCCCGCCTGCACTTGTCGGCCGGCAGCGTCGGTCACCACCACCGCCGTTCCGACGGCGACGGCCGGCTCGTCGAAGGTGAGGACGACGCTGAGCGGGGGGCGGGCCACGGTGGCGCCGTCGGCAGGGTCGCTGGAGATCAGGGCGTCGTGCGCCGCGGCCGGGGCGGCGGTCAACACCCAGATGACCGCTGCCGTGCAAAGGCTCAGCAGCGACCGGGTCAGCACCGCGGAGAGCCGCGACCGGCGCCGGATCGGATCATGGCTGGTCAACTCGGAGCTCTCCGCCCCTACGCCGCGCAGAACTCGTTGCCTTCGGGATCCCGCATGACCCACCAGTGCCCGGCGGGACCCTGGTCGACCTCGTGCAGGCGTGTTGCCCCCAGCTCTTCCAGTCGGGCCACCAGCTCGCCGAGACCGCCGGACGAACCGTGGACGTCCACGTGCAGGCGGTTCTTGCCGGTCTTGGTCTCGGGCACGTCCTGGAACAACAGTCGCCGGCCGGCGCCGATGCCGCTGGTGGGGTCGAACGGGTCGTCGGGATGGCGGATCGCGGCCAAGCCGCGCCAGGTCTTGCCCCCGCGATGGTCCACGACCTGCTCCGCGCCGACGTGGCCGGCGGCCAGCAGCTGCTCGATCAGCGCGCTCGGATCTTCCACCTCGTACTCGAGGGCCGCGGCCCAGAACTCCGCCAGGGCCGGCGCGTTCGAGCTGTCGATGACCAGCTTCCAGTTCAATGCCATGGGTCAGTCATAGGGGTTGACCGGGACGCAGTGCAACTACGGTGCCGAGGATGACGTACTCGTCTTCTGCGACGTGGCGGTCCACAATGCGAGGTTGTCGCTCGGCGCGGCCCCGGCGACGGGGAACTCGCCGCCCACCCAGAGACCGCTTTCTGGGCTCTGCGCCAGCGCGAGGGCCCAACTGGAGCCCCGGGCCCCGTCGCTGAGCCCGCTGCCCAAGTGTGACCAGCTCCGGGTGGCGGGGTCAAACAGTGCGACCCGGGCGGCGGCCACGTCGCCGGCACGACTGAACCAGCCACCGACGCCGAGGGAGCCGTCGACGTCGGCGAGGGCCTGAACCTGGTGGTCGGTCCCGACGATGGACTCCCAGGACCCGTCGGTGGCGAAGTGCCAGACGGCGAGGTTCGCGGCTGGAAAGCCGGGGGAATGCTGCTCGCCCAGGACCATGATGCCGGCCACGTCGAACCAGCCGCCGACGTAGAGGTCACCCTTCATCACCTGCAGGGTGCGGACCCAGCCAGGGGCACCGTACCGGCTGGTTCCTTCGAGCGGGTAGTAGCCGCAGAGCAGGTTGTCGCTCTGTTCCGCGGGCGTGTCGAACAGCACCATGCCCCACAGACCCTCGACCACCGTGGTGTTGGCGTCGAAGAAACGCTGGAAGGTGCCTCCGATCACGAGCCATCGGTCATCGATGGCGGCCAAGGCCAAGATGTCGTCGTCGTAGCGAGGGCTGTTGCCGACCGTCGACCAGGTCGAGGTGGTGGGGTCCCAGCAGGCCAGGTGGTTGGCCCGCACCGGGCCGGCGACGTTGAAGGTCCCGCCGACGTACAGCTTCCCGTTCAGCGTGGTCAGCGCGTAACCCGCGTCGTCGAGGCCGTCGCCCAGGGGCGACCAGGCGTTGCCGTCCCAGCGTGCGATGTTGTTGACGACCGTGCCTCCCGCGGTCTGAAAGGAGCCGGTCACGTACAGGTCCGCGCCCAGGCGGGTCATGGCGAAGACCTGGCCATGGCTGGAGGTCGCGGTCACTCCGCCGACCATGGCGTCCCACCGCTGCCCGTCCCACCGGGCGACGGAGCGAACGGGAAGGTGACCCGCCTGGTCGAACAGACCGCCCACGTAGGCGCCATGGCCGTCCGCCACGATCGCGGAAACCGTCCCGTTGCCGTCGGAGTCGGCGCTGACCCCCTGGCCGAACGCCTGCCAGCCCGTGCCCGTCCAGCCGGCGCCGTGCATGACCCGCAGGTCACCGGACACGGTGAAGTCGCCGAGCACCGCCACGCCACCCGTCGCAGTGGCGGCCAGCGCGTGGACCACGTTCTCGACGCCATGACCGACGACCGACCAGCTGCTGCCGTCGTGGCGGGCCAGGTGCTGTGTGGCCAGGTTGCCCACTGCGGTGAAGGACCCACCGATGTAGAGTCCGGTGGCCGCGACCGCGATCGCCAGGATCTCCGCGTAGGCCCCGCCGTAGGAGCTGACGTTGCCCAGCGAGCTGAAGCTCTGCCCGCTCAGCACAGCCAGGTTCCAGGTCGGAACGTCCCCGGCCTTGGTGAAGCGTCCGCCGACGTACACCGCACCCGACCCATCATCGACGGCGATCGCGTTGACGAAGCCCAGCATGCCGTCGTCGGTGAGGCCGTCGCCATAACCGGTCCAGCTGCCGTTCTCGACGTCGAGTGAGGCGAAGGAGCCGACCACCGTGTCGCCGGCCCGGTCGAACGAGCCACCGACGAAGAGCTCCCGGCCGCGCAGCGCGAGCGCCCGGACGGTGGCGGGCTCGGTGGTGTAGCCGGCCAGGACGCCGCCGCCGGGTTCGGACCAGGTGCCGGTGGCCAGCTCGAGAGCGGCGAGACTGTGGCATTCGAGGTCACCGGCACGGGTGAACGTGCCGCCCACGAAGAGCGTCGCGCCGTCCGTGACCAGCGCGCGAACCGTCGTCCCGTAGGTCCGGTCCGGGTCACTCGGGCTCCCCGGGATGGCCGTCCAGGCGGTGCCGTCCCACCGAGCGAGGTGGAGCGCCGCGGCCGTGCCGCCGGCCACGGTGAAGTCACCGCCGACGTAGACATCGCTGCCGACGACCGCTATGGCCAGGACCGCACCGTCCAAGCCTGCTCCCAAGGGCCGCCACCCGACCCCATCCCACTTGGCGACCCGTTCGAACGCGTGGCTGGCGGTACCGGCCATGCCGTAGATGAAGTTGCCACCGATGTAGACGTCCTGGCCGTCGACGGCCACGGCGAGGCAGTCCGGCGGTAGCGACGGCGATCCGAAGGGCCTGGCCCAGGCGGCATCAGCCGGCTCGCCCTCACCCACCACCACGACAGAAGCGGCCGCGGGCTCGGTCGGTTGTGGCCGGGTCTGCACGGGGGCGGGAGCAACCGTGCCCCCGGTGTCGGTCTGTCGGGCAGCCAGCGGGGGCCGCTGCGGCTTGAGGGTCCACGTCGACTCCGTGTGCATGCTCACTCTCCTATCTCGAATGAACGCCGACGGTCAAGATCTGGTCGGGGCAACCCATCCGTGCTCGGGACGAACCGCTCCGGTACGAACCTCCAGGCGGCGTTTTGCGTGCACCAGCTGCCCGAACGCACCCAGATCGTGCTGGTCCCACCGCTGCTCGCAGGTCCGGTAGGCGTCGAGGTCCTTCCTGGGTTCGAACATTCCCCGGCCGGCTTCGGTGGGGAAGGTCCGCGGAAGGTCGATTGCCCAGCGTCGTCACATCGATCTGGTCCATGCGGACCAGCAGCCATGGACACGACAGTGTCACCTCACGCCAAAGGAGCATCACCATGACCACCACCCAAACCAGGACCGCACTCAACGGGGTCGACGTTCCCACCCTGTTCGCGACCCTCGACGCGGTTCGGGCCCAGCCCGAGATCGCTGATTTCCAGTTCCGGGCCACCAACGACAAGCAGCTCAAGATGCGTGGACCGTGCGGAGGCGGTCCTGGGCGCTGACGATCATTGCCCGTTCTGCTCGGTCACGTTATCGGTGCCGGCCGCCAAGGCGTGTGCGGACGTGTGCGACCTGGAGCACGCCCAGCAACACCTGCAAGCGGCGGAGAAGTCGGCCCATCGGTGGGAAGGGACAGCGTGGCAGGCAGCCGAGATGTTCGCCGCGGCCGGGCAACCGCTGGACGCACAAAGATGTCACGACCGCAGTAGACACGCGCTCGAGCCCGCCTGACGTGGCCCGTCGACTCGAGGAGTTCTGATGTTCGGTCGGGTCACCAGGGCCTTGACGCCCCGCACCAGTAGTGATATGCCGAGAGCAATCGGGAGTAGCAGGCTCAAGCGGGTGCCTGGTGCGGAAAAGTGCGGGAAGAGGCCGCTGGCCGAGAACGTGCGGCGGCGTTCGGGGGCTCGCGAAGGCGGTACGAGGGTTCGTTTGGTCGAGTAATCCCTGGCCGTCCACATGGTTTTCTTGGAGTCACGGGGAGGTATGGATGCTCACACACAGCGAGGTGCACGCGAATATCCCGGCTGGGGACCTGAAGAGGGCGCGGGCTTTCTACACGGATGTCTTGGGCCTCAGTCCCGCGACCGAGGACGAGTATTCGATGACGTTCTCCACGCCGAGCGGCTCGTGGTTTCAGGTGTACGAGACGACGTCGGCGGGCACGGGGAAGCATACGGTGGCCCAGTGGGACGTGGCCAACCTGGAGGAAGAGGTGGAGGTCCTCACGTCGCGGGGGGTGGTGTTCCAGAAGTACGACATGCCTGGTGTGGAGTGGCAAGACGTGATCGCGTCACTTCCGAGCGGACGGTCCGCCTGGTTCGAGGACAGTGAGGGCAACGTCATGTGCTTGGACGAACGGACGTAGCCTCCTCGCGGGGTCGGATGATTCGGGGCTGCCCAGCGCTGGGCGTTGGTGAGCCCAGGAGACGGTCAGACCAGCGATGGAGGTCTCAGTGGCCGAGGTGATCGATCGTCTGGTGCTGGCCATGAACAGCCATGACCTCGACGGTGTGGCCGACCTGTTCCACCCGGACTATCGCAGTGAACAGCCGGCGCACCCGGACCGGGCTTTTGTCGGTCAGGCCCAGATGCGCGCGAACTGGGAAGCCATGTTCGCCGGGATACCAGATTTCCGAGCCGAGCTCATCGGCACAGTCGTCGATGGCGACACCACCTGGACGGAGTGGGCCTGGTCCGGGACCCGTGTGGACGGAAAGCCGTTCAGGGTGCGAGGCGTGACTCTGTTCGAGATCGTGGGCGAGAAGGTGATCTCGGGAAGGCTGTACATGCAGGACGTCGACCACGAGGCAGGCGGGATCGCCCAAGCGGTGGAAGGGCTCTCGGGTCGCCGCCCGCGTCAACCTTCGCCCTGAGACACCGGCTAGCCAGCGTGGTCGGCCAGCCAGCGATCGGCTTCGTCAACGGCGTTGCACACCCAGCCGTACGCGCCGAGCAGCAGGGCCGACTCGTAGTCGGACTCGTTGTCGAGCGTCCAGACGAACACCTTCACACCGGCCGCTTGGAGCTGGGTCACGTAGCTGTTGGTCGCGATCGAGTGGTTCAGGAACGCGTAGCCGCCACGAGACCTGACGGTGGACACGCTGGGCAGCGGCACCGAGTTGATCATCGAGCCGCGCGGGTAGCTGGGAGCTGCGGCCTTGAAATAGCCGAGCACCGTGTTGTTGAAGCTGTGGGTGATGGTGCGCGTCTGTACGGCGTAGGTGGCCAACACGTTCGCATAGCTGGCCACGCGGGTGGAACTCCAGCCGGCACCCTTCATCTCGACGGTCAGCCATTTGTTGGTGGTCTTCAAGTAGGCCAGCGCCTGCTCCAGCGACGGTGGGTGATAGGGCGTGTTGTCGTCATTGTGGTTCCCGTCTCGATCGACGGGAATTTCCAGCCAGCATCTCTGGATCGTCGACAGGTACCGCTCGATGACCAGGCCCGAGCAGTTGGTGGTGCGCTTCAGGTCGGCGTCGTGCATGACCACGAACCTGCCGTCCTCGGTGATCGACACGTCCAGGTCCAGCACGTCCGCCCCGTGCGTGTTGGCCCACGTCCAAGCCGGAATGCTGTTCTCGGGAAGCAATACGCGGGCTTGAGCTGAACCAGCCAAGCCGCGGTGGCCGATCAACGTCGGAAAAGTCGCTGCTGCAGCGCCCGGAGAGAATAAGGGAAACGCGATGATCGCTACGATGGCGATCAACCAAAGTCTCTTCATGCTGGTCTCCAGCTTGAACTACTTGCATCTAGGCCGATCGCTTCCGATCGAAGGCGACGACTTCGCGACACCCCATCGACTGGAGCCCGATGAGAGTAGATCGGCTGGGAGGTCCTGAAAACACGAGCGGCTGTCCGGTGCTGGGTTTGATTCTGGCGGTCACGTGACTGCCTCAAGGCTGACGATACGCCGCCGTGAGATCTCTGGCGATAGCCGAAACCGATCAGCCGGGCTCGTCGTGGTAACTGCGTGATTCCGCTGGTCTCGGCCTTGACAGGCTTTCTCCCCCGCGAGGATCGTCTGGGGCGGGCCGTCGGCTCCACGCCGGGGCCCAACAGTCGCCAGCGCAGAACGTGAACGGACGCTCTCCAGTGGACCACGGAGGTCGGTGATGGTCGGTCGAGAAGCACCCGGGCGTGCGGAGCGAAATCCCTGCACCTTGCCGCCGTCCTCCTGCTCGTGGGTGTGCTCGTCACCGCAGCTGCTGGGTTGCTGCATCCGGAGGGCCCGGTCGCCAATGACCACCAGGCCCTAGATTCAACGAACGCACAAGCCCGGGCGAGCGTCTGATTGCCCTCTTTCGCCGGGTCGGCTGGATGTGACGACACCAGGGCGACCGGAGCGCGGTACACGTGGTCGTGATGACTGTTACGAGCTGCTGCTCGTCAGCTCCGTGGTCACCGTGGTGACTGTCCGCGTGCTGCTCGAGCTGACCGGTTATCCCCAGCTGGGTGGTGGCAGGTTGCACATTGCCCATCTGCTCTGGGGGGGCCTGTTGATGTTCGCGGCGAATGTGGTCCTCCTGATGTACGCCCCGGAGTGGAGGCGGCTGTGCGCAGTGATGGCGGGAACAGGTTTCGGGTTGTTCATCGACGAGGTCGGAAAGTTCATCACCGCCGACAACGACTATTTCTACAAGCCAGCGCTGAGTCTGATCTACATCTGTTTTGTCGTCCTGTTCGGTCTCCGCCGGATCCTGTGGGGCAAGAGGCGGTCAGGGACTTCCGCAGATCGGTCGCGGGTCGACGATCCAGCCTCCGGCCAGGGATTCCGGCGCGCTGAGGTGATGAGATCGCAGGTGCTGAGGTTCCTGACCGGTAAGCGTGTGCTGGGTCTGGTCGCAGCCGTGTTCGTCGTTCAGGCGTTGATCTTGATGAGCACGTTGGTCCTCCTGGTGGTGCTCGAGCTACAGGGGGTGAGGCGCGAGGTCACCGTCCCGCCCGGGCACGTGTTCTTGGCGGTGGTGGCCTTCGGTGCCGCTGCTGCCTACGGCGCACTCGTGATGCTCGGTGCGGTCCGGGTCGTATCGAATGTGGAGGCAGCCCTGGTCTGGTTCAAACGTGCGACAGTGCTGAACTTGCTGGCCGTCCAGCCGTTCCACGTGTACGAGAACCAGATCGCCGCGCTCCTGGGTCTGGGCCTGAACTGTCTGGCCTACCTCATCTTGGATGCGGTGGCATGGCGGCCCGTGGTCCTTTCTCGGTGACACGGTCGAAACAGCGGTTGCGTGAACGTCGTCACCTCAGGCCCTCCGCTGGTCTGGTGACGGTGCGGGTCTGGATCGGGTGATCCAGAGGGCGACCAGGAGGTTCGGCACCCAGCACAGCCAGGACGTCACCGTGTACACCGTGGAAAAGGACAGCCAGGTGGGCACCGATCCCGCAACGACGCTGTAGGTCCCCAGGATCAGCCGTAGGGTCACGCCGGCGAAGACGAGGGAGAAGCTCCGGATCATCCATCGGCGGTGGTCCGCGACCCGCCCGCGCACGATGAGTCCGAATCCGATCCAGGTGCAGGCGAGCCAGCAGACCGCCAGGGCTGCGAAGCCGAGGGAGGCGACGATCCCGGTGTAGGCCGTGGTGGCCATGCTGAGACCGGCCAGACCACCCACCGTGGCTGCGGTCAGGTAGGTGAGGCCGAGCGCCCTGTGCACACGCACGCTCCGGCGCCGCAGCCCGCGCAGGAACTGCAAGGGTCCGACCGCCAGGGCGACCATGGAGCCGCAGATGTGCAGGCCAAGGGTCACCTCACGCCGCAGGTACACCGCACGCTGTTCCGCGAAGAAGTGCGTGGGGTCGAACTGCCGGTAGGGCGCGACCAGGGCCAGCGTGGCAAGGCACAGGACAGCCATCACGGCCCAGCCGGCTCTGCCCATCCGCCTCCGGAACGACCCCGGTCTCGGAGGGCTCATGGTTCGGGTGACGATCGCATTGTCAGTCATCAGATCTCCTCATCGGGTGGTTGTTGTGCGGCAGGTGCCTTCCATTGCAGGACTAAGAGCAGCCAGAGCAGACCGTCACGTCGACTGCTCCTCGGAGGGTGGTTGATGGGGTGATGGCGAGAGCGTCTTGCTCTGAGCATCAGGGTCGTGCCGTCGGAAGGGCTTGGTCGCGGGCCTCCGAGGCTCTCGAGAAGCAGCCCCACGCCGCCAGAACGCCGGCGTACGTCGGCGGGCTCAGCCAGTCCGTCAGCGGCAGGATGACGCCGTCCGGCCCCATCAGCGGATGCGGGCCGTACCAGAGCACCCAGGACACCGTCAGCAGGATGGTCAGCGCTCCAGCCGCGGTCCACAGGAACCCGCCGATCCTCGTTCTCAGCGGAGGACGTCTCGGTACGAGGTGGCGAGGCACCGTCGGCGACCACGCAGTCTCTTCGGTGCCGAACGTTGCTGCACCCTCCCGCGCACTGGGCCGATCGACCGTCACCACGCTGGATGGCCCTTCTGCGATCTTCCTCACGGCGACGCTCCTTAGGTTGGTGAGGTAACGGGGCGGAGGTGGATGATCACCTCGACGTCACGACGTTAAGTTCGTGACGTCCTCGGGCGCGTCGTCGGAAGGGCTCGACGTCACTGACCCCAAGGAAGGAGCTGGGTCCTCCTTTGGTAGGACGCCTGGAGGCCCTCGCTCACGTACGTTGACCAGGTGAGCCGAATCTGGCTGTTCTGTTCGAGGTACGGAGTCGACCTGTTGATCGTGGTCGCGGCGGCCGTCAGCGCGGTCGGCACGACGCTCAGGTCTGACCCGCAGCGTCCGGCCGGAGTGAGGTTGGGAGCCGAAGTAGCCTCGCTGACCCTGGTCGTCCTCATCCTGCTCCTGCGTCGCCGGTTTCCCTTCGGCTCCCCGGCGGCGCTGTGGGTGCTCAGCGCGGTGCTCTCATTTCTGGACGGCCGGCTGATCGTGTCCCAACCGGGGGTATTTCTCGCCGGACTGGGCGCCGCCCTGCTGCTGGGTAACCTGAGGGACCTCAGACACGCGCGGGTCGGGCTCGCCATCGTGCTCACAGCGGCGACCATCATCGTGTTCAACGACCCCGAACGTACGGTCGCGGAGCTGACGTTCACCCCGGCGCTGTTCGTGATCGGTTGGCTCGTCGGCTTCGCCCTGCACAGCCGAGCCCAGCAGACCGAGGCTGCCGAGGAACGCGCCGACCGCGCCGAGAGCGGACGGGAAGCGGCGGCACGCGTCGCCGTGGCCGAGGAGCGTGGACGCATCGCTCGCGAGCTGCATGATGTCGTCGCGCACGCCGTCAGCGTGATGGTTCTTCAGGTAGGAGCCGTTCGCCATCGGATGCCGGAGTCGAACGTGGCAGACCGAGACGCCTTGAAAAACGCCGAAGAGGCCGGTCGGGCCGCCCTCACCGAGATGCGCCGGCTCCTCTCGGCCATGCGGCAGGACGGTGACGAGCTCGAGCTGCTGCCGCATCCGGGACTGAACGACCTGAACGCTCTGGTGGCAGGCGTCCGAGCCGCCGGGTTGGACGTACAGCTGGAGATCCATGGCGACCCGTTTCCGCTCCCGCCCGGCCTCGACCTGTCGGCCTACCGGGTCCTGCAGGAGGGGCTCACCAATACGCTCAAGCACGCCAGGGCTCGGCGCGCCCAGGTGACGGTGTGCTACGGAGACGGGGACCTTCAGGTCGAGGTTCGAGACGACGGCCAGGGCTCCTCGACCGACGATGGGCTCGGCCACGGTCTGGTGGGCATCGGCGAGAGGGTCAAGATCTTCGGTGGCGACATGTCGGCGGGTACCTCGGAGGCCGGCGGGTTCGTGCTGCGTGCGCGGCTTCCCATCGATCGGGTCAGGTCATGAGACGCGTGCAGAAGGCGAAGCGACGTCCTGCCCTACCGGCGTGGCGTGTCAACAGCCAGGTACAGCAGCAGGGCGACGCCCAGGCGCTGCGGGGAGGTGGGTCATGAGCATTCGGGTCCTCGTGGTCGACGACCAGTCGATGGTGCGTGCCGGATTCCGGCTGCTGCTCGCCAACGAAGCGGATATCGAGGTCGTGGCCGAATCGGGCAACGGGCTCGAGGCGGTGTCGCAGGCCGCCCGGTTCCATCCCGACGTCATCCTGATGGACATCCGGATGCCGGGCCTGGACGGCTTGGAGGCAACCCGGCGGATTCTGGCCGCGGAGGGCGGTGCGCGGATCTTGATCCTCACCACCTTCGACCTCGACGAGTACGTCTACGAGTCCCTCAAGGCTGGTGCGAGCGGCTTCGTCCTCAAGGACGACCCTCCCGAGCAGCTGATCGCCGCTGTCCGCACGGTGGCGGACGGAGACGCTCTCCTCTCACCGTCCGTCACCAAGAGCGTGATCCGGCAGTTCACCCGCCTGCACCGGCAGCCCCCGCCGCCGGCGGTGCACACCCTGACGGCACGAGAGCTGGACGTCTTCCGCCTGATCACCCAAGGCCTCTCCAACGCCGAGATCGGGGAGCAGCTCTTCATCAGTGACACGACCGTCAAGACCCACGTCACCCGCCTGCTGCTGAAGCTCGGTCTGCGGGACCGCGCGCAGGCCATCGTCCTCGCCTTCCAGACCGGTCTCTTCGACACGGGACAGACGACACTCCACTGAGGGACCTGTTGCGAACGGTCCAGGACGCAGACGGGAGACAGGAACGGAGACCAGGGGACAGGGACGAGAATGCATCATGGGCATCTCACCCCTCCTGCGACTTGTCGACGCGGTCACCATCCCGGTCCCCGATCTGGACGAAGGCCTGCGCTTCTACCGTGACCAGCTCGGTCACCAGCTCTTGTGGCGTCATGACGACATCGGGCAGGCAGGGTTGCTGTTGCCCGACTCGACGACAGAGATTGTCCTGACGACGGACGTCGGCTACGCCCCTACCTGGCTGGTGGCATCGCTGGACGAAGCACTCGACCACATCACGACTGGCGGTGGACGAGTAATCGACCCGCCGAGGGCCATTCCCGTCGGCAGGCTGGCCGTCGTCGCGGATCCCTTCGGGAACCGCCTCGTCCTGCTGGACCTATCCGTGGGTCGCTACGTGACGAACGAGGCCCACGAGGTGGTCGGCGTCAGCAAACCACCTCCCACGTAACGGGCCGTCCCAGTGTTTGTCCTGGTCAGGCTGGCGGAGGATAGGGGATTCGAACCCCTGAGGGCTTGCACCCAACCCGCTTTCCAAGACTGCGGGTTAGCGTCCGCGGCCGTTCGTAGCCGTGCGTTCGCGCTTGGCTCTGGTGCCTCCGAACGGTCGCAGACAACGCCGAACGCCGGCAACTGAGACCGAAACTGAGACCGCTCCAACGAGGTCGCCATCGTGGATCGACCTGGGTGGAATCTTCTGCACGAGCGCGTTGGCGGCTCATCGAGTGCGTGTCGGCGCCGCTCCGAGGCTGATGCAGCCCGGGCGCCCATCGCCATCGGCGCCGAAGTGCCGAGGCGCCAGTACGCTCTGCTCTACGGTCCTTTTTGAAGGACGGCACGCATGCCGGATGAGATGAGCTCGACTGAGCGGTGTTTGAACGGGGGCCGAGTGAAACCAGAAGAGCTCGACGAGTCACAGTGGCGGGATCTGCTGGAAGGGCTCGCCCTAGCCGAGTACTCCCTTGTGCTTGGGGCCGGGGCAAGCAAGGGGTGCAAGAGCGGCGCGGGGAAGCCTCTGCCGGATGGTTTTGGTCTCCGTGACCGGCTGCTTGAGCACTACGCAATTCCCGGAGGGCGGGACCAATCGCTGCGGCAGGTATACGACGTCGCCCTCAGCGCGGCTCGGTCTCGGGGTGTTCCGCCGCCAGCAGACGTGCTCAGGTCGTGGTTCACCGGTTGTTCGGTAGCTGATTGGTATGGGATCGTCGTGACGGTTCCGTGGCGCGTGATCTGGAACCTCAACATCGACGACGTCCTGAGCAACGCCTACCGCACGGTCTTTCGCGGCAGAGCGAGGCAGGAACTACGTGTCGTGGCGTGGGAGGACCCGTGGACCGCCCGCGATCCACTCGACAGGGTGCGTATGGTCCACCTGCACGGCGCCGCCAAGAGCGGAAATCTGGTTTTCGGTTCACTGGACTACCTGGCAGCAGCGGCTGGCGGGGGTGCCGCGCACGCGATCTTCTCCGACGAGTGGGCTGGTGGCTACCCGACGGTGGTCGTCGGGGCATCGCTCGACGACGAGCTGGATCTCGCCGTGCCGCTACTTGGAGAGTCGTCGGCCGACCCCTCACGCCCGTCGATCATCGTCAAGCCAACCTTCAACGAGTTCGACGAGTTCCGGCTGAGGCAAGCTGGTCTCATCCCAGTCCGCATGAAGGCGGAGGAATTCTTCGAGGCCGTCAGCGAGGAGTGGGAAAACACGCTTGCCTCGATCGAGGCCAACATAGTTCCCGGGACCCTCGGCCTTAACCCCCTTGTCGTGTCATTCCTGCGCTCGTTCCGCAAGCCAGCGGACGGCAGTGATCGCTGGCACGACTTCTACGCCGGCGACGAGCCTGCTTGGGGCGATGTGCGGGGCGACCTCGACGCCCCCCGGACTGTCGCGCATGCGCCGGAGGCGAGCGACCTGAAGCCGGCGAAGGGCCTGCGGGTGTACGCCTTCCACGGTGAGCTGAGCGGCACGACCACAGCGGAGATGCGGTTCCTCGAAGACGCGGCCCGAGCGGGGTACGAAGTCCTCGAGTACTGCGGCGACGGCAAGTTCGACGCGAAGGCCGTCCACTGGATGGCCAAGCAGGGCGGGCGCCAAGTGTTGCGTGTTCCGCGGCTCGAGGACTTCGCCGACGCAGCGGGGGAGCTTCGAGAACTTTGCGCTGAGTCAGGGGCGCCTGTCGTGCTGGTCACGAGCCTCCGGACGTCTCGTCTCGAATCGCTGCAACTCCGGCTCGGAGACGCCCTACGCGGGGTCCCGGTGCCGGGCCGCCTCTCAACAGCAGACGTCCGCGCGCTTCTTGGGAAGCTTGGCCAGCAGAACCGCTTGAACGTTCTCCTCGACATGCCCGAGGAAGAGCGAGTCCAGTTCGTAACGAATAAGCACCAGGCGTCCCTGCTTGACAGCTTGGCGCTATAACGCGAGGCAGAACCTTCTCGGCGAGGTACATCGAGGCGTACGGGGAGGTGACCGACCTTGTGGGCCGACGGATCCTGGACCTCGTCCTTGTCGCCAGCGAGGCGCGCGTAGACCTTGCCTCTGGAATTCTCGGGCGAGCGGCTGGCGTGCGGGCAGGCGAGCTTCGCCGTCGGCTGAGTGACGCGCCCCTCGCGCGGCTGATGCAGATTGGCCCACACGGCGGAGTCTCGGCGCGACACTGGGGGCTCGCAGAGCGGGCCTCGAAGCAGGTACTCCAAGCCGACCGCAGGTACGCGGCGACGCTGCAGCTAGTGTCCGCCGCGGCGCCGTACGTCCACCCAACGACCATCTCGCAGCGGACCAAGGAGGTCTCGCTCGTTGCAAAGCTGATGGACGCGCAACGCGTCGTCGCCTCCTTCGGCAGGCAGCGCGCAGCTACGTTCTACGAGGAGCTCGAAGCCACCTTCGCCTGGAACTCGCGATTCTGGGAACAAAGAGCCCTCGCGGAGCTCGAGAGCTCTGCCCCGCGGTACGAGCGAGCCGAAGCTTGGGCCCGGGAGGCCGTCAGCCGCCATGAGGACGGGCTAAGTCTGAATACCCTTGCGACCGTCCTCCTCAGGCGTTCGGTCTCGACGTCGTATCTCGATGAGGACACCCTCTTCGAGGGCCTCAACGCCGTAGACCAGGCCCGTCGGGCTTCGGTCG
>JBBRYD010000076.1:0-16882 GCA_038238065.1 Propionibacteriales bacterium | reverse complement strand
GGTCACACCCAAAGTTGTCTAGGCCCGGTGTAAAGGATCACCTGACACAGAACCGTTAACCATCTCCTGCTTCAAGACAACGGGCTGAGTCTGTGTCCTCCGTCGGGTGATGTGCGACGGTCGCCCGCCAGTTGATGTGCGACACCGGGCCGGTTCGGCCACCCTGATTTGGACGTCACCGTGGGACGTCCAGACCTCGGGGGTCGGGAATGGCTCTGGTTGTTTTGTCTGTTGTGGAGCAGCGGTTGGACGCGGTCCGTGCGGTGTTGGTGGGCGCGGAGGTCACCGAGGTGGCGGCCCGGTTAGGGGTGCACCGGTCAACAGTGCACCGGTGGACGGCGAGGTATCTCAGCGGGCAGCTGGCGGGGTTGGCGGACCGGTCGCACCGTCCTGTGGTGTGTCCGCACCAGGCGCCCGCCGACATGGAAGCGCGGGTGGCGGAGATGCGGCGGCAGCATCCGCGGTGGGGGTCACGGCGGATTCGGCTGGAGATGCTCCGCGCACCGGTGCCGGGGGTGGTGGTGCCGGCCGAGCGCACGATCGACCGCATTCTGATCCGGCAGGGGCTATTGCGGGCTCGTCCGCGGAAGCGGCCGAAGGACTCCTACGTGCGGTTCGAGCGGCCCGGACCGATGCAGCTGTGGGGCATCGATATCGTCGGCGGCATCGAGCTGGTCGACACCGGGACCGGGGAGATCCGGGAGGCGAAGCTGGTCACCGGTGTCGATGACCATTCCCGGTTCTGCGTGATCGCCATGGTGGTCGAGCGGGCCACCAGCCGGGCGGTGTGTCTGGCGTTCGCCCAAGCGTTGGCCCGGTTCGGGGTGCCGGAGGAAGTGATCACCGACAACGGGAAACAGTTCACCGACCGGTTCGGCAAAGGTGGGGAGGTGCTGTTCGACAAGATCTGCCGGCACAACGGGATCACCCATCGGTTGACCGCGCCCAGCTCACCGAACCAGAACGGGAAGGTGGAGAGGTTCCACGGCACGTTCCGCCCCGACTTCCTCACCGACGCCGAACCGTTTCCCAGCGTCGAGGCGGCCCAGCAAGCGGTGGACGCCTGGGTGGAGCAGTACAACACCGACCGGCCGCACCAAGCCCTGGACCCACAGGCGCCGGTGATGCCGACGGACCGGTTCACGCCCGTCCCGGAAGCAGAGCGGGTGCTGGTCGAGCTGTGGCTGCCCCCGACGCTGGAACCCCTGGCTGGTGAACGTGCCGAGGTACCGGGCCCGGCAGCGATCAGCCCGGCAGGTGGTCCGGTCGAGCTGGAGAAGGAGGTCCCCGCGTCGGGGAACATGTCCCTGTGCGGGCAGCAGTTCTGGCTCGGACGGGCTCGGGTCGGTCAACGGGTGCGGTTCTGGGTCGACTGCGACCTCGTCCACCTCTCTGTTAGCGGCACCCGGATCAAGACCGTCCGCTCGCACCTCAGCGTCACCGACCTGGCCCGTCTCGTCGCCGACGGTGCCCGACCGGCCGGACCACCGCCGCTGCCCACAACCCCTGGCCAAGAAGGAGTGGTCGAGGTGGAACGAGCCGTGTCCCGGGCCGGCACCGTCGCCCTCGCCGGCCAGGTGATCCTCGCCGCAGAGATCCTCGCCGGCCGCCAAGTCGGTGTCCGGATCGAAGACGCCACCCTGCAGTTCTTCGATCTCGACACCCGGGAACTGCTCCGCACCCGACCCAACCCAATCCCGCCCGGCAAGGCCCGGTTCCTCCGCGGCGTCCGCCCAGCCGGGCCGCCGCCGCGCCCTTCCGTCGATCCGGTCACCGTTCAACGGCGGGCCTCGAACACTGGAATCGTGATGGTCTGCGGCCAGAAAGTAGCCCTCGGCCGGGTGCATCGCTGGCACACCGTCACCATCCACGTCTCCGAGACCACCCTCGCCATCGAGCTCGATGACGGCGAGACCCGGGTCGTGAGCCGCACCACCACCCTCCCGGTGCGTAACATCAAAGCCGACCGGCCACGGACGGTCCCCTCAGTTTCCTAGCCCAGGTGTCGCACATCAGGTGGCGGAGATTTGTCGCATCTCACGTGTCGGATCACAACGGGCTGAGTCTGGGGTCGCCTGCTGGCGTACCGTCGTGGTGTGGAAGACGAGGCGGTGACGGACGAGTTGCTGGACAGTGCGCGCTGGAGGGTGTTTGGTGAGCGGACGCTGTACGACAACCCGTGGGTGCGGCTGGTTAAGGTCGACGTCGAGCCGCCGAACGGCAAGCGTTTCGAGCATCATGTGGTGCGGTTGCAGCGAGTCGCCATTGCGGCCGTCTTGGACGACGCCGATCGGGTGTTGATGCTGTGGAGGCACCGGTTCGTCACGGATGAGTGGGGCTGGGAGCTGCCGGGCGGGATTGTTGATCCCGGGGAGGACGGCCCAGCTTCAGCGGCTCGTGAAGTCGAGGAGGAGACGGGGTGGCGACCCGGTCCCCTGACTCATCTTCTGACGTTCCAGCCAATGATCGGAATGGTGGACAGTCCGCACGAGCTGTACGTCGCCCACTCGGCCACGCTGATTGGTCCGCCGACTGATCCTGAGGAAGCGGGCCGTGTGGACTGGGTGCCGCTGGCGTCGGTGATGGACCTGATGAACAAGGGTGAAGTCCTCGGCTCAGGGTCGCTGGTGGCTCTGCTGCACGTCCTGGCGAACGGAAAGCGAAAGTCTTAGGCGGCGAGGGCTGTAATGCGCCGCCGTTGCCGGACTGACCCTGTCTGGTCAGCGAGCTGGGTCGCACGGCGCAAATGGATAAACGCGTCGTCCCTGGCGTCCGCGGCGACGAGTGCCTGAGCGAGATCGATGTGGAGGGCACCCTTCGCGCGGGTGTACTCGGGATCGATGTCCACGAGGGCACTGCTCAGCTGGTCGACGGCCTCCTGATCCCCGAGACGAGCTAAGGCACTTCCGCGCCAGCGCGTCAGGTGATTCCCGTCCAGAGAGAGATACGGAAGTTCTGGGTCGCTACCTGGCCCAGCGGGCAGGCAGTCAGCTGCATGCATCAGCGCGGCACGGCAGGCGCGGTCTTCATGGGCGGCGGCCGCCGTCTCCGCTTCGACCGCCCAGAGTCAGCTGCGCATCCGTGGCGCGACCTTCTTGCCTGCCTCGGCACGCGCCTTCCTGATCAGCTGAAAAGCCTGGAGCGGGCGGTCGAGGTCGAGCAGCGCATACACCTGCTCGCCTTTGGCGTGCGCCAAGAGCGCGGCGTCGTGGGAGGTTCGCGCCGCATCTTTAGCTACTTCGTAGTGATTCCACGCTTGGCTGATGGATCCGACGTCGAGGGCCTGCCATCCGGCTAGAGCCGCGGCGTCGGCAAGGGCCGCCGCGATTGGTCTACGAGCGGAGTCGAGCACAGCATGACCGAGTAATTGCTGAAGGGTGGCGATGTGCGCCCGCATCTGGTCGAGCAAAACGGGAGCCCCGAGTCGTCGGTCCAGCCGGCGGATAGTGTCGGTCTGGCCCCGCATGAGGGCGACCAGGCCGGCGTCGACACGGGCTGAGTTGACGATGCGGGCTCGCAGTTCGTCCTCACCGTCGACCGCCTTCTGCTCGCTGTGGGTTGCGGCACCCGTAAATCCCAGCTCGGCGTCGGTCAGTCCGTAGATGTCGCGAAAGAGACGACGGTAGTGCTGGTCGGGAATGACGTGGCCGTTCTCCCAACGGGACACCGCCGTACGGAGGCTCGCCGGCGCCATAACGGCAAGAGAGTTGGCTCGCCCGCGACGCTGTAGTTCTGACATGAGGCGGGTCTGGCTCCACCCGCGCTCGTCACGGGCCGTACGCAGCCTGCTGAGCACATTGGCCTCCATCGGGGGGACTTCTCTCGGGATGTCGTGACTGCTCGCGTTAAGCATCGCGCACACCACCGACAGTGCCAACCATTAGCACACCGGTTGCTAACTGCTGCCACGTTTCGAAAGTGTCGCCAAACCGCTGTGCTGGTAATACCGCAGAGCGCGGCAGACCCCTCCGGAAAGGCAGAAAAGATGGCGATCGAGGTGCAGTTGGTGTCGGTGACGGCGTTGGTGACGAGTGAGCCACGGGAGCGGCAGGTGTACGAGGGTCGTGGGGACGACCGGAAGTCGAAGGGCCGGTTCACGGACCCGGAGGGGCGGCCGGTGTCGACGGTGTCTGCGGTGGTGCTGGCGGAGCCGCTGGGTCTGCTGGGGGATGCCACGGTCCAGCTGCCGGACAGTCAGATGACCGGTTTGGTGCCGGGTGCGGTGATCCGGGTCGAGGGGGTGACCACGGCCCGGCTGGCCGGCGGTGACTACGCCGCTATTCGGACCACCGTTAGTGGTGAGCGGGTGACGCCGCTCGGTCATTGGGCTGAGTGGGTGGCGGCGGCGCAGAACCGGTCGGGTAAGCCGGCCGACGCGCGGGCCGCCTGACATGCCTGCCACGACGGTGCCACCGGCAGTGGTGGTGGACGGGCTGCGTCGGTGGGCGCGGGGTGCGTATGCGGAGGAGGCGGCGGTCGAGCTGCTGGTCCGCGCCTTCCACGGCCGATTCGCGTCCGTCGGGTACCGGTGGGTGCGGGCCTGTGACCGGCCGGGCTGGTACTGGCTGGACGGCGAGCCACTGATCCATGACACCGGCGCCCTGTCCGGCGGTGAGCAGCGTGTGCTGTCGATCGTCGGGGCCCTGGTCTCAGGTCTAGCCTTGTCGGACCTGGCCTCGATTCTGGCGGGGTTGGACCGGCCGAACTTGGAGCTGGTGTTGGCGGCGTTCGCGCATGCGGCCGGGTCACACGAGCACAGCGACTTCGACCTGCACGGTGGCCGGCTGCTGTACCGGCGGCTCGGGCCGATAGTCGACTGGCCGGCAGACCCGGTGCGGGCCGCATCATGAGCGTGGTCGGCACCGCCATCGTCCTCGGGCTCCTGGTCGCGCTCATGCTGAAGATGCGGATCGCTCGCGCCTCCGTGGTCATCGTGTGCGTCCTGTTCGGGCTGGTCCTCGGCGCGACCCCGATCGGTGACGGCGTGAACCATGCCCTCACCTCCTTCGGGCATTGGGTGTGGGCTCGGTTGGTGGCCCTGTGATGCGCGGGCTCAGCGGTTCTCGGGTGGAGCGGGAACCGGTCCGGCTGGTCAACGAGACCGTCCGCATCTCCCTCGGAGCGGTCCTGGCGGGCTGGCTGGCTCGCCGGCTGTGGCGGCTCCTCGTCCTCATCCTCCGCTCGCCGGGGCTGCTGGCGGTGCTCACCCTTATCGCCGTCGTGCTGATCGTGTGGCATAGGTTCGGGCCGGTCCCGCTCGTCGCCGCCGCCGTTCTCTTCATAGCCGGTCTGGTCGGGTGGCGGCTGCGGTGGCCGGGCTCGTTCTACCGGCGGGTCTACTGCACGTGGCGCAGCGGGTGGCGGTCTGGGCTGATCTACCACTGGCGGTGGTCACAGGCCATGACGGGCGCCGGCCTGGCGGTCCGCCGCCGTGACACCGAGTACCTGCCCGTGCTGATCCGGGTCCGCTGCACCCGTCCGGTGGACCGGGTGCGGGTGCGGATGCTTCCCGGCCAAACCCTCGACGACTACGCCACGGTCGCGGACCGGTTGGGGCAGACGTTCGGCACCCTCGACTGCCGCATCCGCACCGTCCCGCACCGGGTCCACGAAGTGGAGCTGTGGCTCCTCGTCCACGACCCCCTCGCCCGCGTCGTGCAACCGTTCGACCCTGGTCACGACCCGCTTCATGACGGTCTGCCCGTCGCACGGGCTGAGGACGGCAGTACCTGGCGGTTGCAGCTGCTCGGTACCCACGTCCTGGCCGTTGGGGCAACCGGGGCGGGGAAGGGGTCGGTGATCTGGTCCATCCTCACCGCTCTCACCCCCTCCATCGCCGCCGGTCTGGTGTCGGTGTGGGTGGTCGACCCCAAAGGCGGGATGGAACTCGCACTCGGCCGGCGGCTGTTCGACCGGTTCTGCTACGGCGACAGCCACACCGACCAAGCCTCCTACGAGACCACCTTCGCCCTGCTGCTCGAAGACGCCGTCACCGTGATGCGGCAACGGCAGGACCGGCTCCGCGGAGTCTCCCGGCTACACGAACCGTCGACCATTGAGCCGTTGATCGTGTTGGTGGTTGACGAACTTGCTGCCCTCACCGCCTGGACGATCGACCGGGAAGCGAAACGGCGGATCGGCGCCGCCCTCGGGCTGCTGCTCTCTCAAGGTCGCGCCGCCGGTGTCGTCGTCGTCGGAGCAGTGCAGGACCCCCGCAAAGAAGTGCTGACCGTCCGCGATCTGTTCCCCACCCGCATCGCCTTACGCCTGTCCGAAGCCGACCAGGTCAACCTGGTCCTCGGACCCGGCGCCCGCAACCGCGGGGCACTGTGCGACCAGATCCCGGACACCCTGCCCGGCGTCGGCTACGTGGCTGTTGACGGCGTTGCTGAACCGGTCCGGGTCCGGTTCTCGCACATCACCGACCAGGACATCGCTCAGCTGAGCCTCGAGCCGGTTCAGGCGGAAGTCGGGCAGCTTGAGTATCTGACCGGGAACGAGCTGGTCGCGTGACCACTGCACTGGTATCGGAGGGACTGTCGTTGCAGACGGCGGCGGAGGTAGCGGCTCGGTTGTCCCGTCCTGATCTGGGCCGATGGCTCGGTCAGGTCGAGAAGGTCCGCCACTGCGCCCACCCGGTGCGGCTGGTCGGCGGCTCCGACACCGTCGACTGCGCCACGGGTGAGGTTGTGGGCTCGTACAGTTCGACGCGGGAGCCGGACGGGGTGACGTATGTGCGGTGCGGGAACCGGCGCGCGTCGGTGTGCCCGTCCTGCTCGCATGAGTACAAGGGCGACGTGTGGCACGTGTTGATGGCCGGCGCCGCCGGCGGCATGAAAGACGTCCCGGATACGGTGGCCGCGCATCCGTTGGTGTTCGCCACCATGACCGCACCCTCCTTCGGGCCCGTGCACGGGGCGAAAAAGCCGGGTCGGCCCGGTTCCCGCCGCTGCCTACCCCGCACCGGCGACCGGCGGAAGGTGTGCCCACATGGCCGCCCGTTGTGGTGCATGGCCGTCCACGACCACACGGACCCCATGGCCGGTCAGCCGCTGTGCGTTGACTGCTACGACTACACCGCGCACCTGGTGTGGCAGTGGTGGGCTCCCGAGCTGTGGCGCAGGTTCACCATCACACTGCGCCGTCGCCTCGCCCAGCACCTCGGCTTGTCCGAGACCGCGGCCTGCCGGCTGGTTCAGGTTCAGTTCGCGAAGGTCGCCGAGTTCCAACGCCGCGGCATCGTCCACTTTCACGCCCTCATCCGGCTCGACGGAGCCCCCACAGACACCGACGCCTACCCAGCACCGGCCGTGCACGTCGACTCCGCCACGCTGGCGGAGCTGGTGCTGGACGCCGCCCGCTCTGTCTGGTGCGACGCACCCCCAGTAGACGTGAACGACCAGCCGCGGCGAATGCGGTTCGGCGCCCAGGTCGATGCTCGGCCGGTTACCGGCGCTGCGGACCGCGACCGGCACGGCCCCCAACTACACCCGGAGACCGTTGCCGCCTACATCGCCAAGTACGCCACCAAAGCCGCCGCCGACCTCCCCACCGACAGCGATGGCGGCAATCAGCATCTGCGCCGGCTTCAGACGACCCTGCACCAGCTCGGCTGCCGGGCCACCATCGCGGGGCTCAACAGTGGCGAGCAGCCGTACCAAGGTTGGGGCCGCTGGCAGGGCATGCTCGGCTTCCGCGGTCACCTGGCCACCAAGTCACGCCGCTACTCCGTCACCCTCGGCCGTCTTAGACAGGCCCGACGCGACTACGTGCAGCGAAGGAGGCGCCCGTCCGAGCAGGCCGTCTTCATGGTTGACGACCAAACCGACGTCGCAGAGACGACCCTTGTGGTTGGGTCCTGGCAGTACGCCGGCATGGGTTGGCTCACGAATGGTGATGCTGCGTTGGCTGCGGCATCTGCTGCCCGCGCACGCGACGCGTGACCACCGCTCTGATTCGGCCTCCCCGATAACCCGCCGAGTCCTCTGGTCTTCGGGCTGGCGGTCAGGGGTGAGCGCAGCGAATCACGTAGTGACGCTGAAGGTGCCCTTGACGGGCAGCACGGAGACCACACCATCAAACGTCGGGGAGGCCGAACCCCCCCGGCTTACAGAGCGGAGAACGGTAATGACTGTGTCGCTGGATCCGAAGTGGTACACGGTGGCCGAGGTGGCTCGGCTGCTTGGTTATGGCGAAACGAAGGTGAGGATGCTGATCATCACGGGTGATCTGCGGTCGCTGAAGGATGGTCGCTCTCGCCGGGTGTTGCCCCAGTGGGTTGATGAGTATGTGGAGATGCGTGCGGCTCAGTCCGATGACCATCGGTACGTGTGATGGCTAAAAGGCGGCGGAACGGGGAGGGGTCGATATATCGGTACCCGCATGGCTATCGAGCGTATGTGTGGGTGACCTCGTCGACTGGGCGGCGGCAGCGAAAGTACGTGGCCGGAAAGACGCGAGAAGAGGTTCACGCGAAGTTCCTCGCGCTGCATCAGGCCGCTCGGCGTGGACCTGTTGCGACAACGGTGCCGTCCCTTGCGCAGTACTTGGAGGGGTGGCTGGTTGAGGTGGTCCGGCCGTCGCTCGCCCCCACAACGGCGGCGAACTATGACCTCTTTTGTCGGCTTTACATCGTGCCGGATCTCGGGTCGCGGCGGTTGGACAAGCTGACCGTCCGGGAAGTGCAGACCTGGCTCAATCGGCTTCGTGTTCGTCGTCAGTGTTGTGCCCAGGGTAAGGATGCAGCTCGCGCGGAACCTCGGTGCTGCGCTGCCGGTACCTGCTGTCGGCAGGTGGCCAAGGAGTGGACGGTTCATCAGGCGTGGACTGTTCTTCGGGGAGCTCTGAGCCAGGCGGTGCGTGACGAGCTGCTGTCGCGGAACGTGGCGGCCTTGGTCCGGGTGCCGGTGCCGCGGTCGGAGCATCGGAGTGTGTGGACGGTGGATGATGCGAGGCAGTTCTTGGAGTCGTCGAGGGCCGACGACGACTCGCTACATGTGGCGTTTGTGCTGATGCTTGTCCTGGGTCTGCGGCGCGGGGAACTTCTGGGTCTGGGCTGGGACGAAATTAGTGTCACTGCTCGTCAGGCTCGTATCCGGTGGCAGCTGCAGCGAGTGGATGGGAGGCTGATGCGTCGGGCGACGAAGACGGTCTCGTCTGAGGCGGTGCTCCCGTTGCCGGACATTTGCTTGGACGCTCTCCATTCGCACCAGGAGCTGGTGTGGCAATGGCAGGCGGCAGCCGGTGCGGCTTGGCATGACACGGGTTTGGTGCTGACGACCCGTTATGGCTTGCCCATCGACCCGAGGAACTTCCACCGCAAGTTCAAGGAGAGGGCGGCGAAGGCGGGGGTGCCGGTTGTGTCGGTGCACTCGACCCGGCGGACGTGTGCCTCCCTGTTGGTCGAGCTCGACGTGCACCCTCGTGTAGCGATGCAGATTCTGCGGCATAGCCAGATCGCCGTGACCATGGACATGTATGCCCAGGCGACGTCCGCTGGGACGCGAGAAGCCCTGTCCCGGCTGGGGTCTCGATTGTCCGAAAGCGAGGGCTCGTGAAGCTCGTTGCTGCAGTCTGCTGCTGCAGGTTTCCGTCTAGGACAGGGAATCTAGCTCAGAAATGCCCTGTGGCTAGGGTGGAGCCAAGGGGACTTGAACCCCTAACCCCCTGCTTGCAAAGCAGGTGCGCTACCAATTGCGCCATGGCCCCTGGACCGGCCTCACGACCGACGCACGATGTTACGCCATCGCGGCAGTCCGGATCAAAGTTCGAACCAGGCAGGGCCATGGACGGCAAGCCCTGTCCACAGCCGCCACTTCACAGAATGGCCACCCCCGGCCATCGCCACGTACGCTGGCCCTCATGTGGTCGCAACGCGAAGTCATCGACTATGCGCTGCAGCGTCGCTCCACTCTGGAGGCGTTGCGGCGTCCCGGTCGCAACCTAGCGAGAGCAGATGCCTGCGACGCCGACCCCCTGTTGATCCGATCAGCCAAGCATCACGGGGAGCGGGCCAAGTCTCCCTGCCCGGTCTGCGACTCACCCGAGCTGCGGCTGATGCACTACGTGTTCGGGGACCAGCTGGGGCAGTACTCCGGCCGGATCAAGCGCATCCCCGAGCTCGAGGACATGGCGCACGAGTACGGCGAGTTCAAGGTCGTCATGGTCGAGGTCTGCCCGGCCTGCGGCTGGAACTGCATGGTGATGTCCTATCTCCTGGGGGACGGGGTGAAGCGCAAGCCGCCTCGCCGCCAGCAGACCGTCGAGGACATCTATGGTTGACCCGTTCTGGGAACTGCCGCAGGACAAGGCGGCAACGGGCGGCACGCTGAAACCGAAGAGCCCGAAGTCGCGCCGCCGTCGTTGGACGATGAACATCCTGAAGACCGTCACCGCTCTGGTCGTGCTCGGTCTGGTCAGCCTGACCGCCGTGATCGTGATCGGTTACCGCACCACCGAGCAGCCCAACCCCAACAAGGACTTCCAGACCGCGACCACGAACGTGTACTACAACGACGGCAAGACCCAGCTCGGCACCTTCGAGATTCAGAACCGGCAGCCGCTGACGTACGCAGAGATCCCCGACAACATCAAGCAGGCGGTGGTGTCGGCGGAGAACCGGACCTTCTGGACCGACCGTGGGATCTCCATCCGAGGCATGTTCCGGGCCGCTTGGACCATCGCTCGTGGTGGCGACCTCCAGGGCGGGTCGACGATCACCCAGCAGTACATCAAGATCATGTACCTGACCCAGGACCAGACCTTCACCCGGAAGTTCAAGGAGCTGTTCCTGGCGGCCAAGATCAACAAGCAGATGTCGAAGGAGGAGATCCTCACCGACTACCTCAACACCATCTACTTCGGCCGCGACGCCTACGGCATCCAGGCCGCCAGCCAGGCCTACTTCGACGTCAACGCCAAGAAGCTGACCGTCCCGCAGGCCGCCGTGCTGGCCAGTGTGCTCAACAACCCGAGTGCGTTCGACCCGGCCGAGGGTGCCAGCAACCCGGAACGGCTGCTCGGCCGCTACCGCTACGTGCTGCAGTCGATGAGCGAGACGGGTGCGATCACTCCAGGGGAGGCCGCGACGTACAGCGAGGCGCTGCCACCCTTCCCCAAGATCAAGGTGAGCCAGCGCTACGGCGGGCCGAAGGGCTTCCTGCTGAAGATGGTGCAGCGGGAGCTGGAGGCCGCCGGCCTGGACTCGACCAAGATCAACGGCGGTGGGCTCAAGATCACCACCACGTTCGACAAGGCGTCGCAGAACGCAGCCGTCGACGCAGCCCAGAAATACACCAAGCGCTCCGCCGACGCGTCCGACCAGAAGGCGTCCCAGCTGCACGCCTCGATCGCCTCGGTCGAGGTCGGCACCGGCGAGGTGATCGCTCTCTACGGCGGCCCCGACTACGTCGACAACTCGCGCAACTGGGCCACCACCGCCCGTCCTACCGCCTCGACCTTCAAGGCCTACGCCCTGGCAGCCGGCCTCGAGGACGGTTACAGCCTGCTCTCGCGGTTCAACGGCAACACCTTCACCCCGCCCGGCGACCGCGATCCGGTACGCAACGAGTACTCCCACCAGTACGGCCGGGTGAACTTGATCAAGGCGACGACGGACTCGATCAACACCGCCTTCGTCGATCTGGTCACCTCGATGAAGGACGGCGCCAAGAAGGTGACCGACCTGGCGGAGGCGGCCGGGACACCCAAGGGTGCGGGCTTCGACGCCAGTGCCCGCAACCTGCCGCTCGGCACGCCCGAGGTCAGCCCACTCGACCAGGCCGGGGCCTTCGCGACCTTCGGCAACAACGGCAAGCATGTGGCCAACCACGTGGTACGCGAAGTCCGCGACGCCAACAACAAGGTGATCTACCGGGCCAACCCCGCAGAGAACCGGGCGATGAGTTCCGACGTCGCTGACGACGTCACCTACGCCCTCTCCAACGTGGTCGAGCAGGGCACCGGTCGCACGGTCCAGACCCTGAACCGACCGGTGGCCGGCAAGACCGGCACCAAGGACCGCGGCAACGAGATCACCTCGGCGTGGTTCGTCGCCTACACCAGGCAGATCTCGACCGCGGTGCTCTACGTGGCCGGCGACTCCGGCAACGACGATCTGGACAAGTTCAAGCGCCCCGGCGACGGAACCTTCTTCGGCGGCACCTATCCTGCGCTGACCTGGGCCGACTACATGGAGACGGCCAGCGATGGCATGAAGGTCGAGGACTTCGATCCGCCCGCCTACGTCAACAAGGACAAGGCCGAGCCCACCGTGCCGACCCAGACGGCCACTCGGACAAGCGAGCCCGCACCGACCCAGACCGAGTCGGCGTCCCCGACCGACGAGCCCACCCCGACCGCGACCTCGGAGCCGACCGGGCAGCCCACCTCCACGGCCCCCACCACGACGCAGCCGGCCACGACGCGGCCCCCGACCACGACGAAGCCCCCCACGACCACGACCCAGCCCCCGACGACGAAACCGACGACCAAGCCACAGCCCCCCACGACCCAGCCGACCACAACCAAACCCACGACCACGAAGCCGGCGGCGAGCCAGAAGCCGACCAAGCCGAGCCCCCCGCCCAAGCCCAGCAAGGAACCGTCCAGCGGTGGAGGCGGTGGCCCGGGCGGCGCACCCCCGCCCGGACGCAGCAGTCGATGAGCCTGCGCACCGACTCGCCCTCGGTGACGGACGGTTTCGTCCGCACGGTCAGCGAGCGCCTCGGCGGGCCGATCGGTCGCTACGCCGCCGGCGCTGACCGCTGGTGGAACCCGGCCCGCGTCGTCCTGTTGGTCTCCACCCTGGTCTACCTGGCCGGCGTCGTGTTTCGGCTGCCCTGCCGGATGACCGTGGCGGGACATGTGCCCGACTCGTTCAAGTACATGTGCTACTCCGACATCGGGCTGCTCTACGAGGGTCGCGGGCTGCTGCAGGGCCACACCCCGTATCTGGACAGCGGGAGCTACCAGGTGCTGGAGTACCCGGTGCTGACCGGCTGGTTCCTGGAGTTCGAGCGGCTCATCACCGTCGCGCTGGGCGCCCCCACCGGAGAGGGCCTGCCCGACCAGCTCAAGGTCGACGCCACGGTGCTGTTCGTCGACGTCAACACCGTCATGCTGGGGGCGCTGCTGCTGCTCGCGGTCTGGGCCCAGGTCCGGACGGTGACCGGGCGCCCGTGGGACGCCATGATGCTCGCCGCCTCGCCGTGTGTGGCGGCGGCGGCGCTGATCAACTGGGACCTGCTGGTCGTGGCCCTGACCGCGCTGGGCTGCATGTTCTGGGCCCGTCGCCACCCGGTGCTGGCCGGGGTGATGCTCGGCCTCGGGATGGCCGCCAAGCTCTATCCGGCCTTCCTGCTCGGACCGCTGCTGCTGCTCTGCCTGAGGTCGGAGCGGATGCGGGACTTCGGTCGGATGTTCGCCGCGTTCGCGCTCAGCTGGTTGGCGGTGAACCTGCCGGTGATGATCCTGGCGCCCGACGCCTGGCTCAGCTTCTGGTCGTTCAACTCCGACCGCGGCGGCGACCTGGGCTCGATCTGGTACGTGTTGTCGCTCGCCGGTCACACCGTGGGCAACCTCAACCGGGTGGCCCTCGCCGTCTTCCTGTTCGCCTGCCTGGCCATCGGGGCCCTGATCATGCTGGCGCCGCGCCGACCGCGGTTCGGCGCCGTAGCGTTTCTGGTGATCGCCGCGTTCCTGATGACCAACAAGGTCTACTCGCCGCAGTACGTGCTCTGGCTGTTGCCGTTGCTCATTCTGGCTCGGCCCCGATGGCGGGACTGGTGGATCTTCACGGCCGGTGAGCTGGTCTACTTCGCCGCCATCTGGTGGCATCTGGGTGGATTCCTGGCCCCCGGCGACGGATCGGCGGACCGCGTCTACTGGCTGGCGGTGTTCATCCGGCTGGCCACCCAGGGCTGGGTCGTCCTCGTGGCGATCCGTGACATCCTGCGTCCCGAACGAGACGTGATGCGCCGCGCCGGCGCCGACGACCCCACCGGCGGGGTGTTGGACGAGGCCGCAGACGCACCCTGGATCGCCGGGATGCACGCCGCGCTGGGCTTCGGCCGCGCCCCGTGAGCACCGCCGCACTGACGAGGCGCCCGCCCTCGGCGGAGCGAGCGCACCCCGCGGGCTCCGCGCGGTTGGTGGTGCAGGCCTGGCTGGCCAGCCGCGGGCTGATCCTGATGGTGGCTCTGCTGCTGGCCCTGCACGACGGCCGGAGCATGACCGAGATGGTCAGTGGCTGGGACGTCCAGCACTTCGCCCGGCTCGCCGCCGGCGGGTATCGGGCCGAACCCGACGGGCTGCTGATGGCCTTCTTTCCCGGCCTCCCGTCGTTGCTGCATCTGTTCCTGTTGTTCGGCGTCCCGGTGGCGGTGAGCGGGGTGGTGCTGTCCTCGGTCTGCTCGGCGATCGCTGCCGGGGCCATCTACCGCCTCGGCGGTCCCTGGGCGGCAGTGCTCTGGCTGTTCGCTCCCACAGCGGTGTTCACCGTGGTGCCGTACACCGAGTCGCTCTTCTGTGCGGCTGCCTTCTGGGCCTGGGAGCGGGCGCGCTCCGACCGCTGGCTGGCGGCGTCGCTGCTGGCGGCAGCCGCCTGCACGGTCCGCGTGTCAGGGTTGTTCCTGGTCGGAGCGCTGATGGTGATGATCGTGACCAGCGGCGGGGTCCCGTGGCGGGTCCGGGGGCGACGGATGGCCTGGATGGTCATCCCGGCCATGGTCCTGCTCGGCTACGCGACCTACCTCTACACCCTGACCGGCAGCTGGACCGCCTGGTACACCGCCCAGTCCACCGGCTGGGTCCGCGGCTTCACCTGGCCCTGGGACTCGTTCCGCAACACCCTCCCGGCCATCGCCCCGGGCGCATTTGCCGACCACCCCGGGTGGGCCGCGGTGTTTCGCGCCGAGGTCGTCTCGATGGCGCTCGGCGTGCTGGTGACCGTCTGGTGCCTGCACAGAAGGATGTGGGCGGAGGCGAGCTGGGTCGGCGTCCAGGTGCTCGCGTTCTCCTTGTCGTACTGGTTCTTCTCGGTCAACCGCGCCACGCTGCTGTGGTTCCCGCTGTGGATCATGCTGGCTCGCTGGGGCACCTGGGAACCCCGATCTACGGCCCTCCGGGTCGGTCACCGCGTCGTGGTCGTGGCGGCGTTCACGGGAACCGTGCTGCTCCTGCTCGGCTGGAGCTGGCTGTTCTTCACCGGTCACTGGGCCAGCTGACTGTGGGTGGGCGCATCTAGACTCGTCGGCGTGGAGCGCCTGTGGATCAACCTCGACGGACTGGCCAACCTCCGAGACGTCGGGGGGATCCCCACCACGGACGGCGGAACGGTCGCCTCCGGGCGGCTGCTCCGCTCCGACAACCTCCAGACGCTCACGCCGGACGACATCGACACCCTGCTCGAGCTCGGACTGACCGACGTGATCGACCTGCGCAGCGACTTCGAGGTGGAGAACGAGGGCCCGGGCCCGCTGACCGGGATCGCCTCGGTGCAGATCCACGAGCACTCGCTCTTTCGCGAGTGGCGCGAAGGGGTGGGCGAGCACAAGCCGGATGTTCGGCCTGAGGTCATGCCCGAGGAGGCGCTGCCGTGGATCGACCTGACGCCGAGTGTCCAGGTCGAGCACCCGGTCACCTCGACCTACCTGTCGTACCTGAGCGACCGGCCGGACTCGGTAGTCGCCTCGCTGCGGGAGATCGCCACCGCCGAGGGCGCCTCGCTGGTGCACTGCGCGGCGGGCAAGGACCGGACGGGGACGATCGTGGCCGTCGCGCTGACGCTGGTCGGGGCCGAGCCGGAAGCCGTGGTGGCCGACTACGCCGCCAGCAGCGAGCGGATGCAGGAGATCCTCGATCGGCTGCTGGCCACCAAGACGTACGGGGAGAACCTGAAGGACCGGCCGATGTCGTCGCACATGACCTACCCGGAGACCATGCGGGCCTTCCTCGAGCACGTGCGGAGCGAGTACGGCGGTATGGACGCCCTGATGGAACGGCTGGGCTGGACCGAGGCCGACACCGCGCAGCTCCGGTCGAAGCTGCTCGACTGACCCTCGGCCCGCGCGTCCCCCGTGGAGTTCCGGCCGACGGGTAAGAATGAGGTATGGCGCGCAAGAGTGTGGCGGAGCGACTGGACGCGTTCCAACGTCGGCACTCCTGGGCCAGCTTCCCGATCGCGGTGCTCTACAAGTTCATCGACGATCAGGGCACGTATCTGGCCGCCCTGATCACCTACTACGGCTTCCTGTCGCTGTTCCCCCTGCTGCTGTTGCTCACCTCCATCCTCGGGGTGGTGCTGCGGAGCGACCCGCATCTGCAGCAGCAGATCATCGACTCGGCCCTCTCGCAGATTCCCGTGATCGGCACCGAGCTCGGCGACCCCAAGGGTCTGGGAGGCGGCGCGTCGGCCATCGTCATCGGGTCGCTGGTGGCCCTGTACGGCGCGTTGGGCGTGGCCAACGCCACTCAGAACGCGATGAACACGGCGTGGTCGGTGCCGCGGAACCGCCGGCCAGACCCGATCAGGGCCCGGCTCACCAGCCTGCTGCTCCTGCTCACCGCCGGGCTGGCGCTGATCGGAGCCACCGTCTTGTCGATCGTCGGCGGCCGCGCCAAGATGTTCGGGCTCGGGCTCGACTGGGTGTTCTCCATCGTCCTGACCGTGGCTACAGTCACGGTGAACGCCCTCATCTTCTTGTTGGCGTTCCGCCTCTCTACCGCAGTCCGGGTGACGTCGCGCGAGATCGCACCCGGAGCTGTCGTTGCCGCCATCCTCTGGCAGCTGCTGCAGTCTTTCGGCGCTCGCTACGTGTCCGGCGTGGTGGCCACCGCGAGCGCCACGAACTCCGTCTCGGCGGTGGTGCTGGGCCTGCTGGCC
>JBBRYD010000075.1:0-16898 GCA_038238065.1 Propionibacteriales bacterium | reverse complement strand
TTCCGCCGCCTTCGCCCCCCCGCGGCCCGCCGCTCCCGCCGGGGGGGGGGGGGGGTTCTCCCCCCCCGCGGGCGGGGGGCGGGCTCAAACCCCCCCACCACAGTCTGGTCGTGGCCGAGGACCACGAAGGCGTCGCAACAAAGCCCTGGCCGTCGGCCGCCAGTTGGCGAGCCGGTGGTCAGTCGCCGGACACCGGATCGATCTCGTCGGCTAGTCCGGCCGACCACTTCTCCTCGATGCGACCGAGTTTCCAGACCGCAAGAGCGACGACCCAGGTGAGGACGAACAAGGCGACGATCGCGTACCCGACATAGCTGAGATCGACGTGGGCCAGTGAGGCGAGGGGTCCCGAGGCGATGCCGAGCTTGTCGGTCAGGATGGAGAGGAGTTCGATGCCTCCCACGATCAGCGCCACCGCCACCGACAGCCCCGTGATCGTGATGTTGTAGAACACCTTGCGGACCGGCTTGGAGAAGGCCCAGCCGTAGGCGAAGTTCATGAAGCAGCCGTCGATGGTGTCGAGCAGGCTCATCCCGGCCGCGAAGAGGATCGGCAGCGTCAGGACGGCATACCACGGCAGGCTCGATGCCGCTGCGCCGCCGGCCAGGACGAGGAGGCCAACCTCGGTGGCGGTGTCGAAGCCCAGGCCGAACAGCAGGCCGACGGGGTACATGTGCCACGACTTCGTGACCGCCTTCGTTGCTCCACCGAGCAGCCGGTTCATGAAGCCGCGGTTGTTCAGCTGATCCTCCAGGGCAGACTCGTCGAAGGCGCCGCGTCGCATCTGCCGGAAGACCTTGACGATGCCCATGAGCACGACGAGGTTGATGACGCCGATAAGGAACAGGAATGACCCCGACACGGCGGTCCCGATCAGCCCGGTGGTCTGCTGAAGCGTGGACGAGTCGTCCTCGACCTGTCCCGCCAGCGCGTTCACGCCCAGCGCGATCACGGCGACCAGGCCGAACACGACAGACGAGTGGCCCAGCGAGAACCAGAAGCCGACCGAGAGCGGGCGCTTGCCTGCGGTCATCAGCTTGCGGGTCGTGTTGTCGATCGCGGCAATATGGTCGGCGTCGAAGGCGTGCCGCATTCCTAACGTGTACGCCGTCAGCCCCAGTCCGACCCCGAAAACCTCACCCGGCCCCACCCGGTAGTGCTCCGGCGACACCAGAGCGGCGAGCACGCCCCACCCGACCACGTGCAGCAGCACGACGAACGCGGCCATGCCAGCAATCGACGCCCACTCGTTGCGGCTCAGCGCCTGGCGCACCCGCGTCAGTCGCGACGGGCGCTCCTTCAGTGCTGTCGATGCCACACGCCACCCTAGACGCAACTCGTTGGCTGTTGCAATCAATGCGCAACTGGACCCAGCGGGCGTCCCGGGCACTGCCCTACTCGCCTGATGGTCGTGGTGAGCTTCGGTGCCGCCGACCGGCCGTGACGCCGCGGCTAGAGTGACTGCGTGACGACCTCAGCGCGGGTGGCGAACGTGGTCGCGGCGTTCGAGAGCATCTACCCGCCACGCTGGGCGGAGCCCGGTGACGCCGTCGGGCTGATCGTCGGCGACCCCGCGGCCGAGGTGCACAAGATGTTGTTCGCGGTCGACCCGGTGCAGGCCGTCGTGGACCAGGCGATTGAGGCCGGCGCCGACCTGCTTGTCGTGCATCACCCGCTGCTGTACCGCCCCGTCAGCCAGGTCGCGGCCGATCAGCCCAAGGGCAGGGTGGTCCACGACTTGATCCGGCACGGCATCGCGCTGTACGTCGCTCACACGAATGCCGACTCCCCGGCGCACGGTGTGTCGGAGTCGATGGCGCTCGCGCTGGGCCTGTCCGAGGTCCGGCCCCTGGTACCGGACAGCATCGACCCGCTCGACAAGGTCGTGACCTTCGTGCCCGACGACCAGGTGCAACCAGTCATCGACGCACTGGCCCGAGCCGGCGCCGGAGCAGTGGGGGAGTACGACCGTTGTGCGTTCATCTCCGAGGGAGACGGCACCTTTCGGCCCGGTCCGCGCGCCAACCCGGCCATCGGCACCCGCGATGTGGTTGAGGTGGTGGCCGAGACTCGCGTCGAGATGGTGCTGGATCGCCGCCGGCGCGCCGACGTGATCGCTGCCCTGCGCGCGGCGCATCCCTATGAGGAGCCGGCCTTTGACCTGGTGGAGATGACGGGCTGGGCCGCTGACCGCGGCTCGGGGCGGGTCGGTCGACTGCGTCGGCCGATGACGCTGCGCGCTTTCGCCGACCTGGTGGCGGACGCCCTCCCGACGACTGCCGTCGGTGCACGCGTCTCCGGCGACCTGGATCGAGAGGTGACGACCGTGGCTCTCGCTGGTGGTGCCGGTGACTTCCTGCTCGATGCCGCACGAGCCAGCAGCGCCGACGTCTACGTCACCTCCGATCTGCGGCACCATCCGGCCTCTGAGTTCCGTGAGCACCCTGACGCGCCGGCGCTGGTGGACGTGCCGCACTGGGCGGCGGAGTGGACCTGGCTGCCGGTCGCCGAGCAGGCCCTGGTCGCGGCTCTCGACCGTCGTGGCGAGCAGGTGAAGACAGAGGTCTCGCGTCTGTGCACCGATCCGTGGAACCATCGTGCGTCCGGCCGTGACACCCCCACTGAGCCACGACACGACCACGGAGGAGCTCACCGGTGAAAGCCGATCCGTTCGCCCAGCTCAAGCTTCTCGACCTCCAACTGGTCGACTCAACGCTGGACCAGCTGGCGCATCGACTGCGCACGCTGCCCGCGAACGCAGCTCTGGCGGCGTTGGCCGAGCGGCGTACCGATGTCGCGGCCAAGCATGGCCAGCTACAGACCGAGGTGACCGACCTCAACCGCGACCAGCGCAAGGCCGATGCGGACGTGGAGCAGGTCAAGGCACGGCGGACACGAAACCAAGACCGACTCGACCAAGGCCTCGTCGGCGACCCGAAGCAGATGCAAGCGATGCAACACGAACTGGCCACCCTGGAACGTCGCATCAGTGATCTCGAGGACGAGGAGCTCGTCGTCATGGAGCGGGTCGAGGAAACGCAGGCCAAGCTCGACGCCCTGAGCACCGAGCTGGCCGAGATCGACGCCGACACCCAGCACCAGCAACAGATCCGCGCTGCCGCGGCCACCGAGATCGCGGGCCGGGAGGACGACGGCCGAGCCGAGCGAGAGCTGTTGGTCGCCGACATCCCGTCGGACCTGCTGGCGCTATACGACAAGCTTCGAGCCCAGCTTGGGGGCGTCGGCGTGGGAGCCCTTCAACACAAGCGCTGTGGTGGCTGCCGGCTGGACGTGGGAGCGGCCGACCTGGCGCGGATCGCCGCGGCGCCGAGCGACGAGGTCATCCGCTGCGAGGAATGCAACCGCATCTTGGTGCGCACGTCCGAGTCAGGACTCTGACGTCGGTGTCCGCCCCGACGAGGGTCATCCTGGAGGCTGACGGCGGGTCGCGCGGCAACCCCGGCCCCGCAGGGTTCGGGGCGCTGATCCGCGACGCCGACACCGGCCGGGTGGTCGCAGAGGTCGCCGAGTCGATCGGCCGGGCCACCAACAACGTTGCGGAGTACCGCGGGCTGATCGCCGGTCTCGCGCTGTACGGCGAACACACCCCGGAGGCGACCCTCGAGGTACGGATGGACTCCAAGCTCGTCATCGAGCAGATGGCTGGCCGGTGGAAGGTCAAGCATCCCGACATGCGGCCGCTGGCTCTGACCGCCAAGAGGCTGGCCCCTCCGGACGCCCGCTGGACCTGGATCCCCCGCGAACGCAACAAGGACGCCGACCGCCTCGCCAACATGGCGATGGATGCCGCCGCCGGCGTCCCACCGGTACCCGCAACGGCCGCCGTCGACCCGGTGCCGGCGGCCGCGGACACCGCCACACCCGCCGGTGGCCCGAACACCCCGCTTCTCGGCTGGAGCGCGCAGCGGGGCGAGCCCACCACGCTGGTCTTCCTTCGCCACGGGGTCACCGTCCATACCGCCGAGCGCAGGTTCTCCGGACCGGGCGGCGACGACCCCGGTCTGATCGAGGAGGGCTGGGAGCAGGCCCGGCGGGCCGCAGCCGCGTTGGCCGCAGAAGGGGGATTCGACGCGATCGTGGCGTCGCCACTCCAGCGCACCCGGGATACGGCCGCGTCGGTGTCGCAGGCGCTCGGTCTCCCGGTAACCATCGAGGAGGACTTCCAGGAGGCGGGTTTCGGGGACTGGGACGGCTACACGCTGGAGGAGGTCGAACAGCGCTGGCCGGATGAGCTGGCCGCCTGGCTCGCCTCGTTCGACGTACGCCCTCCCGCCGGTGAGTCCATCGTCGAGGTGCAGCGGCGCGTCGAAGGAGCGTTGAGACGGACGTTGGCGACGTACGCCGACCAGAAGGTGGTGGTCGTCAGCCACGTCAACCCGATCAAGCTGGCGGTCCGCTACTGCCTCGACGCGCCCCTGGCCTCGATGAACAAGCTGCTGCTGGCGCCGGCCTCGCTGACGACGTTGTCGTTCTACGAGTCTGGCGCCTCAGCACTGCGCCAGTTCTCAGCGGTGCCCGCGGGCGGCACTCAGGCCGCCACCGGGGTCTGATCCGCCGAGCCGGTGACCGTGGCCGGCTCCAGCGCCAGGTCCAGCACCTCGGCAACGTTGCTGACCAGGTGAACCGTCAGCTCGTCGCGTACCTGCTGTGGCAGGTCGTCCAGATCAGGGCCGTTGCGTTCGGGGATGATCACGTCGGTCAGCCCGGCCCGGTGGGCCGCCAGGAGCTTCTGCTTCACCCCGCCGATCGGCAGCACGCGCCCGGTCAGTGACACCTCGCCGGTCATCCCGACCTCCGCGCGTACCAACCGTCCGGTGAGCAGCGACGCCAGAGCCGCCGTCAAGGTGACTCCCGCCGACGGACCGTCCTTCGGGACCGCCCCCGCCGGGAAGTGGGCGTGCAGCCGGTGATCGGCCAGCGTCTCAGTGGGCACCCCGAGACGGGAGCCGTTGGCACGCAGGTGGCTGAGCGCGATCTGCGCGGACTCCTTCATCACATCGCCCAGCTGGCCGGTGAGGGTCAAGCCCGGCTCACCGTCCATGGTCGCCACCTCCACGAACAGCACGTCACCACCGGCGCCTGTCACCGCCAGTCCGGTGGCGACACCGGGGACCGCCGTGCGTTCGCCGGCCTCAGGAGTGAAGCGCGGCCGACCGAGGTATGTCGACACGTCGTCGGCACCGACTCGCAGGGGGACTGCCCCGGGGACCGAGCCGGCCGTGGCTTCCCCGGCCGATGGCGAGCCACCGTCCTGCATAGCCAGCCGGGTCGCCACCTTGCGCAGGATGCGGGCCAGCGCCCGCTCCAGCTGCCGCACCCCAGCCTCGCGGGTGTGGTCGGTCGACAAGGTGCGCAACGCGTCGTCGTCGAGGGTGACCTCGTCGAAGGTCAGGCCGGTCCGCTCGAGCTGGCGAGGCAGCAGGTGGTCGCGGGCGATCGAGACCTTCTCGTCCTCGGTGTAGCCGTCCAGACGCACCAGCTCCATCCGGTCCAGCAGCGCCTCCGGGATGGTCTCCACCACGTTGGCGGTGGCCAGGAACACCACGTCGGACAGGTCGAGGTCGAGCTCCAGGTAGTGATCGCGGAACGTGTGGTTCTGCGCCGGGTCGAGCACCTCAAGCAGGGCTGAGGCAGGGTCGCCACGGTAGTCGGACCCGACCTTGTCGATCTCGTCCAGCAGCACGACCGGGTTCATCGACCCGGCCTCCTTGATAGCCCGCACAATCCGGCCGGGCAGCGCTCCGACGTACGTGCGCCGGTGTCCGCGGATCTCCGCCTCGTCGCGGACGCCGCCCAGCGCGACCCGCACGAAGGAGCGTCCGAGCGCCCGAGCCACGGACTCCCCGAGCGAGGTCTTACCGACGCCGGGCGGCCCGACGAGTGCGAGGACGGCACCCGATCCCCGGCCGCCGGCCAGCTGCAGGCCACGGGAGTTCCGCCGAGCCCGGACCGCCAAGTGTTCGACGATGCGGTCCTTGACCTCGTCAAGGCCGGTGTGGTCGGCGTCCAAGATGGCGCGCGCCTCGGAGATGTCGCTGGTGTCGTCGGTACGGGTGCCCCACGGCAGCTCCAGCACCGTGTCGAGCCAGGTACGGATCCAGCCGCCCTCCGGCGAGGCCTCCGAGGTCCGTTCGAGCCGGTCGGCCTCTCTCGCCGCGGCTTCACGAACGGCGTCCGGCAAATCTGCGGCCTCGATCAGCGCACGGTAGTCCGAGTCGCCGTCGGCATCGCCTTCCCCGAGCTCCTTGCGGATCGCGGCGAGCTGCTGGCGGAGGAGATAGTCGCGCTGCGTCTTGTCCATGCCGTCGCGTACGTCGCTGCGGATGGTCTCGGCGATCTCCAGCTCGGCCAGGTAGGCCCGGCCCCGCTCGAGCACGAGAGCGAGGCGTTCCTCGACGTCGGCCGTCTCCAGCAGGCGGAGCTTGTCGGCCAGGTCGATCCAGCTGGCGTACCCGGCGGCATTGGCGAGCTCGTCGGGCTCGCTCAGCCGTTGCACGGCGTCCAGGATCTGCCAAGCGGAGCGCTGCTGGAGGATCGAGGTGAGCACCTGCTTGAACTCGCCGGCCAGCTCGGAGGCACGGGCGGTCGCGGGCTGCTCGACCAGGGGTTCGGCCTCTACCCATAGGGCGGCACCGGGACCGCTGACGCCGGTGCCGATGCGTGCGCGGTGGGTGCCGCGCAGTACGACGGCCTGCTCACCACTGGGGAGCCGGCCGACTTGGGTGACCTCGGCGACGGTCCCCACGGAGCCGGAGCGGTCGTCGATGCGTGGGACGAGGAGCAGCCGCAGCGGCCCCGGCGAGGTCTCGGCCTCGGAGCGGGCGGCGTCGATGGTGGCCTGGGCCTGGGGGCTGAGCTCCAGCGGGACGGTCATGCCCGGCAGGACGACCAGGTCGTCGAGGAACAGGACCGAGAATCTCTGAGTGGTCATGCTGCTCACAACGTGATTACTTCATTACATCTTCCCGAGTCGCCGCTCGTTCGCCGCTGGCGAACAACCCAGCCGAGAGCCGACCGCGTCTCGTGGTCAGGTCGTCAGGTGCCAGCCACGATGACATCCAGACTCCCGCCGTCTCGCGGAGTGGGTTCGACGTGCCAGCCCAGCGAGCGCAACAGCCCCGCGAGGGCCGCAGGGGTCCGCGGATCCGACCCCTCCTCGAGCAGGTCACGGGTGATGCGGCCCTTGGTCGCCTTGTTGAAGTGGCTGACCACGGTGCGGCGGCCCGACTGCTCCTGGAGCACCCGGACACGGACCACCCGCCGCGCCGTGTCGCCCGAAGGCCGCCAGAACCCGGCGTACGTGCCCGAGCGCAGGTCGACGACGAGCCGCCGCTCTGCCGCCTGGCGTAGCGTCGGGTCGAGGGCGCCGCGCCATACCGACGCGACCGTGCCGAGGGTGGGCAGGGTCACCGCGCCCGACAGCCGGTACGCCGGGATGCGGTCACCGATCCGCAGCAGTCCGAACAGCGCGCTGGTGACCAGCAGACGACTGGTCGCCCGGCGCCTGGCTGCGGCAGTCATCGAGGTCAGGCCCAAGGCGTCGTACAGGACCCCCGCGTAGATGCGGCCGGCTGGTGCTGTCGGTGCGGCGAGCAGCCCCGCGTTGAGGTCGACCTGGCCGGCGAGACCGGCAGGGAGCCCGAGCGCCGTACGAGCCCGTTCGGCATCACCGCGGCAGAGGTCGACAAGGGCGGTCGTCACCTGTCGCCGGGCAGCGGTGAGGTCGGGGAAGCTCAGCTGGTCAAGGTCGAGCGGCCGCCCGCGCGCCGGCACGTCCTTGCCCTCCGAGGGCGGTAGCAGGATCCACACGCCGCCGAGCCTAAGGGGCTCGCGGCGGGTCGCCGGCGGCTGGAAGCCATTAGGGTAGGTCGCGGTCAGCCAAGGGGTCGGGTCGGGGCGTCGTACCAGCCTGGTGAGCGAAAGAGAGCGCAGCGTGCCGCGTCGGAGCCTCAACGTGCAAGGGAGCGACGGTGCGAATTTCAGCGCCCAGGTCCGGGTGATCGCCGCGGAGCTCGGGGCGCCGGGTGACTTCCCGCCGGAGGTGCTCGCCGAGGCCGAACGGGCCGCCGCCGTGCCCCTGCTCCCCGACATCGACCGCACCGACCTCGAGCTCATCACGATCGACCCGACCGGCTCGCGAGACCTCGATCAGGCGGTCCACATCGAACGTCTCGGCGTGGGTTATCGCGTGCACTACGCGATCGCCGACGTGGCGGCGTTCGTGCAACCGGGTGGCCCAGTCGACGTCGAGGCGCACCGCCGTGGCCAGACGTTGTACGCCCCCGACTACCGCATCCCGCTGCACCCGCCGGTGCTGTCCGAAGGCGCGGCCAGCCTCCTGCCCGATCAGGTACGCCCCGCGCTGCTGTGGACGATCGACCTGGACGACAGAGGCGACTCGGCCAAGGTCGACGTCACGCGTGCCTTGGTCAGGAGCCGCGCCCAGCTGGACTACGTCGGGGCGCAGCAGCAGCTCGACCAGGGGACCGCCGGAGAGGTCCTTGTGCTGCTCAAGGAGGTGGGTCAGCTCCGCTTCGCGCGCGAACGAGAACGCGGCGGCGTCAGCCTGCCGCTCCCCGAGCAGCAGGTCGTCGTGGGTGAGCGAAGCTGGTCGCTCGCCTATCGTCAGATGCTCCCGGTGGAGGAGTGGAACGCCCAGATCTCGCTGCTCACCGGGATGGGCGCCGCCGAGATCATGCTGTACGGCGACGTGGGCATCGTCCGGACGTTGCCCGCGCCTCCCAACTCCGCCCTGTCGAAGCTGCGTCGCACCGCCACCGCGTTGGGCCTCGCGTGGCGTCCCGCGGTCGACTACCCCGACTTCGTGCGTTCTGTCGACCCCAACACCCCGGTGGGCGCGGCAATGCTCGACGCCTGCACCGCTTTGCTGCGCGGGGCAGGCTACACCGCCTTCGACGGAGGAGTCCCCGAGCACATCGAGCACGCTGCCCTGGCCAGCGAGTACGCCCACGTGACCGCCCCCCTCCGCCGGCTGGTCGACCGGTACGCCGGCGAGGTGGCCGTGTCGCTGTGCGCCGACGTACCGGTCCCGGACTGGGTGCGAGGCGCTCTGCGTCATTTGCCCGGTGAGATGGAGTCCTCGGACCGGGCGGCGCACCAGTTCGACAGGGCCGTGTACGACCTGGTCGAGGCCGGCATCCTCGAGGGGCGGGTCGGGGACATGTTCACCGGTGTGGTGACCGAGGTCGACCACAAGGACCCACAGAAGGGGTCTGTTGTCATCCAGCGGCCTGCTGTGGAGGCGCGGGTGACAGTGGCACCGGGCCGCTCGCTCCCGCTGGGACACGAGGTGCAGGTGCGGCTCGTCGAGGCCGACCGGACTGCCCGCCGGGTGCGCTTCGAGCTCGCCTGAGGCCGGTCAGGTGGCTCCGAGGTAGACAAAAGTCCAGATACTGGCAAAAGGTTGACGTCGTACGCCGCCTCTCCGCTGACGTGTCGACCGTGGCAGGCCGTGGGGTCGCTCCACGTCCCGGACGTAACGCACCTCGAGCAGTGAGTCCGACCCGCGAAAGGGTGGAAGAGAGCGACAGCCGAATGTCGGTCCCCCCACGCACCCTGTGGGTGCTGAGCGCCGCGGCCAGGTCCATCCACGGTGAGCTGCCCGGTCTGACAGGAGTCCGCCACGAGGGCATAGGCCTCGTCGAGGCACCATCAGACCAGGTTGAGCCCGGACCCGGCGGTCCTTCGGCAGCAGCACATGCGATGTGGGCCGCTTGGGCGGCACTGGCAGGCTCTAGTGCGCTGCGGCCGTCTCGTGACACCAGACGGCCCCGCATCCCGCGTACGGCTGCGCGGCGACACATCAAGCGCTGGTCGCCACCACGGAGCGTCCTCGTTGGGCAGGGCGTCCAGGCTCTCGCGGTCCGACATCGGCCGGGAACCGGCAGCGCGAAGCTGTGGGCAACGGCGCCTGCAGCCCGCGCCGGGTAGGCTACGGGCTGCGGGCGAGCCGACCGGGTGGCCGCGGTCAGTGAGCGTCGTACGACGCCGGCTGGTCGAGGAAGGTCCGGACTCCGCAGGGCAAGGTGGTGGGTAACGCCCACCCGGGGTGACTCGCGGGAAAGTGCCACAGAGACAGACCGCCAGCGGCCCCGACTCCGGTCGGGGTGCGGGTAAGGGTGAAACGGTGGTGTAAGAGACCACCAGCGCGTCGGGCGACCGAGGCGGCTGGGTAAACCCCACCTGGAGCAAGACCAAGAAGGGCGCCGGAGCCACGGCTCCGGTGTTCGCGCAGATGCAGGAGCCTCGGCTCCGAGAGGGCGGCCCGCCCGAGTCTGCGGGTAGGTCGCACGAGCGCGTCGGCAACGGCGTGCCGAGATGGATGGCTGCTCAGGACGGACCCGTGAGGATCCGTCCCCAACAGAATCCGGCCTACGAGTCGGCTCGCCCGCCACACCCCTTCTGACCTGGGGTTTTATGCTTAACCCACCGCGTCAGTCCGCAGGTAGTCCGCAAGAAGTACAGAGTCCACGGCCTCGCGGGTGCGGTCGTCGCTGTCCGGCCACAGATGCGAGTAGGTGTCCAGCGTCTCGGTTGCGCTCGCATGGCCCAGGCGAGCCTGCACCGTCTTGACGCTCTCGCCGTGCCGGATGAGCAGGCTGGCGTAGTAGTGGCGCATGGAGTGAAAGTGAGTGTCCCTGGGAAGGCCTGCGGCCTTTAGCGCCGGCCGCCAGACCCGTTGGAAGAACGACGCGCGGCGTACCGGCAACCCGTCGAGTGTGAAGAGCAGGCCGCCCGGACCGGTGCCATGCTCAGCGATGTGGGCGGAGAGTGCTTCGACAACGACCTGGGGGAGCGGGATGCTCCGTAAGCTCGCGGCTGTCTTTGGGGGACCGAAGAACGGCGCCCGTCCGGTTACCTTGACTAGGTGCCGATCGATCACGACCGTTCGTCGCATGAAGTCGACGCGATCGACCGAGAGGCCGAAGCACTCGCCCTGCCTCATACCGGTGCCGGCCGCGAGTGTCACCATCGCCCGATAGCGACCTGGCGTAGCGTCGTGAAGCGACTGGATCTGCTCTGTCGTTGGCGGTACGACGCGCGTAGTCGTGGTCTTTGGAAGCTTCGACCCGTCGCACGGATTGCCGACAATCCGACGATCTCGGATGGCGGCGCGGAACACGCCGGAGACGATGCTGTGAGTGACACCAATGGTCGTCGGGGCGAGCGGCCGTTGCCTGGTCCGGGGGTCCCCGATCTCAAGGCGCTTTATCCACGCCTGGACGTCGCTCGGCAGGATGCTCGACAGGGGCCGGTCGCCTAGCGTCGGGTAGGCGTAGCGGCGTAGGTGCAGCTCGTAGTGGTTCGCCGTGGTGGGCCGATGTACCTGCACGGAGCGCCACTGCTCGGCGTAGTCGCGAAACGACGTCTGGCCCGCCTTGGGGTCAACGTACTGCCCTACGACGATGCTTGCTGTGGTCTCGTCGAGCCATTGCTGCGCGTCGACCTTGCGCCCGAAGTGTCTCGCGTGCTCACGGCCCGAGGGATCGCGGTAGCGGGCTCGCCACTGGCCGTCAGGTCGCTTCTGGATGTTTGCCATCTCGCTTCTCCCTTGATCCTGTCTGCGATTGCCCGCGGTCGCTCTCGGTTGTTCGGGGAGCTCGGCTGCGACTCCCCGCAGAACCTGCTCAGCGCCTCGTCCGCGCAGCGAGACCGCTTGACGAGTGCCCGGCGGGTAGTTTCTCGATGCCTGCCCTCGTCCATCCTCTTCCTGATGGCGGGCAGAGGTGCGCTTTCAGCGTGGTGCTTGTGGACGGTCGCTTTGTTGATTGAGCCAGGCGTGGACTTCAGTGCGCCAGTAGCGGACGCTGCGGCCGATCCGGAAGCCGCGGGGTCCGGTGCCGAGATGTCGCCAGTAGCGCAGCGTGGCGACGGGGACGCGAACGACGGCAGCGACCTCCTGCATGCTGAGGAGTTCGTCGTTCGGGTAAGTGCTGTCGGGTTTGTCGGCCTGGCGAGTGGTGGTCATGTGCTTCTCCTTGTCGGTCTTGCTGTCACTTCACCTTGGCGCCACATCCGGTGATGCCGGAGGCACTGGTAGGTCGCTACTACTAATAGGCATCCGATCGGTCCACTATCGGACACTCACGCCCAATCAATTTCCTAAAGTTTCGGCTCTGACGGACCGGCAGCGAGCAGGGGCGACCCTGGGGCCCCGTTATCGTCCGATGCTCGGTCTCTGGTCGCGCGTGGGGTGGCCGGGGTGGTTCGGCCCGATCCGCGGGGATTGTTGGCGCTGACAGCGCGCCCGGGTTTCGCGAGCGGCGGCTTCGCGGTGTGCGGCACGGTCGGCGGACCACTGATTGCGCTCGGTGTCGAGACCACCGGAGGAGAGCGCCCGGATCGCCGGCTCGGCATGGAGACCGCCGACTCGGGTCGTGGCGGTCGCCAGGTCGTGCTCGACGACGGCCAGCTGATCGATGACGATGGTGAGCCGCTGGCCCGGGTCGGTGATGTGGGCGGCGCGGCCGTACGGGCGAAGTTCGGTGTAGAGCGCGTTGTCGAGTCGGGTGCGGGCCTTCTGGGCAGCCTCGAACGCCACGGAGGCGGCGTGTTCGGATTGTCGGGCAGCGTCGGCGTCGGAGTGGGCCTGCGCCACGTGGCGGGCGGCGTAGGCGTCGATCTGGGCCTCGATCCGGTGTCCGTGTAGCCACCTCATCTGCTGGGCGAGCTCGACCGGGTCGGTCGGCAGGTCGGGGTGGACCGGCCGCCAGCGCTGCACGAACGCCGTCAGCTCATCGGTGGCGGCGTGGACCTGCCGACGCCGCTGAGCGAACCGGCCCGCGCCCTGGTCGACGACTGCGGCTGCCTGCTGTGCCTGCGACAGCTCCGCGCGCCACGCAGCCGAGATGCGGGTCTTCAGGTCCGCCGTCTGCGACGTCATGGTGGTGTCGAGGTCTTCGACGCGGCCGCGTGCCTCGAGCCACGTGTTCTGCGTAGTGGATTCGTCGGCGCAGGCCCGCTCCCGGCTCGGCGCGTAGCGGGCCTGGATAGTGGTGACCTGTTGGAGCGTGTCTCGCTCATCGGCCAGACGCAGCTGGTGTTCGGTGAGGTCGGCTTGTTGGGTCCAGCCGGCCCGCAGTTCGGCCAGCAGCTCGTCGAGCTCGCGGACCGGCGTTTGTGTGCCGTACCGGTCGATGTCCTGGCCTGCGCGCTGGGCGGCGACGGCGGGTCCGAGATCGGCCCGGTCCCGGCTGAACACGTCGTCCCACTGCCGCTGGGCGTCGTCGACGTCGGCGGCGACGATGTGGACGACGTTGTCGTCGCGACCGCGGGTCATCGCGACGTACGCCGAGGCGGCGCTGGTGTGGTCGCCGAGGACCAGGTGGCCGGTGCCGGTGGTTTCGCCCTGGGCGCCGTAGACGGTGGTGGCGTATGCCAGTTCGACATGGTCACGCACATACCCGGCCGGGAGGGTGTGTACGTCGCTGGCCCGGCGGCCAAGAAGTGTCAGGGCGCCGTCGGCGCCGACGGCGGTGACGGTCCACGTCAGTCGGTTGGTTACACCGAGGTCGCGGTCGTTGCGTCGGGTCGCGACCCGGTCGCCGACTCCGATACTTTCACCGGCGCCGGTGACCGTGGCGTGGTTGTCGTCGACGTGGCCGGCCGCTACGAGTCGGTCCCGGATCGCGCCGTTCAACCCGGCGACCTGCTCGCGGGTGTCGGCCATCACCAGTGTCCCGGCGGAGTCAGGCCGGGACGTGAGGATGGTGTCGGCGGCGAGCTCAGACAGCGCCTGGGTGCGCTCCGCCTCACTGGGGTAGACGCAGACCTGCCCACGGCGGCACAGCGCATCCCACACCTCACCAACCTGCCTACCATTCCCCTCACCACGATCCTCACCGGGGATAGAGTAGGTAGTCGTCCCGGTGCGTAGCGCGAGGCTGATCGCGGCGTGCTCGGGATCGGCGAACCGGTGAACGACGTCGAGGTCGGCGTGAGCCTGTGATGTGACCCAGGTGGCGGCGAGGTCGAGGAGTCCGCCGCGGCCGATGGCCGGGAGCTGGTGCCGGTCACCCACCAGCGCGACCCGGGCGCCCATCTCGTCGGCGACGGCGAGCAGCGCGTGGGCGGTGTCCTGGTCGAGCATGCCAGTCTCATCAACCAGCAGCAGGTCCCCCGAAGCAAGGACGGCTTCGGGGGCGGGGGTGGCGGCCTGCCGGGTCCAGCGGCCATCGTCATCCCACCGGAACCCGTGCTGATTGACCAGCCACGCCACCGACCCCGCCCGGCCGACCTCACGGGCGGCGACCTGGGCCGCCTTCAACGTCGGGGTCACCACCAGCATCCGGTGGCCGGCCGCTTCGACGGCGGTCTTGGTGGCGGCGAGGGTGGTGGTCTTGCCCGCACCCGCAGCCCCTTCGACGACCATCAGCCGGGCTTCGCCGGCCAGGACAGCGACCGCCGCGTGCTGGGCGTCGTCCAGGCCCTCGTTAGGCGCCAGGGCCCCCGGTTGTGCCGATGCGCCGGCTCGGGCCGCGAGCCGTGTCACGATGTCAGTCTCGACGGCGAGGACCTGCGCCGAGGTCAGGGACCGGACATGCTCCGGCATGTCCGATCGGTCCAGGAGGGGGACACACGCCTCGATGGTGCGGGCGGTGAGGTCTTCGGCCAGCTCGATCCGGACCGCGGCGTCGACGACGAGGCCGGTGGCCGCGACCCACTTCTCGACCTCACCCCGGATGTCGGCGGAGTTCCACGCCGACCGCCGCGCCCCCAACCGGCATATAACGGTCTCGACGGCCTTGTCGCGGTCAAGGGCACCCACACTCGGGGCGCCGACCACGACCGGAAGGCCGGGCTGGGTGGGTTCGCGGTAGCCCAGGTCGTGCAGCTGCTGCCGCCAAGCCGCGACCATGGCGGCGCCGTCGGTGGGGATGATCTTGTCGGGTCTAGCGTCCTTCCAGGCCCGCCGGTCCCACGACCGCCGCACCACCGGCCCTGGTTCCTGGCCGGGGTTGGCGGCCCGCCACTGCGCCTCGTACTTGTCGATGTTGCGGCCGATCTGCGCGGCCCGCTCACTGAACTTCCCGACGTACGGAGCTAGCTCGGTCACTTCGCCGGTGGCCGGGTCGAGGGTGAACCCGGCGGCGGCGAGGGCGGCCCGGAAGTCGGGGTCGGTCATCACGGCGGCGTGCCCGATCCCGTTCAACGCTTCGATGGAGTCGCGGAACCCGACGGTGTGCAGTCCGCGCCACGTCCCGTCGGCGAAGACCCGGGCGTTGACCTGGAGATGCAGATGCCGGTGCGGGTCACCGGCCCGCGACGTGTAATGGCGCACTGTCACCGCTTCGATCTTCTCGACAGGGACCTGGACTTGGCGTCCCCTCGGTCCGATGCGGGTGGTGGCATGGGCGGCGACCCAGCCGATGATCTGCTGAGCCGCCTTGTCCTGTGCCGCGTCATGGGCCGCCGCAACATCAGGGTCCAGGGCGGCGGCCAGGGACCAGGTCTTCGGCCCGTTGACGGTGATCTCCACGAACCGGACCGCGTTGGCGTCTTGGCGCAGCCGGCCGCGCGGCTCACCAGTCATCGGGTCGACGCCGGCGACCCACGCCTCGTATCCGCCCCCATCCAGCACACCGAGACCCTCGACTCGGCCGTCCGGTGAGGCAGTGAAACGTTCCGCGAGACCGGTGCCTTCGGCGAGGTAGTAGTCGTCGACCCGGGACCGGTCAGCCTCCACGTAGGCGCGTGCCGCGGAAGCCGCCCCGCGATACATTTTTACCCCTCCATGCATTTCCAACCTCAACCAACAATCAGCCCTGTAAACGGATCGTGGGCCGCCCCATAAGGGCAGCCCATCTACGTCATTCGTAGCATGCGTGCCGCTTGAATTGAAGAGTTGGAGATCTCTATTTCGCGTTGATAATCATTGGATCCGATATTCACTAAAGAGACGGTGGCAGGAGTCTGTGAGTGAGCGTTGGTCGTCGTTGGACGCCGTATTCGCGATGGTTTTCTTGGGTGGTGCGTATCTGGAGGCGCGGGGACTGGAAAAGGCTGCGGAGTGCCTGGCGCCGCCAACTCGCCAGGATCGAAGCGGGACTCCAAGCCGGCGAGCCGACTGGAGGTCACCCTGGCCTGGTCCTGCGACCAGCGGCTGCGGTCCGCGTCCCACACCAAGACCCCGCGTGGGCAAGACGATCACCCTCGGCGTGCTCGAGTCGTTCCACACCTGCCCGATGCCTGAGATCGCCAGACTCGGCGGACGCTGCAGGCCTGGCGCGAACAGCTCCTCGCCTACCTCACCGCCGGCAACTCGGCGAGAACATCGTGAACTCCCTCACCAAAGGCGACCGGGTCCTCGTCGCCGGCACCATCGTCACCGACACCTGGAACGACAAAGACAGCGGCGACAAACGCACCCGCCCAGCGGTCCTCGTCGACGCCATCGGCCCCAGCTTCCGCTGGGCCACCACCCGCAGCACCAAAGCAACCCGCAGCAAAGCGACCCCGCTGCACCCCCCGCTGCGGGCTAACCGAGCGCCATTCACACCAGGGGAGCCACCCACACTGAGGGTGGCTCCCCGCTCCAGGTCCGAGCGGCCGTGACGGTCTGAGCTGGACACAGGGATACCCCCGCACCCGCCGACAGTGGGCGACGAGATCCCGACCCGATAGACGTCCCTTCCCCGGACCATTCATCGGGCGGGTCTTACGGGAATCGTGCTCGCGGGCACCCGCCTTGATCTGCGGTTTGCCCAGTCAGGGTTGGCAACCGGGACCTGTGATCGCGGACGCACTGGCGAGAAGCCGACGACAAGCGGGGTCGGTTCTACGGCTGACGTGACGGAGCGACCAGCCTGGTCCACTCGGACGCGCCGGAAAGTGTCGGAGCTCTCCGGTACCGTCGC
>JBBRYD010000074.1:0-17234 GCA_038238065.1 Propionibacteriales bacterium | reverse complement strand
GCGTGCCCACCGCGGCGCTGGATGTAGTACCGCGCCATCAGGCCACCCAGACTGTGGCCGATGACGTGGATCTGGTCGTAGCCGGACTGTTGGGCCAGCGCTTCGATGACCCCGCCCAGGTCGTCAGCGGCGCGGCGGAGGTCGCTGGTGAACGGGGGATAATCGAAGGAGGAAAGGTCACCGAACCCGCGTCGGCGCAGCGCACGGTCCATCACGGTGAAGATCGAGTGGTTGTCCACGATCCCGTGTACCAGCAGGATCGGCCGGGCGGCGGCGTCCACGTCGACGTGCACCAGGCCGCGCTGCTGGGGAGACAACCCCCGGAGGTCGTGTCGGTCGGAGCGGGCGCGACGGGCGGGTGCGGCGAACAGGCCGAGCGGGTAGACCAACAGGTGCGCCGCCGTCCACGCCGCCTCCCGGGCGACGCCTGCCGTGACCCGCGGTACGTCATGGGTCACGAGGCGAGAGGCTCCTCCCACAGCTCGGCGCAGCATCGGCACAGGCTACCTCCGAGTAGGGTGAGCAACTGTGGAATCCGATGAAGTGGCGGCCGGGGCGTCGCCCTCGACGGCGGCGACGTCGCCACTGCGCATCGTGGTGGCCAAACCCGGTCTCGACGGTCACGACCGGGGGGCGAAGGTGGTGGCCCGTGCCCTGCGCGACGCGGGCATGGAGGTCATCTACACCGGCCTGCACCAGAGTCCCGAGCAGATCGTGCAGACGGCGATCGCCGAGGATGCCGACGCCATCGGACTCTCGGTGCTCTCCGGCGCGCACATGACGTTGTTCGCCCGCGTGGTCGCCCTGCTCGAACAGGCTGACGCCGCCGACATCGTGGTCTTCGGCGGCGGCATCATTCCCGAGGTCGACCGGGCCGAGCTCACCAGTCTGGGCGTCGCCCAGGTGTTCACGCCGGGAGCGACCATGGCCGACATCGTGGCCTGGGTGCGGGCCAACGTGAAGCACAGCAGCGAGTTCTGAGCTCGTCGGTCTCCAGGTCGCCGGCGACCAGATCGCTGACCGCGAGGACATTGCACAGGGCTGAGCACTAGGCTCGTCTGCGTCCGCCGGTGCGGACCGACACACCCGGACCCGTCTCCGGCGTGCGGCTCGGGTCGCGAGTCGGCCCGCCCTTCGGGTCGGGTGTGCACAACTAGCCAGCATGGAGGCACAAGTGGATCTGTACGAGTACCAGGCGCGAGACACCTTCGAGGCCTACGGTGTCCCCGTCCTCAAGGGCATCACCGCGACAACCCCCGAGGAGGCGCGAGCCGCCGCGGCCGAGCTCGGTACCTCGGTGGTCGTGGTCAAGGCCCAGGTGAAGGCGGGCGGTCGCGGCAAGGCCGGCGGGGTGAAGCTCGCCAAGAGTCCCGATGAGGCTGCGGCCCGTGCAGAGGAGATCCTGGGCCTCGACATCAAGGGCCACATCGTCAAGACCGTGATGGTCACCGAGGGCGCCGACATCGCCGAGGAGTACTACTTCTCGCTGCTACTGGACCGGGCCAACCGGACCTACCTCGCCATGTGCTCCAAGGAGGGCGGCATGGACATCGAGCAGCTGGCGGTCGAGCGGCCGGGTGCACTGGCCCGGGTGACCGTCGACCCCAACGTGGGGATCGACCAGGCCAAGGCCGACGAGATCGTCGCCGCCGCCGGTTTCGACGAGGCCGACCGGCCCAAGATCGCTGCTGTGCTCCAGACGCTCGGCAAGGTCTACGAGGGCGAGGACGCGACGCTGGTGGAGGTCAACCCCCTGGTCAAGACCGGCACCGGGGACATCATCGCCCTGGACGGGAAGGTGTCGCTCGACGCCAACGCCGACTTCCGCCACCCCGACCACGCCGCGCTGGAGGACAACTCCGCGGAGGATCCGCTGGAGGGGCTGGCCAAGGAGAAGGGCCTCAACTACGTCAAGCTCGACGGTTCCGTGGGTATCATCGGCAACGGTGCCGGACTGGTGATGAGCACGCTCGATGTCGTCGCCTACGCCGGGGAAGAGTTCCCGGGTCGGCCCAAGCCCGCCAACTTCCTCGACATCGGCGGCGGTGCGAGCGCTGAGGTGATGGCCAACGGGCTGGAGATCATCCTCGGCGACAAGCAGGTGAAGAGCGTGTTCGTCAACGTGTTCGGCGGCATCACCGCGTGTGACGCGGTCGCCAACGGCATCGTGCAGGCCTTTGAGCTGTTGGCCAGCCGCGACGAGAGCGTCGACCGCCCCCTGGTCGTCCGGCTGGACGGCAACAACGCCGACGAGGGTCGTCGGATCCTGACCGAGGCGGCACTCCCCGGACTGGAACAGGTCGACACGATGGACGGGGCTGCCCGTCGGGCGGCCGAGCTCGCTGCCGACACCGAGAACTGAGAGGCACCCCCATGGCTATCTTTCTGAACAGTGACTCCAAGGTCATCGTGCAGGGTATGACCGGCTCGGAGGGCCGCAAGCACACCCAGCGGATGCTGGCCTCCGGCACCAAGATCGTCGGTGGCGTGACACCGAAGAAGGGCGGCCAGACCGTCGACTTCGACGGCGCCTCCGTGCCGGTCTTCAACTCCGTCGGTGAGGCGATCGAGGCGACGGGGGCGAACGTCACGGTCATCTTCGTGCCGGCCAAGTTCACCAAGGCCGCCGTGGTCGAGGCCATCGAGGCCAAGATCGCGCTGGCCATCGTGATCACCGAGGGCGTCCCGGTCAAGGACAGCGCCGAGTTCTTCGCGTTGTCGCAAGGCTCCTCGACCAGGCTGATCGGGCCGAACTGCCCCGGGCTCATCTCCCCCGGACTGTCCAACGCGGGCATCATCCCGGCCGACATCACCAAGGCAGGTCGTGTCGGTCTGGTCTCCAAGTCGGGCACCCTGACCTACCAGATGATGTACGAGCTCCGCGACCACGGCTTCTCCTCGGCCGTGGGCATCGGTGGCGATCCCGTCATCGGCACCACTCACATCGACGCACTGCAGGCGTTCCAGGACGACCCGGACACCGACGCCATCGTGATGATCGGCGAGATCGGCGGCGACGCCGAGGAGCGTGCGGCGGAGTACATCAAGGCCCACGTCACCAAGCCCGTGGTCGGTTACGTGGCCGGATTCACCGCCCCGGAGGGCAAGACGATGGGTCACGCCGGCGCGATCGTCTCCGGTTCGTCGGGCACGGCCGCGGCCAAGCAGGAAGCCCTGGAGGCCGCCGGGGTCAAGGTCGGCAAGACGCCGACCGAGACCGCGGACCTGATGCGCGACATCATGTCGTCGATCGTCGCTCGCACCTGATCGGCTGCTGCGGGACCGGCGCGACGCAGCGGTCGCAGTGCCACGGGTCAGCTCACTTGACCTGGGTGGCTCGTTGGCCCGCACGGACGACGACGACGGCCCACTGGGCGTCGGTCAGGTCCAGACCCTTCTGTGGGTTGAGGAACGCGTAGACAGTCTTGTTGCCGGCGGAGACGACGCCGACCCGGAACCCCGTGGTGCCGGTGGAGGTCTTCTGGGACACGGTGGCGGTCCAGCCGGTCACGTCGGTCCGGCTGGCTCCCACGCCCTTCACCTTCTCAGGCTGGCTGACGGTGGCGGTCAGCTTCCGCTTGGCGCAGCTGCTGAGGTCATCCCTGACCTTCGTGGCCAGGTCCTGGGCCCCGGTGTCGCTCTTGGCCGAGATCACGATCTCGTCGAGCCCGAAGATGGCGCTGTCGTCGGCCAAGAGGTACGTCCGGGCAGTCCGCCTCGCCGCGTCGACCTTGGCCCAGTTGGTGGTCTCGCAGCCGGTGCCGGTGAAGTCGGCGTCGGGCAGGGCGGGAACCGTGCCGGCCCAGCGCGAGCCGTTCTGACTCACCGGGGGCAGGTCAGCGGTGGCGAGGAATCCGGGCTGGTCGCCACCCAGGGGTGGGGGTCCGTCCTTCACGGCGGGGTCGGCGGCGCATCTCCCGCCGGACGTCCTGCACTGGACCTTGGTCACCGCGGCCAGCGCCTTGGCCACGCCATCGACGGCCGCCGCACTGGTCGGCTGGGCCACGTCGACCACGTTGACCACCCGTCCGGTGCGGTTGAGCACCACACTGCGGAACTCCTTCTTGCCGGCTTGGGTGACGCTGACCACGAGCCCGGTCGCCTGGTCGCCCAGGCCGCTGACCACCCGTCCGGAGTCGATGGAGGCTCCCGCCATCGCACAGCCGCCCAGGGCCTTCGAGTCGAGCGCGTAGGCCTGCGCCGCCTCTTCCGCGGTCGCGTAGCTGTCGGCCTGGTGCAGGGCGCCCGGCGGCAGCTTGCCCGTGCTGCTCAGCAGCCGCAGCACGGTCTGCTGCGAGGCCGGCTGACCGGTCACGACGTCCGGACCCAGACAGGCAGGTGCCGGGGAGTTCGCGTCGATACCGCGCTGGGTCAGGGCCACTTTCCAGGTTCGGTCGGCGGCCACGGCCCTCGCCTGGCTGGCACTGAGCATGGTGGCGTCGGTGAGCAGCGCAGCGGGATCGGGGCTGGGAGACGCGGTACCGCCGGTGCTCGTCCCGGCCGTCGGGTTGCCTCCGGAGGTACCGCTGGGGCGGTCGCCCAGGTTGAGCACGGCATATCCGATGGCCAGGCCGACGATCGCGACGGCGGCCACCGCAGCGATCAGCAGGGCCAGCTTGGTGCGCTGGCCCAGCTGACGGCGCTCATCGACGAGGGCGTCGAGATCGTCGTCATCGGAGCGATCGAAGTCCGAGCGTGAGCCCACGTAGCTCGTCCGCTGGGTCCGCGGCAGGATCTGCGTCTCGTCATCGGTCAGCGGACGTCGGCCGCCACGGGTCACCCGGGTGCTGACCTCGGTCGGCTCGGCCGACGCGGTCGGATCGGCGGGATCGGCCGGCTCGCCGGCGTCCGGCGAAGGACCGTCGGCGGCCACCTCGTCGCGGTAGAGCGGCTTGCGCTCGTCCGCGTCGAAGTCGTCCTCAGGCTCCTTGCCGGCCATGGTGACTGATCCTTTGATAGGGGGCCCGGCGATGGGACGCCAGGCGGAAGAACACAAGGACTTTACCTGCCGCGGGCGTGTCCCGGCGATTTGTCACAACCACGTGGTTCAGCATGGAGTGGCCATGGCTTCCCTTCTTTCCCCCCGTCGCATCGACCCCGACTTCGCTCTGCACGCCACCGTCGCGCACACGGAGCGGTCGACCCAGGCTCCCCCCGAGGCTGATCTCCCGCGGGTCAGCTGGCTGCTGGCGGCGATCGGAGGAGCACTCGCGGCGGCCCTCGCCGGCTGGATCCTGACGGCCGGCCTGACCGTGGTGGGCTGGCTGGCCGCCGACCCCGGGACGCTGCTCGGGGCTATGGGTGTGGGCACCCAGCTGTGGTTCCTGGCCAACGGGGCGGGCGCGGAGCTGGGTCCCACCCGGGTGACGCTGATCCCGTGGGCGGCCACCGGCCTCTTCGCGTTCATGATCTCGCGCTGTGCCGGCGTCGCCGCACGGCAGACCCGCGGCCCGCTGCTGAGGCGGGCCGTCGCCGTCACCTCTGCGACGGCCCTCACCTATGCGGCGGCGGTGAGCGGGGCCGCCCTGGTGCTCGATGGGCCCGGCCAGGCCCTCCGGGGAGTGGTCTCCGGGGCGGTCATCGCCGCGGTGGCCGCCGCCTGGGGTAGCTGCCGGGCGCTGCACCTGGACCTGTCGCAGCGCTGGCCGCCGTGGTGCCGGGCCATCCCGCGGGCGGTGCTGGGCGCTCAGCTCGCCATGATGGTCAGCGGCGCAGCGGCATTGGTGGCCGGCCTGGTGCTGCACCTGGACCGGGTGGTCACCCTGACCGAGGGCTTGGGTGCCGGGCTGCTCGGCGGTATCACCCTGCTCGTGGTCCAGCTCGCCTTCGTGCCCAACGCGGTGATCTGGGCCGGGTCGTACGTCTTGGGTGCTGGGTTCACGCTGGGACAGGGATCGGTGATCGCGCCGGCGTCGACCCAGCTGGGACTGCTGCCGTCCATCCCGCTCCTCGGGGCCATGCCGAGCACCGGGCCGGGCACCATGGACGAGCTGTGGTGGATGGCCGCCGGGGTGTTGGCCGGAGGAGTGGCTGCGTGGGTGGTGATGCGCGCCCGGCCCGTGGCCCGCTTCGACGAGACGAGCGTGGTGGGTGGCCTGTCCGGTCTGCTGGCCGGTCTGGTCTTCGTCGCTCTGGGCTGGGCCACCTCGGGCGACCTGGGAGTGGAGCGACTCGCGGGTGTGGGGCCGCGGTTGCTGCCGTTGCTGCTGCTGTCCTCGACGACCATGGGCCTGGCCGGTCTGCTGGTGGGCCTGCTGGTCGGGCTGCTGCGGCGGCCGTCGCGTCGCGGAGCCACGGACGCCGAGGAGACCACGGTGCTCGGTCGGACCGGGTCACGTGCGGCCCGTGGTCCGGACCGGGCCGACGAAGCAGGTGCGGACACCGACAGCAGCTCTGGAACCGAGAGCAGCTCGGAGACCGAGGACACCGAGGTGCTCCCGGTAAGGCCCGCTGCGTCCTGATCGCACGTGGTCGGCGGCGCGGCGCGCGGCGTCTGGGTATCCTTGGTCAAGTGCCTGGCTCCGTTCCCTCACGTCTCGTGGTGCTGGTCTCAGGTACGGGCACCCTCCTGCAGGCGTTGATCGAGGCCACCGCCGACCCCGCTTTCGGAGCCACGATCGTCGGCGTCGGAGCCGACCGTGACCACGTGATGGCCCTGAAGCGCGCCGAGCAGGCAGGCATCCCCACCTTTGTGCTCCCACTGCTGCCTGGGGCGGATCGGCTGGACTGGGATCGCCGGCTGACCGCCTGCGTCGCCGAGCTGCAGCCGGATCTGGTGGTGAGCGCCGGGTTCATGAAGCTGGTCGGAGCACACTTCCTGGCCGCCTTCGGCGGCCGGATGATCAACACCCATCCCGCCTTGTTGCCGTCGTTCCCCGGGATGCACGGGCCGCGCGACGCGTTGGCGTACGGAGTCAAGATCAGCGGTGCCACGGTGTTCCTGGTGGACGCGGGTGTCGACTCCGGCGTCATCTTGGCTCAGAGCGCCGTACCGGTGCACGACGACGACTCGGTGGACAGCCTGCACGAGCGGATCAAGGTTGCCGAGCGGGACCTGCTGATCTCCACCACCCATCTCCTCGCGACCTCGAAGTGGTCCGTGACCGACAGAAAGGTCCAGTGGGACTCATGACCGAAACCCCGATCGAAGCTGCCGACGGCCCGCAGCACCTCGATGGACGGCGCCCGTTGAAGCGGGCGCTGATCTCCGTCTACGACAAGACTGACCTGGTGCCGGTCGCGCGGTCGCTGGTCGACGCCGGAGTGGAGATCGTGTCCACCGGCTCCACCGCGTCCACGATCGCCAACGCAGGGCTGCCCGTCACCCAGGTGGAGGAGCTGACCGGGTTCCCCGAGTGCCTGGACGGCCGGGTCAAGACCTTGCACCCCAAGGTGCACGCCGGGCTGCTGGCCGACCTCCGACTGCAGACCCACGTCGACCAGCTGGCCGAGCTGGACGTCCAGCCGTTCCAGCTGCTGATCAGCAACCTCTACCCGTTCACCGCGACCGTGACCTCCGGCGCTACTCCCGATGAGTGCATCGAGCAGATCGACATCGGCGGGCCGGCGATGGTCCGCAGCTCGGCGAAGAACCACCCGAGCGTCGCCGTACTGACCTCGCCGAGCCAGTACGGTCTGCTGGCCGAGGCGCTGGCCCAGGGTGGCTTCACCATGGAGCAGCGCAAGGCACTCGCCGCCGCGGCGTTCGTGCACACGGCCACCTACGACGTCGCGGTGGCGAGCTGGATGGGGAACGTGCTCACCGACACCAGCGACGGCAGCGGCTTCCCCGGCTGGCTGGGTGCGACCTGGGACCGCTCGTCGTTGCTCCGGTACGGCGAGAACCCGCACCAGCGCGCGGCGCTCTACCGCTCCGGCTATCTCGGGGGCCGGGCGGAGACCGACACCCTGGCCGGCGCGCAGCAGCTGCACGGCAAGGAGATGTCCTACAACAACTACGTCGACGCCAACGCGGCCCGTCGTGCGGCCGGGGACTTCGACGCCCCCGCGGTGGCGATCATCAAGCACGCCAACCCGTGCGGCATCGCCATCGGCGCCGACATCGCCGAGGCGCACCGCAAGGCGCACGCCTGCGACCCGGTGTCGGCCTTCGGCGGCGTGATCGCGGCCAACCGACCCGTCAGCGTGGAGATGGCCACCCAGATCGCCGACGTCTTCACCGAGGTGGTGCTCGCACCCGGGTACGAGGACGGCGCCGCGGAGATCCTGACCGCCAAGAAGAACATCCGGCTGCTGGTGGTCGGTGACTACCTCCGCGGTGGCATCGAGAGCCGGTCCATCGACGGCGGCCTGCTGGTGCAGACCGTCGATGTCGTCGACGCCGACCACGACCGGGCGGCCGGCTGGCAGCTGGTCTCGGGGAAGGCCGCCAGTCCGGCGGTGCTGGCCGACCTGGAGTTTGCCTGGCAGGCCATCCGGAGCGTGAAGTCCAACGCCATCCTGCTGGCGTCCGACGGCGCCTCGGTGGGCGTAGGCATGGGCCAGGTCAACCGGGTCGACTCCTCCAGGCTGGCCGTGGCCCGCGCCGGCGACCGCGTCAAGGGTTCGGTGGCCGCCTCGGATGCCTTCTTCCCGTTCCCGGACGGCCTGGAGATCCTGCTCGCGGCGGGGGTCGGTGCCGTCGTCGAGCCTGGTGGCTCGATGCGAGACGATGCGGTGATCGCGGCAGCCCAGAAAGCCGGGGTCACCATGTACTTCACCGGCGCCCGACACTTCTTCCACTGACCCCTACGACCGACCCGAGCAGCACCGAAGGACACCGATGACGGCACAGATTCTCGACGGCAAGGCGCTGGCGGCCCAGATCAAGACCGAGCTCAAGGACCGGGTGGCCGCGTTGGCCGCCCGAGGCATCGTCCCGGGGCTGGGCACGGTGTTGGTCGGTGACGACCCTGGCAGTCGTTCCTACGTAGCGGGTAAGCACCGCGACTGTGCCCAGGTCGGCATCGCCTCGATCGAGGTGAAGCTGCCGGCCAGCACCTCCTCCGACGAGCTGAGAACCAAGATCGAGGAGCTGAACGCCGACCCGGACTGCACCGGGTACATCGTCCAACTCCCGCTCCCGGGCAGCCTGGACGACAACTGGGCGCTCGGGCTGGTCGACCCGGACAAGGACGCCGACGGCCTGCACCCGGTGAACCTGGGCCGGTTGGTGCTCGGTGCACCCGGCCCGCTGCCCTGCACCCCGCGCGGCATCGTTGAGCTGCTGCGCCGCAACGGGCTGTCGATCAGCGGGGCCGAGGTCTGCATCATCGGCCGCGGCACCACGGTCGGTCGCCCGCTCGGTCTGCTGCTGACCCGCAAGAGCGAGAACGCCACCGTCACGCTGTGCCACACCGGCACGGTCGACGTGGCGGCGCACACCCGGACGGCCGACATCATCATCGCGGCTGCGGGCCGACCCGGCCTGGTCACCGCCGACATGGTCAAGCCGGGTGCGGTCTGTGTGGATGTGGGCATCACCCGGACCGAGGCCGGTCTCGTCGGTGACCTGGACCAGAGTGTGCACGAGGTGGCGAGCTGGGTGGCCCCGGTGCCGGGTGGCGTCGGACCCATGACTCGGGCGATGCTGCTCAGCAACGTGGTCGAGCGAGCGGAGCAGCTGTCGGGGATCGTCGGGTGATCGTCGACCGGCGGGAGAGCGGCGTCGCGGCCCGGTCGCTGCAACAGTGGCCGTTGCTGATCGTGGTGGGAGGCGTGGTGCTCGGGCTGGCCATCGCGGTGCTGGTGGACGACTCCTGGCGGATCGGCTGCCTGGTGATCGGGGGCTCCCTCCTCGTCGGCGCCGTCGAGCGGATCGTCCTGCCCCGGCGGGACGCGGGCTTGATGCAGGTCCGCAGCCAGACTTTCGACGTCGGCGTGCTGGCCCTGGCCGGGGTGGCCATCATCGTGCTGGCCCTCTGGGTGCACGGCAACTGAGCGGAGCACCCGCGGCGCGGCTCAGCCGACGTGACGCTCAGCGTCCAGCTCGCGGAGCGCGAGCTCGCTGAGCAGCAGCGCCGTGTCGGGTAGCACGGAGTCGTCGAAGCGGGCATGGGGTGAGTGGTTGGCCGGTGCGTGCTGCCAGTCGTCGTCGGGGCAGGCGCCTACGAACAGGAACGCGCCAGGTACCGCCATCAGCACTCGGGAGAAGTCTTCGGAGCCCATGCTGGGCTGCGCCAGGGTCAACGCACGGTCGGCCCCGAACAGGTCGCTCGCTGCGCTCAGGGCCAGCGCCACCCGGTCCGGGCTGTTGACGGTGACCGGGTACTCGTCCTCGAACCGCACCTCGGCCCGCAGCCCGTGGGCGGCCGCCAACTGCTGGCACAGCCGGACGGCCGCACCACGCACCGTCTCCAGGGCGGCGGCGGTGAACGTCCGGACGGTGGCCTCGAAGGTGGCCGACGCCGGGATGATGTTGCGCCGGGTGCCGGCGTGGAACGTGCCCACGGTCAGCACCACCGGGTCGAACACGTCGAGCTGACGGGTGACCATCGTCTGCAGCGCGGTGACCAGCTCGGCGGCCACCACGATCGGGTCCGCGGCATCGACGGGGCGCGAAGCGTGACCACCCCTGCCGTGCACCGTGACGAACAGCCCTGACGAGCCGGCCATCAGCGGTCCGGGCCGGCTGCCGACCGTGCCGCGGGGCAGCAGACCGGTCATCACGTGCAGACCGTACGCTGCGCTGACCCGCGGTCCGGCCGCGTCGAGGACGCCCTCGTCGAGCATCACCGACGCGCCGTCGAAGCCCTCCTCGCCGGGCTGGAACATGAACACCACATCGCCCGGTAGGTCGGCGCGACGAGCTGACAGCAGCCGGGCGGCACCGACCATCCCGGCCATGTGCAGGTCGTGCCCACAGGCGTGCATGGCGGTCGTGGTGGAGGCGAAGTCCTCGCCCGACTCCTCGACCACCGGAAGTGCGTCCATGTCGCCCCGGAGGAGGACGGCCCGGCGAGCTCGGTCGCTCGAGGCCATCCCGCGCAGCACAGCCACGACCGAGGTGGTGGCGGTGCCGGTGCTGATCTCCAGGCCCAGTCCCTGCAGCGACGTGAGGATGGCCGCCTGGGTCTGCGGTAGGTGCAGCCCGACCTCGGCCAGTCGGTGCAGCCGTCGCCGCAGCAGGCTCAGCTCGGCGGCGAAACCCGGCGGCAGCCCGACGGAGGCTCGCTCGGTCGGTCCGGCTCCGCTGACCAGGCTCCGCTCCACCGCTGGCTCAGCCGCCGGAGACCACGGCGGTGATGCCGAGGATGATGACGAAGACGAGGAAGAACACGATCACCACGAGGGCCAGGATCGTCATCACCATGCCCAGGACGCGTCCGATCACGATGCTCTGGTGGTTGGCGTAGTCGATGCCGGCGGCGCGTCCTTCCCGGAGTGCCTTGCTGCCGATGTACCAGGCGAAGGGGGCGCAGATGCCGGCCACGAACACTCCGAGGATCCCCAGCACCAGGACCAGAGTGCCCTGTGGGTGCTCGGGAGCCGTCAGCCCGTACGGCTGACCGTAGGGCCGGACCGGATAGGGCTGCGGCTGGTCCGGCTGCCCCGCGTAAGGGCGATCCGGAAACGGTGGCCGCGGGTAGGACTGCCCTGGATATGCCTGGGTGGGGTTGGGCGGATCGTGCGGGTCAGGCTCGGTCATTCGCAGTCCTCGAGTCAGCGCCGACGCAACTCGAGGTCGCGTATCTGTCGATGGACAGGCTAGCGCGAGCCCATGAAGCCGGCCCCGGCGAAGACCACGCCGATGATGATGTAGAGGATCACGATCAGCACCCACAACACGATGCTCACGATGCCCAGGATCCGCCCGACCACCACGTTCTGCCGGTTGTTGTAGGCGGTCGGGTTGGTGTCGATCTCCTTGAGCGCGCGGTTGCCCATGACCAGTGCGACGATGCCCACGATGAAGCACGTGAAGAGGCTGACGATGCCCAGCACGAGCACCGTGGCGCCCTGCGGGTGCGGCTGGGTACCGCCGCCGTACGGCTGCTGGTAGGGGTTCTCGCCATAGGGATTGCTCATGGCGGCCATTGTGTCCTATCCCGGGGTCGCCGGGGCCTCGTCGCGCTCATCCGGCCTCAGGACGCTCGCTCGACGAAGGCGGCGAGGTCGGCCGACTGCTGCAGTCGACTGGGCTCGTGGACATACATCATGTGGCCGGCCTCGTAGTAGCGCCACTCGATCCGCGCGCGGGCCTCCGGTGGGATCCGGAGGTGGGCGAAGACGTGCTCGGCCGCGAAGTGCGGGGTCGCGCCGTCGTAGAAGCCGCAGGCCACGTGCACGGCCAGGTGTGGGTTGGCCCGCATGGCCTTGGTCAGGGCCTGGGTCACCTCCACGGAACGACCCTCGAACTCCTTGTAGGACCAGGGGAGGACCTTGGGCGTGAGCACGTTGTAGGTCAGGTCGCTGGAGTAGCCGAGCTCGCCGCGGACGTAGTCGTTCAGCGCCGCGCTGTACGGCCCGGTGATGGCGGCCATCGCCGGGTCGTAGTCGGTCATCTTCGCCGAGTTGGCGTCGTCGAGCCAACCTTCGAAGCGCAGGTCGAGCCGGCCGATCAGCTTGCGCTGCGACCTCAGCAGCTCGGCGGTGAACGCGAACAGGTCCACCCGGAGGTCGGCCCGGTCGACGTAGCCCGGGTCCAGGCCGGTGAGCGCGCAGTAGCGCGAGATGAGGTCGGCGCGTTGGGGCCCGACCAGCCGGCTGCCGCGGGCCAGCGCCCAGGGGAGGTCACGGGCCGCGAACGCCTCCGCTTCGGTGACCAGGGTGCGCAGGTCGCCGCTGATCACGCCGTGGAAGTGGGCCGCCGCGGTATAGGTGGGCAGATAGAGCGCATACGGGAGGTCGTTGCCCTCGGTGAAGTCGACCGAGCCGATGTCCAGCACCGAGGAGATCAGCATCAGCCCGTTGATGTACATGCCGCACCCCTCGGCCAGATGCGCCGCCAGCGCCGCGGCACGGGTGGTGCCGTAGGACTCGCCGGCCAGGAACTTGGGCGACAACCAGCGGCCGTTGCGGGAGGCCCACAGGCGGATGAACTCGCTCACCGACTCGATGTCGCGGGTGAAGCCGTGGAAGTCGTCGGCCTTTCGACCCTCGCTGGTGCGGGAGTAGCCGGTGGTGACCGGGTCGATGAAGACCAGGTCGGAGACGCGGAGCAGGGTCTCCAGGTTGTCGGTCAGTCCGTACGGCGGGGCGGCCAGCGCGCCGGCGTCACCCATCACGACCCGTCGCGGCCCGAGCAGGCCCAGGTGCAGCCAGACCGACGACGAGCCCGGGCCGCCGTTGAACGCGAACGTCACCGGCCGGACGGTCGGGTCGGCGTCGTCGAGCACGTAGGCGGTGGAGAAGATCTGGGCCCGAGGCTTGGCTCCGGTGAAGGTGCCGTCATCGGTCACCTCCTCGCGCAGCACCACCCGGCCGGTGCTCACCGTGTACTTCAGGCGGATCTTGGCGAAGCCGATCTGGTGGGACGTGACGACGAGGTCGTCGGTCGGCTCCGGTGCCGCTGCGGGTTCGGTGGCTTTGTCGTCAGGCATGGCCCAAACCCTACGGCGGTGGTCTGACAGCGGCCGTCGACCCGGGCGCTCAGGGGGCGCCGGCGTCCAGGGCCCTCAGGAGTCGAGGGACCCGGTGATGCCCAGCACGAACATCAGCACCCAGAAAGCGGTGGCCACGATCGACAATATGCCGAGCACGTAACCAGCCGTGGCCATCCCGCGGCCGTTGTACCGCACCGGGTCGGCGTCGATCTCGCGCCGAGCACGGCCACCGAGGACCAGGCCCGCGATACCGACCAACGGGCAGACGACGAGACCGACGATGCCCAGCACCATGGCCACCGTCGCCTGCGGATGCGTCTGCGCGACCATCCCGTAGGCGGACTGTCCGCCGTAGGAGGGCTGATACGGGCTCACGCCGTAGCCGGGGTAGCCGTACGCGGGTGTCGGCGGATAGTCAGTGGGCGCCCCGTACCCCGGGTCGACCGGACCGTACGACGGAATGCTCCCGCTGCCGTAGCCGCCGTACTGGGGGGCTGCACTGGGCGGGCCGTACGGCTGACCGTACGGCGAGCCGCCGGCCGGCTGGGTCGGGTCAGGAACACGGTCGGGGTAGCTGGGCCAGGCCTGCGGCGGCTCGACGGTCGGTACCGGCTCGGCAACCACCGGGCTCGCAGGATCGACGGGCGGTGTGCCCAACGCATCACCCGGGTGGGAAGCCTCGCGGCTGAAGGGGCTGGCGGCAGCGCGGCTGTCATCCAGACTGCTCGCGCCCAGGCTGCTGCTCAGGCTGGACGGGGGATGGTCGGCATCGTTGTCGCGACCGGACTGGCTCATCCCCACAGTGTCCCCTACGGACAGGCCACCTGACGACGGCGAGCGGTGGAGCCTGTGGACGACCGGCGACGGCTCAGCTGATCAGACCGAGGCCCCTCACCGCGTCCCGCTCCTCGGTCAGCTCGACCACGCTGGCGTCGATCTTGGCCCGTGAGAAGTCGTTGATCTCCAGGCCCTGGACGATCGCGTAGTCACCGTCTGTCGTGGTGCACGGGAAGGAGGAGATCAGGCCCTCGGTGACGCCGTAGCTGCCGTCGGAGGGAACCGACATGGACACCCAGTCGTCGGCTGCGGTACCCAGAACCCAGTCGCGCATGTGGTCGATCGTGGCGTTGGCGGCGCTAGCCGCCGAGCTGGCTCCCCGGGCCTCGATGATGGCCGCACCTCGCTGCTGCACGGTCGGCAGGAAGGACGACTCGATCCATTCCTGGTCGTCCACCAGCTCGGCCGCGTTCTGGCCGTTGACCAGGGCGTGGTAGAGGTCGGGATACTGGGTGGCTGAGTGGTTCCCCCAGATGGTCAGGCGGGAGATGTCCTTGACGGTGGCCCCGACCTTGGCCGCCAGCTGCGCCGTGGCCCGGTTGTGGTCCAGCCGCGTCAGCGCGTTGAAGCGTCGGGCGGGAATGTCGGGCGCGTTGTTCATGGCGATCAGCGCGTTGGTGTTGGCCGGGTTGCCGGTGATCAGCACCTTGACGTCGTCGGCGGCGTGGTCGTTCAGAGCCCTGCCCTGAACGGTGAAGATCGCGCCGTTGGCCGACAGCAGGTCGGCGCGCTCCATGCCCTTGCTCCGCGGCCGGGCGCCGACCAGCATGGCCAGGTTCACGCCCTCGAACACCGCGTTGGCGTCGTCACCGATCTCCACCCCGGCCAACAGCGGGAACGCGCAGTCGTCGAGCTCCATCACGACACCCTCGAGCGCCTTCAGGGCGGGGGTGATCTCCAGCAGCCGGAGCTCGACCGGCTGGTCGGGCCCGAGCAGTGAGCCGCTCGCGATGCGGAACAGCAGGTTGTAACAGATCTGACCAGCGGCACCGGTGACGGCAACTTTGACGGGAGTGCTCATAGGGTGACGCTAGCAACAAACCCGGGTCGGACCGTCGAGAGGGGCCGGTGATGCTTCTGACCTCCAGCGCCGACGCCGTCGCCACGGTGGCGGCCCGGGTCGGTGGTCGGTCGGGAACCCGTTGGGTCGGCGTCGACGGTTTCGGGGCCTCGGGCAAGACCACCCTGGCCGGTCGGCTGGCGGCCGCCCTGCCGGACGCCGTGGTGGTGCACCTGGACGACTTCGCCCGCCCCGACCTGCGCGGCTGGGAGCGGGACCGCTTCACCGTCCAGGTGCTCGAGCCGTTGCTGGCCGGGCGGTCTGCGCGCTACCAGCGCTGGGACTTCGCCACCAACGCAGGCGCCGAATGGGTCGAGGTCCCGCCCGGACGCGTGGTGGTCGTGGAAGGCGTCTCGGCGACCGACGTACGGGTCGGCGTGCCGTGGGACGTGACGCTCTGGGTCGACGCCGCGGAGGCCGTCCGGCGATCGCGGATCGCTGACCGGGACGGCGAACGCCTGCGGCAGCGCTGGCTGAGCGACTGGATCCCGATGGAGGAGGCCTACGTCGTCGACCAGCGACCGCAGGAACGCATCGACCTCCTCGTGGACGGCCTCGCCTGAGGGTCCGGTCTCGTGGCCGGGTTTGTGTGTCGGTTCCCCAGGTAAACGTGGGGAACCGTCACCTGAGGTAGGAAACTTCGTGGGTCAGGTGACAGTTCTCTGGGTGGAGTGCTGCGCTGTCTGAGGCGTTGGATACGTTGTCTGTGCATTGCACAGACATACTGAACCAGGTTGGAAGGTCGAAACTGATGGCGAAGATCAAGGTCGAAGGCACGGTCGTCGAGCTCGACGGCGACGAGATGACGAGGATCATCTGGCAGTTCATCAAGGACCGTCTGATCCACCCCTACCTCGACGTCGACCTGGAGTACTACGACCTCGGCATCGAGCACCGCGACGCCACCGACGACCAGGTGACCATCGACTCGGCCAACGCGATCAAGAAGCACGGCGTGGGCGTCAAGTGCGCCACCATCACCCCTGATGAGGCGCGGGTCGAGGAGTTCGGCCTGAAGAAGATGTGGGTCAGCCCCAACGGCACCATCCGCAACATCCTCGGCGGCGTCGTCTTCCGCGAGCCGATCATCATCTCCAACATCCCGCGGCTGGTGCCGGGCTGGACCAAGCCGATCATCATCGGCCGTCACGCGCACGGTGACCAGTACCAGGCGACCAACTTCAAGGTCCCCGGTGCGGGCCAGCTCACGATCACCTTCACGCCGGACGACGGCTCGGAGCCGATCCAGCACGTGGTGGCCAACTACGGTGCCGACGGCGGGGTGGCCATGGGCATGTACAACTTCAACAAGTCGATCGAGGACTTCGCCCGCGCCTCCCTGTCCTACGGGCTGCAGCGCAACTACCCGGTCTACCTGTCCACCAAGAACACCATCCTCAAGGCCTACGACGGCCAGTTCAAGGACATCTTCCAGGCGGTCTTCGACGCCGACTTCAAGGCCGACTACGACGCGGCCGGACTGACCTACGAGCACCGGCTGATCGACGACATGGTGGCCGCCGCCATGAAGTGGGAAGGTGGCTACGTCTGGGCCTGCAAGAACTACGACGGCGACGTGCAGTCCGACATCGTGGCGCAGGGCTTCGGGTCGCTGGGCCTGATGACCTCGGTGCTGGCCACCCCGGACGGGCAGACGGTGGAGGCCGAGGCGGCGCACGGCACAGTGACCCGGCACTTCCGGGAGCACGAGAAGGGCAATCCGACCTCGACGAACCCGATCGCGTCGATCTTCGCGTGGACCCGCGGTCTGGCGCACCGCGGCAAGCTGGACG
>JBBRYD010000073.1:0-17278 GCA_038238065.1 Propionibacteriales bacterium | reverse complement strand
GTTGCCGTGACGGCCGGCCAGCTTGTCGCCGTCCTGGATCTTCCGCTTCTGGGCCACGTAGACGCGGACCAGCTGGTTGACGCCCGGGGACAGCTCGTCGTCACCGTCGCGGTCGAAGACGCGAACGCCGATGACCGTGCCGGACTCGCCGTGGGGCACCTTGAGCGAGGTGTCGCGCACTTCGCGCGCTTTCTCACCGAAGATGGCCCGCAGCAGCCGTTCCTCCGGAGTCAGCTCGGTCTCGCCCTTGGGCGTGACCTTGCCGACCAGGATGTCGCCGGTGCTGACCTCGGCGCCGATGCGGATGATGCCGCGCTCGTCGAGGTCGGCCAGCATCTCTTCGCTGACGTTGGGGATATCACGGGTGATCTCCTCCGCGCCGAGCTTGGTGTCGCGAGCGTCGACCTCGTGCTCCTCGATGTGGATCGAGGTCAGCAGGTCGTCCTGGACGACGCGCTGGGACAAGATGATCGCGTCCTCGTAGTTGTGACCCTCCCACGGCATGAACGCCACGAGCAGGTTGCGGCCGAGCGCCATCTCGCCCGCGTCGGTGCAGGGGCCGTCGGCGAGCGGGGTGCCCACCTCGACGCGCTGCCCGTCCTGGACCAGCGGACGCTGGTTGATGCAGGTGCCCTGGTTGGAGCGGCGGAACTTCAGCAACCGGAACGTCTTGTAGGTGCCGTCGTCGTGCGCGATCTCGATCAGGTCGGCCGACACCGAGGTGACGACACCGGCCTGGGTCGCCACAGTCACGTCGCCGGCGTCGACCGCACCGCGGTATTCCATGCCGGTCCCGACGAACGGAGCCTCGGAACGGATCAGCGGCACCGCCTGACGCTGCATGTTGGACCCCATCAGGGCCCGCGACGCGTCGTCGTGCTCGAGGAACGGGATCATGGCCGTGGCCACCGACACCATCTGGCGTGGTGAGACGTCCATGTAGTGCACCTCTTCGGCGACCACGTTGTCGACCTCGCCGTGACGGCGACGGACGAGCACCCGGTCCTCGGAGAAGCGCATGTTGTCGTCCAGCTTCGCGTTCGCCTGGGCGATAACGTAGCGGTCCTCGACGTCTGCGGTGAGGTAGTCGATCTGGTCGGTCACGTGGCCGTTGTCGACCTTGCGGTACGGGGTCTCCACGAAGCCGAAGGCGTTGACCCTGGCGAACGAGGCGAGCGAACCGATCAGGCCGATGTTCGGGCCCTCAGGCGTCTCGATCGGGCACATCCGACCGTAGTGCGACGGGTGGACATCGCGGACCTCCATGCCGGCACGATCACGGGACAGACCACCCGGGCCGAGGGCCGACAGACGACGCTTGTGCGTCAGACCCGCGATCGGGTTGGTCTGGTCCATGAACTGGCTGAGCTGGGAGGTCCCGAAGAACTCCTTCAGCGCCGCCACCACGGGGCGGATGTTGATCAGGGTCTGCGGGGTGATGGCCTCGACGTCCTGGGTCGTCATCCGGTCGCGGACCACACGCTCCATCCGGCCGAGGCCGGTACGCAGCTGGTTCTGGATCAGCTCGCCGACGGTACGGAGTCGACGGTTGCCGAAGTGGTCGATGTCGTCCTCTTCGACGAAGAGCTCGCCGCGCGGCGCCTCCAGCGTCTCCTTGCCCTCGTGCATAGCCACCACGTAACGAATCGCCGCGACGATGTCGTCGATGGTCAGGACCTGGGTGTCGAACGGCTGGTCGAGTCCGAGCTTCTTGTTGATCTTGTAACGACCCACCTTGGCCAGGTCGTAGCGCTTGGGGTTGAAGTAGTAGTTCTCCAACAGCGCCTGAGCAGCCTCACGCGTCGGCGGCTCGCCCGGGCGCAGCTTGCGGTAGATGTCCAGCAGCGCCTCGTCGGCGGTGGCGGTGTGGTCCTTCTCCAGGGTCAGCCGGATGGACTCGTACTCGCCGAACTCCTCGAGGATCTGGGCGTCGGTCCAGCCGAGCGCCTTGAGCAGCACGGTGACGTTCTGCTTGCGCTTGCGGTCCAACCGGACGCCCACCATGTCACGCTTGTCGATCTCGAACTCGAGCCAGGCACCACGGGACGGGATGATCTTGCAGGTGAAGATGTCCTTGTCCGAGGTCTTGTCGGTGGTCTGCTCGAAGTAGACGCCCGGGGAACGGACGAGCTGCGACACCACGACACGCTCGGTGCCGTTGATCACGAAGGTGCCCTTGTCGGTCATCAGCGGGAAGTCGCCCATGAACACGGTCTGGCTCTTGATCTCGCCAGTCTCGTTGTTCATGAACTCCGCCGTCACGAACAACGGGGCGGCGTAGGTGACGTCGCGCTCCTTGCAGTCGTCGACGGAGTTCTTGGGGGGCTCGAACCGGTGGTCACGAAACGACAGCGACATCGTGCCGGAGAAGTCCTCGATCGGAGAGATCTCTTCGAAGATCTCCTCGAGGCCGGACTTGGTGTTGATGTCGGTGCGGCCCTCAGCCAGCGCGGCGTCGACACGTGTGCGCCAGACGTCGTTGCCGACCAGCCAGTCGAAGGAGTCGATCTGCAGATCGAGCAGATCGGGCACCTCCATGGGCTCGGCGATCTTGGCAAATGAAATACGACCTGTAGTGGATACGACTTTGTTCTTCAAGGCGGTGCGCGAGGCGGCCAAAGTGGTCCTTCCGAAGCTCGCAAGCGGTTGGTACATACCTGCACGCATGCTGAACGACCCGTGTCAAACGAAACGGGTCGTCAAGTTACGAGGGCAAGCCTCAACTATAGGACGCAGGAGGCTATAAGTAAAGTCCCGAGGGCAGCAAGGATTACAGCAGGCAAATCAACTGCTCGCTTAGCACGGAAGCCTACTCCCGATCGGACGGCTGGCAAGCACCTTCGCACAGAACTTACCGACTGAGCGTGGATCATGGCCGATCGAGGCCACCAGGGGCGGGCGGGGGGCGGTCAGGATCTCGGTGAGGGTGCGGTCGGTTGGGCCGGCCCGGTAGGCGCCCGCGGTGCTCGACGAGCTGACGACCCCCCGCTGCCACCCGTCGAGCGTTCGAGGACCTCCGATAGCCTTCGGGTGTCCACCGAGACGGGACTCGATGCCGGTGTCCGACGAAGCAACGAAGGAGAACGCGATGAAGTTCGGCCGACTAGGCGACCCCGGTGCGGAGATGCCGGTGGTGTTCACCGATGACGCCACCTATGACCTGAGCAGTGTGACCACCGACCTCGACGCAGCCTTCTTCGCCCGCGACGGGATCGTCCGCGCCCGATCAGCCCTGGAGTCCGGCTCGCTGAGCACCATCGACGCGACGAACCGCCGCGTCGGCTCGTCCATCCGCGCGTCGGGTGCGGTGATCTGCGTGGGCATGAACTACGCCGCCCACGCTGCCGAGTCCGGCGCCCAGCCGCCCGCGCAACCCGTCATCTTCCTGAAGACCCCCAACACGGTCAGTGGCCCCCATGATGCGGTCCAGATCCCTCGCGGCAGCGTCAAGACCGACTGGGAGGTGGAGCTCGCGGTGGTGATCGGGACGCGAGCGTCGTATCTGGAGTCCCCCGCCGAGAGCATCAACCACATCGCCGGTTTCACGGTGGCCGACGACCTGTCCGAGCGAGCCTTCCAGCTCGAGCAGTCGGGTGGCCAGTGGAGCAAGGGCAAGTGCTGCCCCGGATTCACGCCCACCGGGCCGTGGCTCGTCACCCCGGACGACATCGACTACCACGACCTACGGCTCCGCAGCTGGGTCAACGGCGATCCGCGGCAGGACTCCTCCACAGCCGATCTGATCTTCGACGTCGACTTCCTCATCTGGCACCTCAGCCAGTACCTGGTGCTGGAGCCGGGCGACCTGCTGCTCACGGGAACCCCCGAAGGCGTCGCCCTGTCCGGGCGGTTCCCCTACCTGAGCGCGGGCGACGTGGTGGAGATCGAGATCGACGGTCTGGGCCGGCAGCGGCACGAGTTCGTCGACTGGGAGCGGTCGACACCAGTCGACGATGCCAGCCGCGCGTCCGGGGTGACGTCATGAGCGAGTTCGACGGCCTGGTCGCCGTGGTGACCGGCGGCGCCTCCGGCATCGGCGCGGCCGTCGCGGCTCGCCTGGTGGCGGGTGGGGCACGGGTGGCAGCCCTGGACCTCGACCCAGCGTCCGTGCCGGACGGCGTCTTCGGCATCACCACCGATGTCGCCAACGACGTCTCGGTGCGGGCCGCCGTCGACCAGGTGGTGGAGAAGTTCGGCCGGCTCGACATTGTGGTCAACAACGCGGGAATCGGCGCCCAGGGGACGGTGGAGGACAACGACGACGCGGAGTGGCAGCGGGTGTTCAACATCAACGTGCAGGGTCCGGTCCGCGTCTCTCGAGCTGCGCTCCCCCACCTCCGGACGTCGTCCTCGGCAGCCATCGTGAACACCTGCTCGATCGCGGCGACGGCTGGGCTGCCGCAGCGCGCCCTCTACAGCGCCAGCAAGGGGGCCATCCTGGCCCTGACGCGCGCCATGGCGGCGGACCATCTCCGTGAAGGCGTCCGGGTGAACTGCGTCTGTCCCGGGACCGCCGACACCCCCTGGATCGGACGGTTACTGGCCTCGGCCGCCGACCCCGACGCCGAACGGGCCGCGCTGGAGGCTCGGCAACCGCACGGCCGGTTGGTGAGTGCCGACGAGGTTGCCGGCGCGGTCATCTATCTCGCCAGTCCGCTGTCCGGCTCGACCACCGGTATCGCGCTGGCTGTGGACGGCGGGATGCAGGAGCTCCGGCTCCGACCCCCGACCTGAACCACGGTGTGCGGCTCGGTCGACGTCGGTCGGCCAGGGTCAGCCGAGCCAATGGCCCGGTCGACGCAGCGACACGGGGATCCGCGTCTGCAGGTCACCGCGGGCCGAGTCCAGCTGCGCCTGGGTGAGGAAGAGGCTCTCGCTGAGGTCGGCTCCGCCGACTTCGGCCGCCCGCAGGTCGGCGCCGATCAGGTCCGCCCGTCCGAGGTCGACGCCGCGCAGGTCCGCACCGATCAGGTAGGACCCTCGCAAGTTCGCCCCGCGCAGCTCGGTCCGGGTGAGATCGCGGCCGATCAGGTCCGCGCCACCACGCTCCACGCTCCGTCGCCACGACCGTCCGCCCCGGGCTCCAGAGCGGACCAGCTGACTGGTGCGCAGCAGCAGCGCATTGACGCGGGCGTGCTCGGTGTCAAGGTCGAGGTGGACCAGCTGTTCCGCCGTACCCAGGGTGAGCCCCTCGATCCGCTCAGCCGCCGTGTCGAGCTCGGCGTACAACGGCTGGGCGGCACCGTAGCGGAGCCCCTCGGTGAGGTACCAGAGCAGTTCGTGCAGCTCCCGCATCACGCCGAAGACGTCGAACATCAACGGCGCGGTCGAAGGATCGTCACGCCAGCTCCGACCGCCGAACGTCAGCTGGGCCACCTTCTGACCGGCGCCGAGGCAGTCGAAGACCGTACAGCCGGGGAACCCGCGATCACGCAGCTGTGCGTGGATGGTGCAGCCGAAGTCGGCACCGAGATGGGGGCAGGGCCGGCCGGCCGGCTTGTCGATCGCGAAGTCTGCGGAAGCGGAGAAGGCCGGCGCGACGCAGCAGAGACCGAAGCAGCTCGAGCAGTCGGCGACCAGTGGTAGCCGACGGCTCCTGCCGGTGAGCTCGATCACGACAGGCCCGCCTCTCATGAGTGACGTCACCGGGGTCTGCACCCGATGGTGGAGACACGAGCGGCGGCGACCCGTTGGATCGCCGCCGCTGCGGTGCTGAGGACCGCTCCCTCATCGTTCGACGAGGGCGAGCGGACCGGTACTACCCGTCGGAGAGGTGCTACTTGTAGGAGACCGTGGCGCCGGCAGCCTCGAGAGATGCCTTGGCCTTGTCGGCGGTCTCCTTGGTGACCTTCTCCAGAACGGCCTTGGGGGCGGCCTCGACCAGGTCCTTGGCCTCCTTGAGGCCCAGGCTGGTGAGCGAACGCACCTCCTTGATGACCTGGATCTTCTTCTCGCCCGCGGCCTCGAGGATGACGTCGACCTCATCGACGGTCTCTTCCTCCTCGACCGGGGCGGCAGCGCCGCCGCCACCCGCTGCGACTGCGGCAACGGGAGCCGCTGCGGTCACGTTGAACGTGGTCTCGAACTCTTTGACGAACTCGCTGAGTTCGAGCAGGGTCAGTTCCTTGAACGCGTCAAGGAGCTCATTGGTGCTGAGCTTGGCCATGATGGCGGTCCTCTCTAGTTTTCTTCCGCAGCGTCAGCCGCGACGGGGGTTGAGTCTTCCGCAGCGGTCGCTGCTTCGGGTGCATCTTCAGTTGCCTCGACGGCGGGTGCCGCCTCAGCCGCCAGCTCGTCGTTGGTCGGCTCGGGGGCCGCCTCGACTACCAGCTCGGCGTTCGTCGGCTCCGGGTTCGTCGGCTCCGGGTCGGTCGGCTCAGGCGTCTGCTGGACGACCGCAACGGGTGCGGCGAGCAGTGACGGGTCTTCGGCGGCCGCGGTCTCGAGGGCTGCCAGCGTTCGGGCAGCCTGGGAGAGCGGGGCAGCGAGGAGTGAGACGGCCTGCTGCAGGACTCCCTGCAGTCCACCGGCGACCTTGGCGAGCAGCACTTCGCGCGACTCGAGATCGGCCAGCTTGCGGACGTCGTCAGGATCGAGGAACTTGCCGTCCAGGATCCCGCCCTTGATGACCAGTTGCGGGTTGGTCCGGCCGAAGTCGCGCAGGCTCTTCGCCGCGGTGACCACGTCACCGTCGATGAAGGCGATCGCTGTGGGGCCGACGAGATGCTCGTCGAGACCTTCCAAGCCTGCTTGGCGAGCAGCGATCATGGTCAGCGTGTTCTTCGACACGGCGTAGGTGGCTTCCTGGCCCAGTGAGCGACGCAGCTCCTTCAGCGCCTTCACGGTCAGTCCGCGATACTCGGTCAGCACCGCACCAGCAGAGTTGGTGAACTTGTCCTGCAACTCCGCGACTGCGGCTGCCTTGTCTGGCCTCGCCATAGTCTCCTCCACTTCTTCTGTGCTACGGACGTAGCGCCTCCGACGTGGCCCTCCCACAGAGAGGCATCCGGCCACGGAGGCGTCCGGGCAACAAAAAAGCCCCGGCGCACAGGCGTCACGGGGCCAGCAGAGATCAACGCTCACTGCTCTTCTCGATCACCTGCGCGGGTCTCCGTGAGGAATGTTCAGATCGAGACCCGGATGCGGCTGCACTCGCGCTCGACCAACCAGCGGTCTTCGGCTTCGCCAACTGTACGGGTTGGGCCACGGACAGGCCAAATCGTCCCCCGTGGATACCAAAACGATGCCTTATCGCACCTGCAGCCTGAGAGTTTCCCAGACACCCCGTTGAGCCTGAGAAAAAGGTCAAGATTGTGTAACAAGGTCACGCTTTGATAACGTACGCCAGCCGGCCCGGATGTCGGCGCAACGAAGCGGGTTTCGCCAGTGACGTCGAAGCCATCACCCAGGTCGGGCCCACTCCAAGGGGGAGCACGCATGCACAAACTTTTGAGAACCGCAGCTGCAGTGGCAACCGGAACAGCATTGACCTTCACGGTCTTCGCTGCCTCCGAGCTGCCTGCCGGCGCGGCGTCAGGTTGCAAGACGGCGTTCACCACGTACAAGACCATCAAGAAGGGCGCCAGGGGCACCGAGGTCACCGCCGCCCAGTGCCTGATCAACCGAGCCGGCTACCGTGTCAGCATCGACGGCAGCTTCTCGAGCACGGACTCGTCGCAGCTGAAGAAGTTCCAGCGCGACCACCACGTCAACCCGTCGGGGAACGTGTACGCCTCGTCCTGGGTCGCCCTCATCTCCCGCGGCTCGAGGCCCACCCTGAAGGTCGGTGACAGGGGCCGCTCGGTGAAGCGACTGCAGAACTCGTTGAACGCGTCCGGCCGTACGGTCAAGGCCACCAGCTACTACGGCACCGCCACCGCGAGTGCCGTCAAGTCCGTCCAGCGGGCCGGGAAGCTCCGACCCACCGGCATCGCCACCGTTTCGGTCTGGAACCTGCTGCAGGCCGGTGACCCGATCGTCAAGAAGGCCACGGTCGTCAAGAGCGCCGCGACGAGCACGCACTCCAACTCCAGGGCAGCCAAGGCCGTCGCCTTCGCCAAGAAGCAGATTGGTGACCGTTACCGCTTCGGAGCGTCCGGCCCCAGCTCCTGGGACTGCTCGGGGCTGACCATGGGCGCCTGGAAGTCGGCCGGGGTGAACCTGCCCCACCAGGCCCGTCAGCAGTTCAGGAAGGGCAAGAAGGTCTCCAAGTCAGCCCTGAAGCCGGGCGACCTGGTCTTCTACTACGGCGGCATCAGGCACGTGGCCATCTACGTCGGCAACGGCAAGATCATCCACGCTTCCCGCCCGGGCAAGCCGGTCGGCTACGCCAAGGTGAACTCGATGCCCTACCAGGGTGCCCGCCGCATGGGCTGACACCCGCCCCGCACCACCGCACGTCACACGAGACCGTCTCACCGTCAGGGTGCGGCGGTCTCGTGCGTTGGTGAGCCGCCTACGCTGACCGGGTGAGCCATGCCGACTCCGTCGCCCTGCATCCGGCCGTGCGTCAGGCGCGCGTCGAGGACGTCTCTCGCATCCGTGAGCTGATCGTCGACCTGGCGGCGTACGAGCGCGCGGCCGACGAGGTGCACGTCACCCAGGAGCAGCTCGAGACCGCGCTGTTCGGGCCGCAGCCGGCCGCCTTTGCGCTGGTGGCTGAGACCTCGACCGGGAACCACGACGTGGCCGTGGTGGGCTTCGCGCTCTACTTCCTCAACTTCTCCACCTGGGCGGGAGTGCACGGCATCTATCTCGAGGATCTCTACGTCGCCCCGGAGCAGCGTGGCCACGGCCTGGGCAAGGCCCTGTTGCAGTCCCTGGCCGCCATAGCCGTAAGCCGCCGGTACGCACGGTTCGAGTGGTCGGTGCTGGACTGGAACTCGCCGTCGATCGACTTCTACCGATCCCTGGGCGCCGTGGCGATGGACGAGTGGACCATGTTCCGCCTCAGCGGTGATGCGCTGTCGCGGGCCGCGGCCGCTGTGCCTCAGGGCTGACCGGGGGTCAACGCCCGACACTTCCACCAGCGCCCGGTCGTCCGGGCTCTGGGTGCAGCGCCGGCCCACCGACGGCACAGTGACTGTTGCGGTGGATCGGGATCCGATCCGGGTCGTCGGGAGTCTGCCCGATCGAGCTCCCTCTCCCGACGCCGAACCAGGAGACCGCGGCCGCCGCCCCCAGGAGACCGACGCCGATACCCATAGCCACGCTGAAGCCTCGGTCGAAGGCCGCAGCGTCGCTGACTCCGGCGCCCGACAGGCCGGCGAGGGCAGGGACCACGGCGATGGCCAGCAAGCCGGCCGACCGAGCGGTGGCGTTGTTGATGCCGGAGGCGGCGCCGGCCAGATGCGCCGGGGCCGCGCCCAGCACCGCCGCCGTCAGCGGCGCGACGACACAGGACAGACCGAGGCCCATCAGGACGGCCACCGGCAGCACATCGGTCAGATATGACGCGTCCGGGCCGATCCGCAACGCCAAGGCAAAGGCCGAGCCGGCGAGCAGGGACCCGACGGCCATCAACGAGCGTGGACCGATCCGCTGGGACAGCGCCCCGAATCGAGCCGAGAGCAGCAGCATCAGCGCCGTCACCGGGAGCAGCGAGGTCCCGGCGCCGAGCGGTGACCAGCCGCTGACCACCTGCAGCTGGAGCACCAACAGGAAGAAGAAGATGGACAGCGCCGCATAGATGAAGACCGTGACGATGTTCGTGGCGGCGAAGACGCGGTCGCGGAACATGTCCAGCCGGATCAGCGGGTCGCGGGTCCGCCGTTCCAACAGGACGAAGGCCACACCGGCCGCCACGCCCACGACTGCCGATGCGATCACCGGCAGCGTCCAGCCGCGCTGGCCCGCCGAGGTCAGGGCGTAGGTGATTCCGCTCAGGGACACCACGACCAGGGCTGAGCCCGGCACATCCACCTGTGGCTTGCTGCCGCCTGCGGACTCGTCCCTGGTCTCCGGGACGTGCACGATCGCGATGGCCACGATGGCGGCGGCGATGGGGAGGTTGATGAAGAAGACCAGCCGCCAGTTGATGTCGACCAGCCAGCCGCCCAGGAACGGTCCGATGGCCCCCGCGATGCCGCCGAGACCCGACCAGGCGCCGATCGCCTTCGCTCGTTCAGCAGCAGCAAAGGTGGCCGAGATGATGGACAGGCTGCCCGGAGTCAGCAACGCGCCACCCACGCCCTGCAGGGCCCGGGCGGCGATGAGCATGGACTCTCCCGTGCTAAAGGCACACAGCGCCGACGCCAGGGCGAACCAGACGACGCCGATCAGGAACACCCGACGGCGACCGAAGAGGTCCCCCAGCACGCCGCCCAGCAGGATGAACGCCGCCAGGGTGAGCGTGTAGGCGTTGGCGATCCACTGCAGGGCGCTGAACCTGGCGTGGAAGTCTTCCCCGATCCGGGCCAGCGCGACGTTGACGACTGTCGCGTCCAGCGAGGCCAGGCCGGAGCCGGCGATCGTAGCGCCCAGCACCCACCGCGCGCGGGCGGTGCCCATCCTCAGCTCAGGACTCACTCTCGCAGACTAGGCGAACCCACTGACATCGTGATCGGCGCACCTGACCAGCCAGTCGCTCCCGGCAGGCGGCGAAGCGCATCAACCCATGATCGACACGACGACCATCTCCACCGTGAAGGTGATGGCGCCATACCCCAGGCAGGCAACGATCGCGGCGACCCAGCCGACCGCGAGCATCGCGACGGTGCTCAGACGGGACGGTCACTCAACGTCAGGCTTGACCCTGTTGGTGTCCACCGGAACGCCCGGACCCATGGTGGTCGAGAGGGTGATCTTGCGCAGGTAACGACCCTTGGAGCTGTTGGGCTTGAGCCGCAGCACCTCGTCGAGCGCCGCGAAGTAGTTCTGCGACAGCTGCTCGGTCGAGAACGACGCCTTGCCGATGATGAAGTGCAGGTTGGCGTGCCGATCCGCGCGAAACTCGATCTTGCCGCCCTTGATGTCGGTCACGGCCTTGGCGACGTCCACGGTCACGGTGCCGGTCTTCGGGTTCGGCATCAGGCCGCGCGGGCCGAGCACCCGGCCGAGCCGGCCGACCTTGCCCATCATGTCCGGCGTCGCGACGACCGCGTCGAAGTCGAGGTAGCCGCCGGCCACCTTCTCGATCATGTCGTCGGAGCCGACCTCATCGGCGCCGGCGGCCTTGGCGGCCTCCGCGCGGTCACCGGTGGCGAAGACGAGGACCCGCGCCGTCTTACCGGTTCCGTTGGGGAGGTTCACCGTGCCGCGGACCATCTGGTCAGCCTTGCGGGGGTCGATACCGAGCCGCATGGACACGTCGACGGTCTCGTCGAACTTGGCCTTGGCACCGGTCTTGGCCACGTTGAGTGCCTCGACGGGGGCATACAGGTTGTCGGCGTCGACCTTGGCGGCCGCCTCGACATAGGACTTGCTGCGCTTCATGTGCTGGTTTCCTTACGATTCATAATGAGCCGGGTTTGGCTCATCGACCAGTTCTGGTGCGGACCGCGCTCGGCCCTCCCAGGCTTTCCGACTTACTGGGGTTGTGCTGCTTGTCACCGTGCCCACCGCAGAGGAATCGCGCCGCCGATCTGCAGGAGGAGATAGCGGAACACGCTTTTCGTTCCCTAGATCCGACGAAGACGGCGGGCTCAAGCGATTCCGACGGCGAAGCGGAGCGAGCCTTAGGACACGGTGACGCCCATGGAGCGGGCCGTGCCTTCGACGATCTTCATGGCGGCGTCGACGTCGTTCGCGTTCAGGTCGGGCAGCTTGGTGGTGGCGATCTCGCGGACCTGCGCCTTGGAGATCTTGCCGACCTTCTGGGTGTGCGGTACGCCGGAGCCCTTGGTCAGGCCGGCCGCCTTCTTGATCAGCTCGGCCGCGGGCGGCGTCTTGGTGATGAACGTGAACGTGCGGTCCTCGTAGATGGTGATCTCTACCGGGATGACGTTTCCGCGCATGGCCTCGGTGGCCGCGTTGTACTGCTTGCAGAACTCCATGATGTTGACGCCGTGCGGACCGAGGGCGGTACCGACGGGCGGAGCGGGAGTCGCGGAGCCCGCGTTCAGGGCAACCTTGACGAGCGCCGCTACTTTCTTCTTGGGAGGCATAGCTGAGTGGGTCCTTGCTGTGGTCGATGGGCCGAACCGGGCTGGTCCGACTCTGATGGGCTGACGTGGCGCGCGCCACCTCTCACAACGAGGTGACGCGACCTCTTATTCTAGACCTTTTGGATCTGGGGGAAAGTCAGGTCGACGGGGGTCTCGCGGCCCAGGATCTCGACCAGCGCCTTGAGACGCTGGTTGTTGACGTTGATCTCGGTGATGGTGGCGTGCACACCCGCGAACGGACCGTCGACCACCATGACGGAGTCGCCGACCGTGAAGTCGGCGACCTCGATCTTCTTCTTCTTCTTGGCCGGGTTGTCCGAGGCGGCGTTGGCTGCGGCGACCACGGCGGGGGCCAGCATCTTCTCGACCTCGTCCAGGCTGAGCGGCACCGGCTGGTTGGAGTGACCGACGAAGCCGGTCACCGACGGCGTGTGTCGGACGGTCGACCAGGACTCGTCGGTGAGGTCCATCCGAACCAGCACGTAACCGGGGAGCACGGTCCGCTTGATCAGCTTGCGCTGGCCGTTGCGGATTTCGGTCACCTCCTCGGTCGGGACGATGATCTCGTAGATGTAGTCCTCCATATTGAGCGAGGACACGCGGTTCTCCAGGTTCTGCAGAACACGGTTCTCCATCCCGGAGTACGTGTGGACGACGTACCAGTCGCCCATCTTGGTCCGCAGCTCGGTCCGGAAGGCCTCGAGGGCGTTCTTGCCCTCGTCTGACTCTTCGTCGTCGTCGTCGTCGCCTTCGGTTTCCTCGGCGGCCGGCTCCTCGGTCTTGGTGAAGTCGCCGAAGTCGAGGTTGATGTCGTTGTCCTCTTCCACCGGCGCCGTGGTGGGGACGAAGTCGAGGTTGATGTCGACGTCGTCGTCGGTGGACGAGGTGTAGCTCTCGGTCCCGAAGTCGATGTCGAAGTCGTCAGCGTCCGACGAGCCGTTCGTGGCGGCGGGGTCGGTGGGCTCCGGGGACGGCGAGGCGTTCACCGGATCCTTGGCTGAGAAGGGGTCTGACACGTGGGTCTCTCCGTAACTTGTTTGGCTGCGGTCTTCAGCTGAAGATCGCGATGATCGCCTTGCCGAAAGCCAGATCGAGCAGGCTGACGATGGCGATGATGAACAGGACGAAGATCAGCACCACGATGAAGTAGTTGACCAGCTGGTTGCCCGTCGGATAGACGACCTTCTGCAGCTCGCTGACCGACTCCTTCAGGAACGTCACCGGACCGGTGCGGCGGTCTTTGTCGACCGCCTGCTTCTGCCGTGGAGTGGCCTTGTCCTTCTTCTGCCGACCGCGGGCCACGGGCGCGCTGTCGTCCTCGGCCCCCGCCAACTGGTCCTTGGCCGGTGCACCGACCGTGACCAGCTCGCGTTCACCCTCGGTCGGCTCATCGTCTGCGGGCGAGGCGTCGAGCCCGTCCTCCCCGTCGACGAGGTCCTCGGGTTCGGCAGCGTCGCGGTTGCCGTCGGTCAACGGGTCGACCGCCTCGCCCGACTCTTCGGTCGAGTCGACTTCGTCCTTGTCCGCCACGCTGTGCCCTTCGATCGACTGTCGGTACTGGCCACCGCACCCGGGTGCGGACGATCTTGCAGGGCAAGAGGGACTTGAACCCCCAACCTTCGGTTTTGGAGACCGATGCTCTGCCAGTTGAGCTATTGCCCTTCGATGATTCACCATCAGCCTTTGAGTCCGCTTCAGGGCGCACGAGAACAGTGGTGCTTCACCAAGAGAGGAAGTCTACTGAGGATTCTGGGATGAGTCGAACCGGCCGGCCCCTCCCGAAACGCATCAGCACAGCCACAAACGCACCGACGGTCACTGTGGTCACCTCACGCGCCCACCTGCTGCTCGAGCGCCGCGAGCAGGACGCAGGTGGCCAGACCGTCGATGGCCTTGGCCACGTCGTCCGGTGAGGGGAAGGACGGGGCGATCCGGATGTTGCGGTCGTGCGGGTCTCGACCGTACGGAAAGGCAGCCCCGGCACCCGTCATCAGGATGCCCGCCCCCTTGGCCAGCTCCACCACCCGGGCGGCCGTGCCGTCGGTGACGTCAAGGCTGATGAAGTATCCGCCGTCCGGGTCGGTCCAGGTCGCCGCGTCGTAGGGCCCGAGTCGCTTGCTGAGGATGGAGGTGACCAGCTCGAACTTCGGCGCCAGGATCGCCCGGTGCTGGGCCATCAGGGCCCGGACGCCGTCGGCGTTTCGCAGGTAGCGGACATGGCGCAGATGGTTGACCTTGTCGGGACCGATGGTGCGCTTGCTCAGGTGCTGGAGGTACCAGGCGACGTTGGCCGGTGAGCTGGCGAAGAAGGAGACGCCGGCCCCGGCCAGGGTGATCTTGGAGGTAGAGGCGAAGACGAAGACCCGGTTGGGGTGGCCCGCCGCCTCGGCCAGCCCGAGGACATCGATGGCGGGATACACGGTGTCACTCAGGTGGTGTACGGCGTAGGCGTTGTCCCAGAAGATCCGGAAGTCCGGGGCAGCGGTGGGCATCGACACCAGGGCCTGGGTCACCTCGGTGCTGTAGACGGCGCCGTTCGGGTTGGCGTAGGTCGGCACGACCCACATCCCGCGCACCGCCGGGTCCGTCGCGAGCTCGCGCACGGCGTCCAGGTCGGGACCGTCAGCCCGCAGCGGTACCGGCACCATCTCGATGCCGAACTGCTCGCACAGGGCGAAATGCCGGTCGTAGCCGGGCACCGGGCAGATGAACCTGGTGGGCTGGCCGCTCCACGGCGCGGCCCCGTCGACTGCTCCCTTGAGCAGCGAGAAGACCAGCGTGTCGTGCATGATCGACAGGCTGGCGTTGTCTCCGGCCACGAGCTGAGCCACCGGTACGTTCAGCAGCTCGGCGAAGATCTCGCGCAGCTCGAGCAGGCCCTGGGTGCCGCCGTAGTTGCGGCAGTCGACCCCCGAGGCGTCGGTGAAGTCATCGGCGCCCGGCAGGCTGAGCAGGGCATTGGAGAGATTCAGCTGCTCCGACGAGGGTTTGCCGCGGGTCAGGTCGAGCTTGAGACCGTCGGCCACCAGCTGCCGGTAGGCGGCGGTCGTCTCCGCGTGCAGCTGGGTCAGTTCGTCGGGGCTGAGTTCGGACAGGGTCATGGGACATCCCTTGCTGGAGGGCTCTGCTGGGTGCGCTGGTGGGCTCGGGTGAGTGGCGTGGGTGAGGGGCCGCGCCGAGTCTATCGAGGTGCTGCGCCCCGCGGGCGAGTGGCAATGTCGGCGGGAACGGTCGGCGGGGCTCCGCCTACGATGAAGTGGCCGGCTCCGGATTCGGGCAATCCGGTGTATCGGGCAGCCACAGAAACTATGGTCGGTGCATGACCGGGAACTCCAACATCGCCTGCTGGCTCACCGACCGCGCCGCCACAGATCCGAGCCTGCCGGCGATCAAGCAGGGCGAGACCATCCTCACCTACAGCGGTCTGGACGCCTTGGCCGCCCGCTGCGCCACGCTGTTGGCCGAACGTGGCGTCGGTCCGGGCGACCGGGTGGCGCTGATCATGCCCAACGTGGCCTACTTCCCGGTCGTCTACTACGCCATCCTCCGGCTCGGCGCGGTCGTGGTGCCGATGAACCCGCTGCTCAAGGCCGGCGAGATCTCGTTCGCCTGGACCGATGCCGGGGTGAAGGTGGCCGTGGTGTTCGCGTTGTTCGCCGCGGAGGCGACCAAGGCGGCGAGCAGTACCGGGACCGAGGTGATCGTGGTGACCCCCGGCGAGTTCGACTCGACGCTGGCCGGCGTGGAGCCCACGACCGAGGTGGCGCACCGGGACGCCGACGACACCGTGGTCATCCTCTACACCTCCGGCACCACCGGGACGCCCAAGGGCGCCGAGCTGTCGCAGCACAACGTGAGCAGCAACGTGGTCACCTCACGGGAGACGCTGATGCCGATCGGACCCGGCGACGTGCTCTTCGGTGGGCTGCCGCTGTTCCACTCGTTCGGGCAGACGGTGGCGCTCAACGCAGCCATCGCGGCGGGGGCGTGCCTGACTCTGCTGCCCAAGTTCGACGGGGAGCAGGCGCTGCAGATCGTCGAACGGGACCGGGTTACCCTCTTCCTGGGCGTCCCGACCATGTACATGGGGTTGCTCGCGGTCAAGCAGCCGGAGCGCTTCGACACCAGCACCCTGACCCGGGCAGCCTCCGGCGGGGCGTCGCTGCCCGTCGAGGTGCTCCGCGGGGCGGAGCAGGCCTTCGGCTTCACGCTGATCGAGGGCTACGGGCTGTCCGAGACCTCCCCCATCGCCTCGTTCAACCACCCGGACCGCCCGACCAAACCCGGCTCGGTCGGGACTCCCATCCGGGGCGTCGAGTTCGAGCTCCGCGACGCCGACGACCAGCCCGTGGGCGACGACACCATCGGCGAGATCGTCATTCGCGGCGAGAACATCATGAAGGGCTACTGGGGCCAGCCCGAGGCCACGGCGGAGGCGATGCGCGGCGGCTGGTTCCACACCGGCGACCTGGCCACCCGCGACGCCGACGGCTACTACTTCATCGTGGACAGGGTCAAGGACATGATCATCCGCAACGGCTTCAACGTCTACCCGCGTGAGGTGGAGGAGGTGCTCTACGCCCATCCCGACGTCGCCGAGGCCGCGGTCTTCGCGGTACCGGACGCGCTGCACGGCGAGGAGGTGGCCGCCCTGGTCACTCTGAAGGACGGCGGGACGGTCACCGAGGACGAGCTGCGCGACTGGGTCAAGCAGCAGATCGCTGCTTACAAGTATCCCCGGATCATCCGCTTCGGTGTGCTCCCCAAGGGTCCGACCGGCAAGATCCTGAAGCGCGAGATCAAGTTCGACTGACCGCCGCCGAGGGTCGAGCGCTCTGGCTACGGCCCCTCGGCTCCGGGTCGGCTCTCCCTGCGCTGGCCCACGAGGGCACTGTGCCCGCCGAGCCTGACGGCTGTCTCGTCGACGGACACCTCGCCCACCTGGAGCACCGACCTGACCGTACCCGGCAGCTCCAGCTCCTGGCCGTCGGCGTGGAAGTTGACCGCGATCACCATCGACCCCCGCTCGATCAGCAGCCAGCCGTCCTCGTCGTTGGACCGGGTGACGGCCAGGTCGAAACGTGGGTCGGTGAGGTCGGGATAGGTGCGCCGCAGCTCGAGCAGAGTGGCGTGCAGGGCCAGCAGGTCGGCGTGGCCGGGCCGCTGTACCTCGT
>JBBRYD010000072.1:0-17638 GCA_038238065.1 Propionibacteriales bacterium | reverse complement strand
TCGGCGACCGCGAAGACGTCGGCGTCGACGACGAGCTCCTCAGAAAGTCCGACCGCCGGGCAGCTCGAGGCCGCCATCACCGACTACTACGCTCTGATGCCCGGCGACGTGAACGACGGCTGGGATCGGCTGACGCGTTCCTACCAGCGGGGTACGACCGGAGGGCGCAACTCGTACAAGCGTTTCTGGGGCCACGTCGATCGGGTGTCGGTCTCCCGGGCCAAAGGGCAGTCGCGCAACCGGGTCGAGGCCACCGTGGTCTACGACTTCGACGACGGCCGGGTGGTCACCGAGCGCACCCGGTACGGCTTGGTCAACGACAACGGGACACTGAAGATCGACAGCTCCGACGTCTTGAGCAGCTCGACGTCCTGAATCCGCCGCTAGCGCGCCGCCCGCACGACGTTGGCCGCTGTAGCGGTGTCGATCGCCACCTGGAGCGCAGCTTCGTGAGCCACGGTGGCCACCTCGGCTGCCGTGGCGGCCACCTCGAGCTCCAGGGACATGGCCGAGTCAGCCGCCACGGTCGCCGCTTCCGTAGCCGCCTCGGACGCCGCTCGGGCGACGGTCGCTGCCGCCAAGGCAGTCTCCTGGGCCGTGCTCATCGCGGTCGCGGGGGTGTCGTGGCCCGCCAGCCGGACAGCCTGGGCGATTGCTTCGGCTTTCAGCTGGACCGAAGCCGCAGTTCGACTGACCACTTCGGCCATGGCGTCAGCAGCGCTTGTGGTGGCTGCGGCGCGGGCCTGCTTGGCCACGTGGGCAGCGAGGGCGGTGGTCGCGGCCGCTTTGGCCACCGCGTCGCGGGCGGAGTCCGCGGCCTGGTCGGCTATCTGCTGCAGAGCGATCGCGGCTGCTGTCTCGGTCGGCGCCAGCATCGCGGCGGCGAGGGCGGCAGGGGAGAACAAGCTGTCGATGACTGGATCATGCTCGACGGGTATCCGCTCCCTCGGCAGCGGTAGGTCCAGCGCAGCATCCTCAGGGAGCTCGTACGGCTGCGTCGCCGCTCGTCGGGGGTCGAACTCCCCAGACCCTTCCGCCGCGGCCTCTATCACTCCGGACAGGTCGTCGAGCCATCCTTGGTGGTTGCCTTCGCCCAACCAGAGTGACGCGGCGATCAGCTGCGCACGCTGTGGCGTCATGGTCACGCTGACCATGTCATCAATGCGCTCGACGGAGATTGGCTGCTTCTTGCGGCGACTGACCATATCGGGCTGACCCAGTTTCTTGGCATAGACCCGAGTGCGGTAAAGAACGGCTTTGCCGCCTTGCGTTTATAAGGCTACATGATTCACCAATAATGCCGACCACGCTTTGCGGAGTCAGATATCGAAACGAAAGAGAGAGCGGCGATAGATTCTGCGGCCGCAGCATCAGCGGCGGTTGGCACTAGGTGTCATCGAGTGCTGAGGACGTCGATCATCGGCCCGAGGAACTGATACGTCAGATCGGTGATCTCCACGACCAGAGGATTGCTTTCCGAGAATGCGACGATGTCGAGGGATTTGCCGTGGGACAACCATCGCGCCTCCCAGTGCCAGCAGCAGCCACTGCGATCTTCGACTTCGACGGCGCACCGTGTGCGGCCGGGCCGAGTGGGCCGTGAGAGGCGCAGTGTCCCGATGAGCGGATCGGAGCGTCAGGTCTGGTCGTGCGGGCACCACCAGGTGGTGCGGCCGCCTACCGTGGCGTTGATCATCTCGGTGCCGCAACGTGGACAGTGCCTGCCCGCCCCACGGAACGGAATGATGGTGCCGGTGTGCACGCCACCGTTCGTGATCGCGGCCTGGGTGGCGCGGTGCAGGGCGCGGTGGAGGGCGGTGAGCTCATCGGTGCTCAGCTCGTCGGTGGGTCGGCGCGGTGACAGCTGAGCCTGCCAGAGGGTCTCGTCGGCCAGCAGGTTGCCCACCCCGGCGATCACCGACTGGTCGAGCAGCCGCGCCTTGATCGGCGCCCTGCCGCGGCCGACGCGATCACGGAACTCGGCGACCCTGACCAGTGCGGCGTCCGGTCCCAGCGCGTGCAGGTCAGGATCGAGCCGGACCCGACCGAGCCGGCGCTTGTCGAAGAGGCGCAGCGTGCCGCCGTCGTCGAAGGTGAGAGTGAAGCGGTCCCAGACCGGCTTGTGCGCCGGCTGTTCGGCTCCTTGTCCGTAGCGACCGCCGAGCCAGTCGCCGCCCTCGGTGAGCTGGCCGTCACCGTCGGTCACCAGGATCCGGCCACTCATGCCGAGATGGATCCCGAGCACCGGACCGGGCGTCTGGTCGGCTCCGACGCCGGACGTCTCGCACCACATGGACTTCCCGCGGCGGAACGCTCCGGTGAGCCGGCGCCCCAGCAGGGCCTCACGGATGTCGCCCGGGAGATGTGGTCGGCACTCCCAGCTGTCGGTGTCGTCGACGTCGGCAATCGTCCGGCCCAGCGCCGCCCGATCGATCACGGAACGGGCGCTTTCGACCTCGGGGAGCTCAGGCACCGGCCCAGTGTGCCTGGTCGGCCTAAATCTGCGTGCTCAATCCCGTGTTACCCCGGAGGTCAACCCCGACCCTTCAGCGTGGTCGGGTGCTCACCAGCCTGTCCGCGGGGATCAGGCGCTCCGCTTGAGCTCCTCGTTCACCGCTGCGGCGATGGCGTCGCCGTCCAGGGTCGGGTTGATCCGGCGAAGAAGAGCCAAGGCGGAACCGTCCTCGGTGGCCATCAGGCCGAGCAGCAGGTGTTCCGTACCGATGTAGTGGTCACCCCGAGCCATCGCCGTCCGCAGCGACAGCTCGAGAGCCGCCTTGGATTCTCTGCTGAACGGGACGTGACCACCCCCGCCACGATGCCCGAAGAGGCCGCGACGTTGCCGCCGCGGACGGTTGAGCGCGCCGCCGCCAAACGTCTGGTCGGCTGAGCGCCGTACCTCGTCGAGGTCGATCCCGATGGAACTGAGAGCCTCGGCATCCGCGGTTCCGAGCGTCTCGCCCGAGCCGGACCCGATCTGGGCCGAGACTGCTGCCTGCTCGATGCCCAGCCGACGGAGTGCTCGTGCAGCGCAGGATCGATCGTCGGCCAGCACCCCGAGCAAGACGTCAGCGACGCCGATCTCGTCGTGCTGGAAGGACCACGCGTGTTCCTGGGCGGAGACGACTGCGGTCCGGGCTGGCTGGGTGAAGCGTTCGAACATGACTACCTCCCGTGGATGTCGGGCACGTGCCCGGAGTGTTTCTTGTGGACCGCCTGCTTCGAGATGCCCAGTGCTTTGGCGATGTCGGCCCAGGACCAGCCTTGTGCTCGAGCGTTCTCGACCTGGAGGTCTTCGAGCTGCTCGGTGAGTCGACGTAGGGCGGCAACCGCGCGAAGCCCGACGGCGGGATCTGCACTGGTGCTGTCGCCGGCGGCATGCGAAACAGGTTCCATGGTCGTCATCCTAAGTTGACGGACGAGTAGCGTCAACTTTAGTTGCCGTTGGTGAGAACCGATGAACGGGTTCGGTACCGGCAGCGGCTCGGGCTCTGCCTCACCGAGTTGTCAGACGGATAAGTGGTCGCGTGACGCGAATGACCACCGGCGTGGACGCGCTGTCCTCCTGCGGTACGGATCTCGCGCGCCGGCGATCGTCGGTGTGCTCTCGTTCCTCAGGGTGCCGACTGGGGTGCCGCGGTTGGGCGCCATGGTCCGGAAACGGGGCTCGGCGGGGGGCAAGGTGCCGCGTTTGGGCGCCATGGTCCGGAAAAGGGGCTCGGCGGGGGGCAGGGGTGCCGCGTTTGGGCGCCATGGTCCGGAAACGGGGCTAGCTGGGGGGAGGGGTGCCGCGTCCGGGCGCCATGGTCCGGAAACGAGGTCAAGGCGCGGCTCGAATCGGAAGGCGCGCACTGAGGGCAGGCCAGCTGGGGGAGTCGCAGGCTCGAAGGCGCCTCAGAGTTGGGGCACTGGCGTCAGCTGGGCGGCTGCGAACCACGCCACGACCAACGTTCCCTCATCGTCGGCGACGTAGGCCACCCGGGCTGTCCAGCCCTGTGGCTGCTGGACCCAGTCGAGCAGCACGCCTGGCCGCTCGATGATCACGTCGTCGACCCGCAGGGCCACAAACACATGACGGATCCGGCGCTTGCGTTGTTGGACGCCGCCCCGGTCGCGGTCGCCGGCCACGCCCCGGGACTCGAGCGTCCCGAACATGGAGATCTTGCCGGTCACCAGGTCAGAGTAACCGTTAATCGAACGTATGTTCTCCGTAGCTGCCCGGCGGTTCCCCACGTATACCTGGGGAACTGGCGCTCTACCCACGAAGTTTCCTAGGTCAGGTGACAGTTCCCCATGTATACCTGGGGAACTGTCACCTCAGCCTGACCCCCATCCCAGCCCGGCCCCCAGCCGGCGGCCCCTCGCCGGACGCTGGAGCGCGACGAGTGGCGACTACTACGCGGCGACCGACACCTTGCGGACCGACTCGAGCGCAGTGCTCCAGGACACGACCTGATCGAACAGGGTCTGCGCGAGGCCCTCGTGGTAGCCGGCCGGGGTGAAGACGCTGTAGTTCTCGAAGTCGGTGGCCAGCGAGAAGGACACCTGAGTGCGGACGTCGGCGACCTGCAGCTCGCCCATGATCAGACGCAGGTGCTCGACGGCGCGCACACCGCCGGCGGAGCCGTAGCTGACGAAGCCGGCGGCCTTGTTGTTCCACTCACCGTAGATGAAGTCGATGGCGTTCTTGAGTGCACCCGACGTCGTGTGGTTGTACTCCGGGGTGACGAAGATGAACCCGTCGAAGGAGGCGATCTTGGCGGCCCACCTGCGGGTGTGTTCGTGGGCGTACTGGCCCATGGACGGCGGGACTGCCTCGTCCAGGTGCGGCAGGTTGTAGTCGAGCAGGTCGACGAGCTCGAACTCGGCGTCGGCGCGCTGCGCGGCCTGCTCGAGGACCCACTTCGCCACTGCTTCGCCGTTGCGGCCTGGCCGGGTGCTGCCGAGGATGATGCCAATCCGGGTCATGACGGTTCTCCTAGTGATCGCTGTCGGCGGCCGAGGCCACCAGAAACTGAGACGTAGGGAGCCTAGGTGCGGTCATTTGAATTTTCAATTGTTTTCTCGTATCCAGCGTGCCGCCCCCTAACTCGGTGGCGTTGACCTCACCGTCGGGGCAGGATCGAACGGTGTCCGATGATCCGTTCGTGCTGCCGGCCATCGTCCGTGCCAAGGCCCGAGAGCTCGGTCGGCCCGGCACCGTCTGGCTGGACCAGCTGCCGAGCCTGGTGCGCACCCTGGAGCAGCGATGGTCGTTCACGCTCGGCGAGCAGCTCAGTGGCGGTACGTCGGCGTTCGTGGCGGAGGTGCGCTGCGCCGGTGGGCCGGCGGTGCTCAAGCTGGCGGTACCCGATCCAGCGACCGCAGCGGAGATCCGCACGCTCGAGGCGGCCGACGGGCGGGGATACGTCCGGGTGCTCCGGTCAGAGCCAGACCTCCACGCCGTCCTGCTGGAGCGCCTCGGCCCCTCGCTCAGCCGCTCGGTACTGCTGCCCGAGGCGCAGCTCGGGATCATCTGCGACCTGCTGCCGCTGGCCTGGCGGGTCCCGCGGCCGGACGGAGCGGAAGCGAAGCCCTACGACAAGGCGTCCGCGCTCGGTGACATGGTCAGTGACCTCTGGTTGCGCGTAGGTCCCGACTACCCGGACGTGGTGCTGGCCCGTGCGCTCGAGTGCGCCGGGCGTCGATCGGCCGCCTTCGACCCGGATGCCTGCGTGGTCGTCCACGGTGACGCGGCGGCGGCCAACGTGCTCAGCGTGCTGCGACCCCGGCCGGGTGCCGTCGGCGGGTTCGTGCTGGTCGATCCGAGCGGTTTCGTCGGTGATCCGGTGTATGACCTCGGGGTTGCCGTGCGTGACTGGTGCCCCGAGCTCCTGGCCGGCGACCCGGCTACGGTGGCCCGCAGCTACAGCCGGCTGATGGCGGACCGCAGTGGCCAGGACGAGGCCGCGATCTGGGAGTGGGGTTTCCTGGAGCGGGTCTCGACCGGCCTGTACGTCTGGTCATTGGGCGCCGAGGATGCGGCTCGACCATTCCTGACCACCGCCCGGGCGCTCTGCCGTGAACCCGCGACCCGGCACTGAACCTGCGGGTCTGCCGGCGTGTCGGCCCGGCCCGCACAGCAAGCGGCACCCTCCACTGGAAGTCGTCTCCACTACAGTGAGCCGGATGAGCGATCACCGCGACCGCGATGCTGCCGGGCGTGCTCGTCAGGCCCGGCCGAGGGACGCCCTGGGCCGGCCGCTGCCGTACGGGGCCGTCGGTGTGCCGCCGGTCTCGGAGGACCCGCTCCCGCCCGAGGAGACGCTGGCCGTGGCCAGGGCCCTGGTCGCGGATGGGCGGACGTTCTCGGCCCATGAGGTGCTGGAGGCGCGCTGGAAGGCGGGACCGGAGGCCGAACGGGACCTCTGGCAGGGCCTGGCCCAGCTCTGCGTGGCGGTCACCCACGCCGCGCGAGGCAACCAGGTCGGGGCCGGGCGGCTGGTGGATCGCGCGGCGCTTCGGCTGGACGAGTACGGCGCGACCGGCGGTCCCACGTACGGAGTCGACCTGGCCGCGGTGCTGGCCTGGGCCCGTGACCGGGTAGCGACCGTCGGTCGCTGACCGTGGGATGTCGCCGGGGGCGACCACGCCGATCACGTCCGCCGCGGGGCGGACTGGGCTCTTGGGCGCTGGGTAGGGTATGAATCGTCGTGGCCGCCGCCCCGATCACCCTCCGCCCGATCCGGCGGCGACGAGCTCGAGGAAGGTGCGTCATCGGTCAATATCAGTACCTGATGTTGATGGCCGCCTGTCTGCTGGTCACGCTGCCGCTGGAGTTCGTGTTCGGCGCTCGGGTCTACCGCCGCGTCGGGGCGCTGCTCTTCGCGGTCGTCCCGGTGGTCCTGGTCTTCTCGGTCTGGGACGTGATCGGCATCGTCGCCGGCCACTGGTCCTACAACCCCCGTTTCGTCACCGGTATCCGGCTGATGTTCGAGATGCCCCTGGAGGAGCTGACGTTCTTCATCGTCATCCCGATCTGCGGCCTGCTGACCTATGAGGCCGTCGGTCACGTGATGCGGCGGGTTCGGCGCTTGCGCAGGACGCCGCAGCCCAGTGGACGGCCGCTCGACGCCGAAGCGCCCCGCGATGCCTGAGTACACCGTGATGACCGTGATCAGCGTGCTCGCCGTGGTCGCGCTGGAGATGGCCTGGTTCCGGACCGGGATCTTCCGCAGCGCCCAGTACTGGGTGTCGATGGGCATCGTGTTCGCCTTCCAGGTGCTGGTCGACGGCTGGCTGACCAAGCTGTCCGACCCGATCGTGATCTACGACCCGGACCAGATGCTCGGCCTCCGGGTGCCGTGGGACATCCCGGTCGAGGACTTCGGCTTCGGCTTCACCATGGTCACCCTGGCCATCCTGCTGTGGCGCCGCCATCTGGCCCGCCGACCAGACGCCCGCCGACCAGACGCAACCCGACCAGACGCCCCCGGACCAGACGCTGGCCGACCCGAAGGAGCCTGACGTACCCATGCTGAGCCCCGCCCACACCACCGACGTGCCGTTGGCCTTCGACGGTGCCGCCCAGACGTACGACCTGATGGTCGGCCTGAACCCCGGTTACCACAAGCATCTCCGTTCCGCCGCTCAGTCGCTGCTGGAGCGGCTCCCGGGGAGATCGGCAGCGGTCCGGCTGGCGGACCTGGGGTGCGGGTCGGGTGCCTCGACGGTGGCGCTGGTGCAGTCGCTGGCCGACGAGCACCGTCCTTTTCAGCTGGTCGGCGTCGACGCCTCGACGCAGATGCTCGCTCGGGCCAGCGCCAAGCGCTGGCCCGACTCGGTGAGCTTCCAGCACGGCCGGGCCGAGGACCTGCGGGCGTGTCGGATGGAGTTGGGGCTGGCTGAACCGCTCGACGGCGTGTTCGCCGCCTACCTGTTCCGCAACGTGGTCGACCGGGACGCCGTGCTCGGCGGTGTGTTCGACCTGCTCACACCCGGCGGCGCGCTGGTGACCCAGGAGTATTCCGTGCAGGGGTCGCGGCACGCCCCAGCGATCTGGACCGCGGTCTGCTGGCTGGTGGTCATCCCGCTCGCGCTGATCACGTCCGGCCAGACCTCGCTCTATCGCTACCTGTGGCGCAGCGTGCGAGCTTTCGACTCCGTGCAGGTGTTCACCGATCGGTTGCAGAGGGCCGGCTTCGTCGATGTCGAGGTCCGAACGGTCCAGGGCTGGCAACGCAGCATCCTGCACACCTTCCGGGCCCGCAAGCCGGAGCTGGCGTGAGGACCCGGGCATGGCTGCCGGGACGCGATCGCGAGGCGGTCCGGCACCAGGCGAGCGGCGGTAGCCTACGGCCCTCGGCCGACAGACCCCAGCCGTCGACCGTCGTGCTCGGGGGCGGCATCGCCGGCATCGCCGCCGCGGTGGGGCTGGCCGAGCGAGGCGTCGGCGTGACGCTGATCGAGCAGCAGCCACAGCTGGGCGGCCGGGTCCGCGCCTGGCCCGTCGAGCACGATGCAGGGTCCGCCCCGGTCACCATGAGCCGCGGCTTCCATGCCTTCTTCCGGCAGTACTACAACCTCCGGGCGCTGATCCGTCGGGTGGATCCGACGCTCTCGGGGTTGACCGCGGTCGCCGACTATCCTCTGGTGCTGGCCGGGGGGCATCGTGACTCGTTCGCGAAGATGCCCAGGACGCCACCGCTCAACATGGCGGCGTTCGTGGCGCAGAGCCCGAGCTTCACCGCCGCCGACCTGGCGCAGGTGGACGTGCCCGCGGCTCTCGAGCTGTTGGACGTCGATTTCCCGGCGACCTTCTCGACCTACGACGGTGAGAGTGCCTCGCAGTTCCTGGACCGGTTGCGGTTCCCGTCCGGGGCCCGGCATCTGGCCCTGGAGGTCTTCGCCCGCAGCTTCTTCGCCCTGCCCACGGAGTTCTCGGCCGGCGAGCTGGTCGGCATGTTCCACACCTACTTCCTGGGTTCCTCCGAGGGGCTGCTGTTCGACGTACCGGTGGATGACTACGACACCGTCCTGTGGGCGCCGCTGGGTCGTTATCTGGCCGGGCTGGGGGTTCAGGTGGGCACGGGAGAGACGGTGGAGGAGCTGGACTTCACCGACGCCGACCGCGTCCGGGTCACGACCGACCGGCAGACACTGTCCGCGGACGCCGTCGTCCTGGCCACCGACCTGCGCACCACCCGCCGTCTGGTCGCCTCCGCACCGGAGCTGGGCGACCCGGACTGGCGCAACCGACTCGCCGAGACCCGGGACGCGCCGCGATTCGCGGTCTGGCGGTTGTGGCTGGACCGCCGGGTGCACGCCGACCGCCCCGCGTTCCTCGGCACCAGCGGGTACGGCCCCCTCGACAACGTCACGGTGCTCGAGCGCTTCGAGGCCGGCGCCCGCCGATGGTCAGAGGAGCACGCCGGCTCGGTGGTCGAGGTGCACGCCTACGCCCTGCCCGACGACGCCGACGAGGTCCAGGTGCGATCTCAGCTGCGCCAGGAGCTGGCCAAGGTGTACCCCGAGACGGGCGCGGCCCAGGTCAGGGCGGAGGAGTGGCTCCTGCAGGACGACTGCCCGCTCGTCGGCACCGGTCCCTGGCTGCGCCGGCCCGAGGTGACCACCCCGGACCCCCGGCTGGTGCTGGCCGGCGACGGTATCCGGTGCAACTATCCCGTCGCCCTGATGGAGCGGGCGGCGACGACGGGCTTCCTGGCGGCCAACCAGCTGCTGGGCCGGTGGTCGCTCGCGGGTCACGACCTCTGGACCGTTCCCATGCGGAGCCGACACCCGGTGGTCGGTCGGGCCCGACGGCGGTTGCTCCGTAGTGGCTAGGGCGCACCGGTCGTCTCAGCCCGGGTACTCCCCGCGCATCCGTAGCTCGTAGCGGCGCTCGGCGTAGGCGAGGTCGTCCACCCAGAGCTGGTGGGCCGTTCGCTTGATCGCCGGACGCAGCAGCGGCGCCAGCCAGCGGGCGACCTGGAAGCCGGTGCGGTCGGAGTAGGCGATGGTCGCCTCGGTGATCATCGTGATCGGGTCACCGGCCGCATCCACCCCGCACGGCGTCGCATGGGTCTCCACCACACTGCCCTGACCCTCGCCTTCGGTGATCAGCATCACGATGGTGCGGGCGTCGGGACAGAAGAACTCCGCTCTCACCGGGACTCCCCAGGTGGGGCTCAAGCGGAACGCCACGTCGACCACCAGCTTGGTGGGGGTACTGGCCGCGTCATCCACCTCGAGGTGGCTGAACGCGTACGGGTGGTACCAGGCGCCGTGCCAGGGATCGAGACGGTTGGCGATCACGTCCTCGGGCTGACAGCGACCCGGCTCCACCAGCACCGCGGCGACCGAGGCCGAGGCGGGCGGTCGAGGCGGCAGGGCTGGCCGTTCGGTCGGCACCTCGCCCCGGGTGGGTAGCCGGACCCAGAGCAGCACACCGTCGTCCCAGGCCTCGTACGGCCGCCAGGCGGCGTCGCCCTTCTCCTCCAGCGCCAACCCGTGCCACCGGCAGTAGAGCGTGCCCTGCACCACCGCGCAGTTGTCGAGCAGGGCACCCAGGTGTGGACAGGCGCCCGGTCCGGCCACCAGCTCACCGGCGGTGTTGCGCCACAGCACGATCTCACGGCCCGCGATGGTCCGGGTGAGCGAGGTGGCCCGGCCGACGTCGGAGGTCATCCCGGCCACGAACCAGCCGCCCGAGTTCTGCGCCAGGGCCAGGTCGAGGGACAGGGCGATACGGCCTGGTTTGGCCTGTCGCCAGGTCGGGGCCATCCGGTCGACAGTGGGCTGCGGCAACCGGGTGATCGGGATGCGCGGTCGGGTGACCGGGACCGGGTCGGGGCTAGTGCGCGTCTTGAGGGACATGGTTCGACCTGGACCGCTTTCCGGGAATGCGAATGCTGATGTGGGACGGCCCGGTGACGAGGATGCGAGCCGCGGTGGTGGCCTTGCGCCAGGTCGGCACCCGGACGCGGGAGGAGAACACGTCGTAGTCTTCCTTCTCGATCCGGTCCAGGATCTGTGCGTACAGCACCCGGGCTGTGCCCACGCAACGCGCCGAGGCGCCGGGCAGCATCGGGATGCCGGTGTCAGCCACCCAGTAGAGCCCCCGGTTGCGGGCGATCTCGTAGGCCATCAGTGCCCGCCAGCCGTCGGTGACGGTGCGCGACTCGATGTCGACGCCGAAGCGACGGAGGTCCTCCTGCGGCACGTACACCCGGCCCCGGTCCAGGTCCTCGTTGACGTCGCGTAAGAAGTTGGTCAGCTGGAACGCCAGACCGAGAGCCCGAGCGGGTTCGCGGGCCTCACGGGACGTCGGCTGCAGCACCGGCAGCATCATCTCACCGATGACCGCGGCTGACCCCTCCATGTAGCCGCACAGGTCCTCCCACGTCTCGTACGTGGTCTGGGTCAGATCCATCGCCATCGCAGCGAAGAACCGGTCGAAGCACTCCGGGTCGATGTCGGCCCGGCTGACCGTGTCGACGACGGCGGCCATCACCGGGTCGTCACTGTCACCCGTGGCCAACGAGGTCCGGAAGCTGGTGGCGAACGCCTCCAGCCGGGCCGCCGTCTGTTGCGGGGACTCCGTCTGGGTCATCGTCGTATCGTCCACGATGTCGTCGGCCAGCCGACAGAGGGCGTAGACGGCGTACACGTGCTGACGACGGGCCCTGGGCAGCAGTGCGGCCCCCCAGAAGTAGGTGGTGCCGAACTCCCGGGTCAACCGCCCGCACTCGCGGTAGCCGATCTCGAGCTTGGGATCCAGCGCTTTCGCCACGATCAGCTCGTTCGGCTGGGCAGGTACGCGGCCACCCGTTGCGCGGCGAGCTTGCCCGAGATGAGCACCATCGGGACGCCGACACCCGGCACCGTGCCAGAGCCCGCGAAAACGAGACCCGGGACCTTCTTCTCCACGTTGGCCGGTCGGAACGGCCCGGTCTGAGCGAAGGTGTGGGCCAGGGAGAACGGGGTGCCGGCCCGCATCCCCTGACGCTCCCAGTCGAGCGGCGTGACGATCTCCTCGGTGACGATGTCGTCGGGGTAGCCCTGTTCGCTGATGAACGCGTGCAGCCGATCGCGCATCCGCGGCGTCTCCTGCACCCAGTCGACGCCGCCCGTCAGGTTGGGCACCGGCTCGAGCACGAACAGCGTCGCGCAGCCCGGTGGGGCGAAGGTCGGGTCGTCGACCGACGGTACGGTCACCAGCCGTGACGGGTCGGGCATCAGTCGACCATGCTTCATCAGTGCGTCGAAGGCCTCGGTCCACTGGGCTCCGAAGTGGATGTTGTGGTGCGCGATGGCCGGGTCCGGTTCGCCCCGGACACCCACGTGCCAGACGACGGCCGACGGGGAGTAATCCCCGTTGACCGTGCCGCGGGGCGGCTTGAGGTCGGGTAGCAACGTCTCGTAGGCCACCGGCAGGTCGAGGGTGCAGACCACCGCGTCGGCACTCAGCTGCTCACCGGTCGCCAGCCGCACACCGGCTACGCCACCGTTGTCGGACCGGCGCAGGACGGCGGTCACGCTCTCGGAGTAGCGGAACTGGGCGCCGGCCTTCTCGGCGGCGGCGGCCATGGCGGCTGGGACGGCATGCATACCGCCCTCGGGGAACCAGACGCCCTCGATGCTGTCCATGTAGGTGATGACGGCATACAGCGCGAGCGCGGAGTCCGGCGCCAACCCCGCATACATCGCCTGGAAGCTGAACAGCTTCTGCAGCCGCGGGTCCCGGAACCGCTTCTTGACCGCGGCCCCGAGGCGACCGAACGCCCCGAGCCTCAACAGGGTCGCGGCCGCCCGCGGAGAGCTGATCAGATCGAGCGGCGAGTCGTAGTTGCGGTCGATGAAGTGCGGCATCTCGACCACGTAGAGCTTGCGCAGCCAGTCGACGAAGTCGTCGAACGCGGCGGCGTCCACGCTGCCGCAGGTGTCGGCGATCTCCTGTCGCATCGCCTCGTGGCCGGAGCGGACGTGGATGGTGCTGCCGTCGGCGAAGCGAGCCCGGTAAGCCGGGTCGAGCCGCCGCATCGGCAGCACGTCCAAGATGTCGGTGTCGACCGCACGCAGGGCCTCGGCCACCAGGTCACGCATGGTCAGCACGGTGGGACCGGTGTCGAAGGTGAAGCCGTCCTGCACCAGCTGCCCCGAGCGGCCGCCAGGGATGTCGGCCCGGTCCACCACCGTGACCTCGTAGCCGCGGCCGGTGAGGTGGCAGGCGGCGGCGAGTCCGGACAGGCCGGCTCCGATGACGATGACGCGAGTCATGTGAGGTCCTTCTGGTTCTCGAGCGTGGTCGGGAGAGGAGAGTTCATCGCGTGCGCCAGGCGATCTGGTGAGCCATCTGGGTGAGACCCGCGATTCCCTCGGGGTGGAGCACATCGTCGTCGAGTGCGGAGAGGGCGTGGTCGAGGTGAACGCTGATCATGGACTCGACCGCGTCGACCACGCCGCAGACGCGGAGCTCGTCCTGCAGCAGAGCGATGTCGGCCGCGGAGAGCTGTGGGGTGCCGACCCGGTCGAGGACCTGTCGTGTCGACCCGGCCACCCGCTGCTGGGCCAACGACAAGATGACCGTGGGCTTGGCCGACAGGAGATCGTCGCCAGCGGGCTTGCCGGTCAACGCCGGGTCACCCCATACGCCCAGCAGGTCGTCGCGCAGCGCGAAGGCCTCGCCGACCTCACGCCCGTAGACCGCCAGGTTGGCCAGCACCGGTGACGGCGCTTGCGCAGCGGCGGCGCCGAGCTGCAGGGGGCGCTCGACCGTGTACGACCCGGACTTCATCCGGGCCACCTGACGGGCATGACCGAGGTCGCGGCGACCGGCGACGCTTCCGGTCAGGTCGCGGCGCTGGCCGCAGACCAGCTCGACCACCAGCACGCGCCAGATCTGTCGCATCTCCGAAGGCAGCGCCGCCGCGAGGGCGTCGGCCTCAGCATGCGCCAGGTCGCCCACCAGCATGGCGATGCTCTCGCCGAAACGGGACGCGCTGCCCTGGGCGTTGCTGGACCGGTGCAGCTGCGTCGCCTGGGCGTGCACCGAGGGTAGACCGCGGCGCGACGCCGACTCGTCCATCACGTCGTCGTGGATCAGGGCGAAGATGTGCAGCAGCTCCAGCGCCGCGCCGACGGTGACGACGTGCGACCGGCCGACCTCACTGGTCGTTCCGTGTGCGCTCAGCCAGCCGAGGTAGCACATGGCCGGGCGGATCCGCTTCCCGCCGGTACCGAGCAGCTCGGAGATGAAGGCCGGCAGATCCTTGTCGCTCAACACGTCGAGGTGGCCACCGTCGTCGAACTCGGTGGCCCACAGCTCGCTGAGGTCGGCCAACGCCGCCGTCAGCGTCTCGTCGACCTCGCTCAGATGAGTGGTCAGTCCCGACGCCGGGTAACGGGGCAGGGCGACGATTCGGTGGGCCTGGGTGGGTGACGTCCAGCTGCCGCGCTCGTCGGCGACCAGCGCTTCGGCGCTGTGCAGAGCGACCCCCGCTTCGGTCAGAGTGGGCCCTGCGAAGTCTGCTGGAGCCGGGTCATAGGGCTGGGTGGTGTTCACTCTGTCTGGTCCTCCGAGGTTCGGTCTGCGCGCCTGCTGCGGTGCCGATGGATGTGGGTGAGCTGGGACCCCTAGAGATGCCTGGGCTCTGGGGTGGGTTCGGGGAGGCGGCCGACTTGTTGAACCGCCCACGGACTGAACGCGAAGGGCGCAGCGGTGACGCCCGCAACGATGTCAGCCCACTCCACCCAGTTCCAGTCCATGACTTCCTCACGTTTCGGGCGGAGAGTCCCGTTTGGATGCAGCAGATGTCCGACGAATACCGGACAGACCTCGTTCTCCCAGATGCCGCTGACGTCACGAGCCGCGTACGCGAAGTCGGGTAGCGCGCAGGTCAGATCCGCGACCTCGACTCCCAGCTCCTCGTTCAGACGTCGGCGCAGGGCGTCTTCCATAGCCTCCCCGGGTCGGGGATGACCGCAGCAGCTGTTGGTCCAGACGCCGGGCCAGGTGGCCTTCTCCAGGGCCCGGCGGGTGAAGAGCACGCGTCCTCGGTCGTCGAAGAGATAGAGGGAGAAGGCGAGGTGCAAGGGGGTCACGTCGGAGTGGACGGCGCGGCGATCGTGGTCACCGATGACGAGACCGTTCTCATCGAGGAGGACGACTCGGTCCTCCGTCAGCGTCACCACTGCCGCTGTCCGATCTGAGCGGGAGCTTCGGACGGCTGCAGCAGGGTCATGGCCAAACGATACCCATCCAGCCGAGTGGGAACGCCGATGAGGGGTTTTCGTTCAGCCGTGCCTACCTACCTGTGGTGTGATGGCTGGCGTGTCCGACGTCACCCCTGCCCGGTTCGAGTCCTACGACGCCCGTTTCGAAGGCACCGGTGGTGACTCGGTCGTCGAACGCGTCTTCACCTCCGGCCGCTGGCTGGAAGGACCGGCCTATCAGGCCGCCGGTCGCTACGTGCTGTTCAGCGACATCCCCAACGACCGGGTGTTGCGTTACGACGAGCTGAGCGGCCGCACCGACGTATTTCTCGCCCCGGCGGACTTCGCCAACGGTCGGACCGTCGACCGCCAGGGGCGCTTCGTCAGCTGCGAACACGGTGCCCGGCGCGTGACCCGGTTGGAGCATGACGGCTCGGTCACCGTGCTGGCCGACGGCTACCAGGGTCACCGGCTGAACAGCCCCAACGACGTGGTGGAGCACTCCGACGGCAGTATCTGGTTCACCGACCCGAGCTACGGCATCCGGAGCGACTACGAGGGCCACCAGGCGGTGGAGGAGATCGGCACCCGCCACGTGTTCAAGGTCGACCCCGCCGGGACGCTGAGCGAGGTCGCCGACGACTTCACCCAGCCCAACGGGCTCGCCTTCTCCGCTGACGAGAGTCAGCTGTTCGTGGTCGACAGCGAGGAGCACCACATCCGGGTGTTCGACGTGGAGAGCGGTTCACTGTCCGGTGGCGCCCTCTTCGCAGCCGACCCCGACGGGTACGACGGGATCCGCTTCGACTCCCGTGGCCGGCTGTGGGGCGCGGCCCACGACGGGCTGCACTGCTACGAGCCGGACGGGACGCTGGTGGGCAAGCTGCTCATCCCGGAGGTGGTGTCCAACCTGGTGTTCGGTGGCCGGCAGCGCAACCACCTCTTCATCACGGCGTCGCGCTCGCTCTACACGTTGCGGGTCAACTTCTCCGGAGCGGTCTACCCCTGAGCCCTGAGGCTGGACGGGGTCGGAGCCGACCGCGCTGACCGCGCGCCACCGCAATACCGGCCACCAGCATCGCCATCCCGAGAACGGCCGTCACCGACGCGAGGACGTTCTGCGACCAGGTCCAGTCCAGCTCGACGTCGGCGCCGTTGGGCAGCCGTCGGAAGGGTGAGACGATGACCCAGCCGACGAAGAGCCAGCCCAGGATGCGGAACCAGTTCGGCAGCACCGGCGTTGGTTCGCACGGCGTGCCGTGGGGCTCGGGGGTGATGAGCGTCCCCGGCAGCAGACACAGAGCGAGCGGCACCACCCAGACGAAGTGGTGCAGCCACGACACCGGGGACGCCAGCAGTCCGGCCACCCCGCAGATGCTGACGGCCAGCCGCACGGCGCCGACGCGATGCCACTCCACCGCTGACCAGACGCCCAGGGCCGCGACCACCGCCGACCAGGCGAGCCCGAGCCGAACGGCGCCGGCTCCCAGTCCGAAGATGCGCACGACATCGGCCATCACCGACTGGTTCGTGTAGTAGATGATGCTGTGGCCGAGTCCGGTGTCCCCGTGGGCCAGCCGGCCCCAGAAGGTGATGGAGGCCGACGGCACGATCACGGCGCTGACCAGGGTGACCAGCAGACCGACGGCCGCCATGACCGTCGCCGCGCGCCGCTTGCCACTGGCGATCAGGTAGATCAGGAAGATCCCGGGAGTCAGTTTGACCGCGGTCGCGAGCGCGGTCAGGGCCCCCTCGGGCAGGTAGCGACGGCGGAGGACCCGCGAACCGGGGGCCAGGTCGAGCAGGACCAGCGCCACCAGGAAGATGCCGAGCTGTCCGAACGCCAGCGTTTCGCTGACGGGTTCGACGATGATGACCGTGAAGGTTCCGACCAGGCTCAGCACCCACCCCGTCAGCCCGAAGTGGTGGAGCACGGCGAGGACCGCCAGCACCCCGGCCGCCGTCCACGTCACCTGCACCACCACCGAGGGCAGCAGCGCCAGCGGCACCGCGAGGAGCGCCGCGAAGGGTGGGTAGAGGAACGGCAGCTGGCCGGGCAGGTTGTACACATCACCGCCGTCGAGCAGCAACCGGCCGGCTCGACGGTAGACGTCGAGGTCGACCATCGTCGGGCGCCACGGCAGCAGCGAACCGCCGAACGTCGTCGTGGCGACGTAGAGACCGGCCAGCACAGGCAGCAACGAGATCGCCACGCCTCGCCCGAGCAACTTCAACGAGAACGGCTGGACCTCGATGGCGGTGCTCACGTCGCGTGGAGGTCCGGAGGCTTGGTCGCGCTGGTGGTGGAGCACGGGGTCACCGTCGGTGGTTCGTCGTCAACAGGGACTCGATGGTGCGGCCCACGCCGGAGTCGAGGTTGGCCGCGACGACGGTGTAGCCCAGGTCGAGCAGCTGAGGGTGAGCGTTGGCGACCACGTGCGGCATC
>JBBRYD010000071.1:0-17719 GCA_038238065.1 Propionibacteriales bacterium | reverse complement strand
GACCCCGCATGACCAACACCACCACAGCCACTGCCGACGTCGCCGGGAAACCGAGCGTGCTGTTCGTCTGCGACCGCCGGTACCACGAAATCACCACCAAAGCCGCGTAACCAGACAATGGTCACTGTCCGGAATCAGAGGACCACCTCACGAGGCGCTGCTGGGGCAGGCGGTGAAGAAGGGGCACCCGACCCAGTCACCGGCTCGAGGTGCTCGGCGGCTCTTGACCTGTCCAAGCTCCGCTTCGCCGGCCTGGTCGAAGGCACCAGAGACGGACGCCGAATCGTCTACCGCCTTCGAGGCGCCCACGTCCGCAACCTCCTCACCGAGGCACTGTTCCACGTCGACCACCAAGTCAGCGGCCAGCCCGTCCACGACTGATGATCATGCAGCCGAGTTGGGCGGTCGTTGTTGCCAACAGCCTCCGCCTTAGTCGTTTCACCATGAGACCAACGATGATCCAGGCGCTGGGGAGGCGGTGGGCAGGAAGCGACATTTTCTCGTCTGGTCGGCGGTTCCGGTGTTTGCGCGTCGGCAACAGCGCCCAGGTCCTCGCGACGGATGAGAGTGGGTGTTGCAGTGAGCTGAACAGCCAGATTCCCGCTTTCCGCGGTGATCGTCGCCGGGTGCGGTGTGATTCTGGTGGGGATCGGCCTCTACCTTCTGTGGTTACGGCCGGCGCTGCTGCCCGAGGATGTCCGCTACATCGGGGGTCACGTTGGAGGAGCTTTCGACTGTGGCGCCCGGCATGAAGAAGTGGCTTGACCGGGTGTTCTGGGTGCTGGGCGGCTACATCACGGCGACAGGAAGTCTGACCTCTACCTCGCCGCTACAGTCGTTCCGCACCCGGGCGCGGGGTGCCCGGGTGTGGCGCTCGCCGTGGCGGGAGCTGTCTCGATCGGCCCGATGGCTGTGGTGAATGTCCTGATCGACTCCACCTTCGAGGTGCCGCTCGTCGCTGTGGCCGCGCTGTGCGGCCTGGCGATGGTGCTGTACTGGCGACGCCGATGATGAACGAGGACTACGGGGCCAGCCGCTTCCGGTATGACTTGGCCGTGGCTTTGGGCGGCTGCGGTCCTGGCTGGATGTCGGCCGTTGTCAGTGCGGTGTTTGAACCATCCCGGGTTTGATGCACACCTCCTTCATTGGGAAGGTGGCATCCATGCCAACCAAGTACGACGGGCAGACTCGGACGAAGGCGGTCCGGCTGGTTCACGATCATCGCGGCGATTACGCCTCGGAATGGGAAGCGATCAAGACGGTGTCGGGCCGGCTCGGGATGAACGCTGAGACGTTGCGGAAGTGGATCCGTCAGGCCGAGGTCGACACGGGTCAGGCCGAGGGGACCACGACCGCGTCGGCTCGGGAGATCCGGGAGCTGAAGCGGCGGAACGCCGAGCTGGAGCGCACGGTGGAGATTCTTAAGGCAGCCACGTCTTTCTTCGTGCGGGAGAGCGACCCGCCACACCGTTGATCTGTGCGTTCGTCGCCGAGCATCGGGCTCGGTTCGGGGTCGCTCCGATCTGTCGTGTGCTCACCGAGCACGGCTGCCAGATCGCCCCGAGAACCTTCTACGCCTGGCTGTCTCGGGCGCCGTCGAAACGGGTCCTGTCCGACCTCGCCCTCACTGGGGTGCTGGCGGGCCATTACGAGCCCGACGACCGCGGCAGACGCCGCCCTGAGTGCCTGTACGGGTCGTTGAAGATGTGGGCGCACCTGAACCGGGAAGGCATCCAGGTCGCCCGGTGCACCGTCGAGCGGCTGATGAGGGTCAACGGCTGGGAAGGGGTGCGGCGGGTCACCAAGATCCGAACCACGGTCTCCGACCCGGCTCACGATCGGGCGCCGGACCTCGTGAAACGCCTGTTCCGGGCCCCAGCGCCCGGCCGGCTGGTCGTCGCTGACTTCACCTATGTGCGGATGGCCAGCGGGTGTTTCGCCTACACGGCGTTCGCGATCGATGCGTTCGCGAACCGGATTGTCGGCTGGGACTGCGCCATGTCCAAGCACACCAGCTTTGTCGAGTCCGCGATCCGCCAGGCCGCCGCATTACGGGCCCGGGAAGGCCACACGTCAACGGACAAAGCGATCCATCACTCTGATGCCGGATCGCAGGGCGGATTCAACTGGTCGTCGCAACACCTCAAGTACGGGAGGTGTGCGGTGGGACTTGTCAACAAGCAGGTGCCGGTGGTGACCGCGGGTGCGCGGCGGCAGTGGGCGTCGGATCGGGCGCTGCGTCCGCCGATGCGTTCACCCGGCCGGCCGGAGCCGTCTCGGGCGGTGCAGCGGGACTTCTGGCGGCGGATCGCGTCGGGGGTGACGACGGTCGAGGCCGCGGCGGCTGTGGGTGTGTCCTGGCCGGTCGGGGCCCGCTGGTTCCGTCACGCTGGCGGCATGCCGCCGATCAGCCTGGACGAGCCCACGGGCCGCTACCTGTCCTTCGCCGAGCGCGAGGAGATCGCGCTCCTGCGTGCCCAAAAGCACGGGGTGCGAGAGATCGCCCGCAAGATCGGACGCGACCCGGGGACGATCTCTCGCGAGCTGCGCCGCAACGCGGCGACCAGGAGCGGCCAGCAGGTCTACCGGGCTCTGGTGGCTCAGTGGAAGGCGCAGCAGGCCGCGAAGCGCCCGAAGACCGCGAAGCTCGTAGGCAACGACGCGTTGGGTGAGTACGTGCAGGAACGGCTCGACGGGAGCGTCCGCAGGCCCGACGGCACGACCGTCGCAGGTCCGGAGACGCCCGCGTGGAAGGGGCTGAACAAGCCGCATCGGCAGGACCGGCGATGGTCGACGGCGTGGAGCCCGGAACAGATCTCGCACCGGCTGAGGATCGACTTCCCCCAGGATGAGTCCATGCGTATCAGCCACGAGGCGATTTACCAGTCGCTGTTCATTCAGGGCCGTGGCGCGCTCAAGCGCGAGCTGGTCACGTGTCTGCGCACCGGCCGAGCGCTGCGTGTGCCTCGGGCGCGATCACGCAACAAACCGCAAGGGCACGTCACCGCCGATGTTGTCCTCTCAGAGCGCCCCGCAGAAGCTGCGGACCGCTCGGTCCCGGGGCACTGGGAGGGGGATCTGATCATCGGGACGGGCCGGTCCGCGATCGGCACGCTCATCGAACGCAGCAGCCGATCCACACTCCTCGTGCACCTACCTCGGCTGGAAGGCTGGGGTGAGCACCAACCCGTGAAGAACGGTCCCTCCCTCGGCGGGTACGGCGCCGTCGCGATGAACGCCGCCCTGGTGGCGTCGATGACGCGACTGCCCGAGCAGCTACGCAAGACCCTCACCTGGGACCGCGGGAAGGAGCTCTCCGGCCATGCCCAGTTCGCGCTCGCTACCGGGACGAAGGTGTTCTTCGCCGATCCACATTCGCCCTGGCAGCGACCGACGAACGAGAACACTACGGCCTGCTGCGCCAGTACTTCCCCAAGGGCACCGATCTCTCCAGGTGGTCCGCCGACGACCTCGAAGCCGTCGCCCTCGCGATCAACAACCGGCCCCGCAAGACCCTCGGCTGGAAGACTCCCACGGAGGTCTTCGAACAGCAGCTACGCTCCCTTCAACAGGCCGGTGTTGCATCGATCGGTTGAACCCGCCCAGTACACCTCGGTGCACTTCGGCGAGACCCTGTTCCTGGAGGGTTTCCTGCCCCCGATCGGAACGGTTGGCGATGCGCTCGACGATGCGCTCGCCGAGACGACGATCGGCCTGTACAAGCACGAATGCGTCCGGGCCGACTCGCCGTTCCGTGACGGGCCGCTGGACCGGCTGTCCGACCTGGAGATGATCACCGCCGACTGGGTTCACTGGTACAACACCCGCCGGCTGATGCACCACCTCGGACGCATCCCGCCGATCCAGGCCGAAGCCAACTACTATGCACAAGTCCGTGACGGCCAACCGGCCGCTCACACGTAACCGAGGGTGCATCAAACCCGGGACGCTTCAGTTCGGGGGAGGCGGAGGGTGAAGGTGGTGCCGGTTCCGCGGCCGGCGCTGTATGCGGAGATCCGGCCTTGGTGGGCTTCGACGATGGCTTTGGAGATGGTCAGGCCGATGCCGCTGCCACCGTGCAGTCGGTTGCGTGAGGTGTCGGCTCGGTAGAAGCGGTCGAAGATCTGGGTGAGGTGCTCAGGCTCGATTCCCTCACCTGAGTCCTCGACGACCAGCTCAACCCATCGGGCGCTCGGCCTGGACGTGACGGTGACGGTGCCGCCGGCCGGGGTGTGTCGGAGGGCGTTGTCGAGGAGGTTGCCCATGACCTGCTCGATCCGCTCCGGGTCGGCTGACAGGACCGTGTCGCCAGCCGCGCCCTGGATCAGGGCAACCCCTTCGGCGCGGTATCCGTCCTGGGCTGCCTGGATGGCGGTGTCGACGAGCTGTCGAGTTGTCACTGGTGTGCAGCGTATGTTCAGGGTGCCTGCTTGGGCTTGGCTGACGGCGGTGATGTCTTGGGCGAGCCGGCCGAGGCGTTGGGTGCTGCTTTGTAGCACCGTGAGGGTGGTGTCGTCCAGGGTGCGGATGCCGTCTTCGAGGGCTTCGAGGTGAGCATCCAGGGTGGCTAGGGGGGTTCTCATCTCGTGGCCCAGGTCGGCGAGCATGCTGCGGCGCGTGGTCTCGGTGGCGTCGAGCCGGTGGGCGAGCTGGTTGAAGGTCGTGGCGAGCTGGTCGAACTCGACCCCCAGGCCGGGCCGTGGGATCCGGGAGCTGTAACGGCCTGCTGCGACCTGCGATGCTGAGTCGGCCACAGCGGCGATGGCCCGGTGCAGGCGGCGGCTGAAGTACCAGGTCACCGTCAGTGCCAGCATGATGGCGGCGAGCAGGGCGACCAGCAGCGAGATCAGCAGGGCCGAGGCGAACGCCTCCTCGACATGGGCTGCTTCGGTGGGAAGGTGAGGCACTCCGGCGCGTTGCAGGTGGAGGTGGAAGATGCGCGGGGCCACGGCGGTGGCGACCAGCCAGGAGGTCACCGCGCTCGCGACCAGGACAAGGGCCTGAACAACCAACAGCCTGCTCGCGAACCCTCCTCGCCCTAGTGCACCGGAAGTGTCCCGGTACCTGTGCCGCTCTGGTCTCTGTGCGGCTGGTGAATGGGGGCCTGGTGGCTGGGGAGTTGGCGGCTGGGGAGTTGGGGGGTGCTGGGTGGGGTCGCTCATTGGCCTCTGCCCATCCGGTATCCGACGCCGCGGACGGTGCGGACGAACTTCGACTCGTTCGCGTCGTCGTCCAGTTTGCGTCGGAGGTGTCCGACGTGGACGTCGACCAGGTGTTCGTCACTGACCCACTCCGGCCCCCACACGGCGTCGATCAGCTGGCGCCGGCTGAACGCCATCCGCGGCGTCGCCGACAGAATGGCCAGCAGGTCGAACTCGGTGCGGGTGAGCGGGATCGGCACCCCGTCCAGCCACACGTCACGACCGACGGCATCGACAGTCAACGATCCGAACGTCCGAGCGTCAGTGCGCCCAGCATCGGTCTGGCGTATGCGCTGTTGTTGTCCGAGTGGTCTGGGCCGGCGCAGCATGGCCTCGACGCGTGCCATCAGCTCCCGGGGGCTGAAGGGTTTCGTCATGTAGTCGTCGGCGCCCACGGACAGCCCGATCAGCTTGTCGACTTCGTCGGTGCGGGCGGTGAGCATGATGAGGTAGGCGTCGGAGAACACGCGGACCTGTCGGCAGACCTCGATCCCGTCCAACCCGGGCAGCCCCAGGTCCAACACGACGATGTCGGGGTCGAACTCCCGGGCGACGGCCACCGCCGTGAGCCCGTCGTGGACCACCTGGACCTCAAAGCCGCCTCGTTGGAGGTAGGAGCCCAACAGAGTGACTAAGGGCGTCTCGTCTTCAACGACCATCGCCCGCAACCCTGAAAGTGGACGAACACCGGGGTCGATGCCCGTCTGGCGGTCTGTGTCTGGCGGATCACCAGGAGTCTGCGCCATGTGTTCATGGTGCAGCACGCCGCGGACGACCGGCTCACTGCGCGCCCGGTTGTTCGGCTTCTTCATCGAACCTTCACGCAACCATCAACGCTTTCCCCTGGTCGAGATGACACCGTCAAAGTCAGAAGCAAGACACGACGCTGAGCACGGGAAGAGTTGAGTGGTGATGATGTGGTGGAACAACGGCATGGGTTGGGGCGGCATGGGTTGGGGCGGCTGGGTCGTGATGATCCTCGCCATGGTCGCGGTCTGGGCGTTGGTCGCGTTCGCCGGTATCGCGATCTTCCGGGGTATCCGCAACGGTAGGTCAGGCACGTTGCCCGAGCAGGATGCCTCCCAGATCCTTGATGAGCGTTTCGCCCGCGGCGAGATCGACATCGACGAGTACCACGCCCGGCAGGACGCGCTCCGCGCGATCCACTGAAAGCCAGGCTGAAAGCCCAACTGCGGGCCGCAACAACGGTGCCGCCTGATCTCACCCCCGATGGGAGGTACGCGCATGTTTGACGTCTCCCGGCGACAGCTGATGATCGGTGCCGCCGGCGCGGTCGGAGTGGCCGCGTTGGGCGGCCTGTCCAGCTGTAGCCGGGTCGGGGCCGCGGTCGGGCCGACATCGGACCCGGTGCGTCGGGTCGACGCCGCCCGCCGAACGTCCGGCCAGAAAGTCGTTGCGGCGCGTCTCACGGCCGGGCCGACGACCGTCGACCTTGCTGGCACGTCAGCGCCGACGTGGGGGTACAACGACTCGGTGCCGGGTCCGCTGCTGCGCGCCCAGGCCGGTGACCTGCTCCGCGTTCGGGTGGACAACCGGCTTCCCGCCGACACCAGCGTCCACTGGCACGGGCTGACGGTGCGCAACGACATGGACGGCGTCCCGGGGATGACCCAGGACCCGATCGCCTCCGCTGGCACGTTCACCTACGAGTTCACCGCCCCCCACCCGGGGACGTACTTCTACCACCCGCACTCGGGGATGCAGCTGGACCGGGGACTGTACGGGGCGCTGGTCATCGACGACCCGGCCGAACCTGGCCGCTATGACCAGGAGTGGGTCGTCGTCCTCGACGACTGGGTCGACGGCACCGGACGTACCCCCGACCAGGTCCTTGCCGCTCTGCAGGCCAGCACCGCAGCCGGAGACGGTGACGGTATGGGCGGCGGGTCGATGGGTGGGATGGGGATGGGCGGTTCGCCGTCGGCGTTGCTCGGCGATGCCGGTGATGTCGACTATCCGCATTACCTGGTCAACGGTCACCCGCCGGCTGCACCCACCATGTTCACAGTTAAACCTGGGCGGCGGGTGCGGGTGCGGATCATCAATGCCGGCACCGACACCGCTTTCCGGGTCGCTCTCGGCGGCCACCGGCTCACGGTGACCCACAGCGACGGTTTCGCGGTGCAGCCGACCACCGCCGATGCCCTGCTGATCGGGATGGGGGAGCGGTACGACGTCACGGTCACCGTCGGCGACGGGGTGTTCCCGTTCGTCGCGGCAGCGGAAGGTAAAACCGGGCAGGGGCTGGCTGTGGTCCGTACGGCGGCCGGGCCTACCCCGCCGCGGGACGCCAACCCGGCCGAGCTGAACGGCAGGGTGCTGATCGGCACCGACCTGACCGCCCCGGAACAACAGCGACTACCGGACCAGACGGTGGACCGCACCCACAACCTGGTGTTGGCGGGCGCCATGGCCCCGTATCGGTGGACCATCAACGGCAAGACGTTCCCGGAGGCGGAACCGCTGCCCGTGCGTCAGGGGGAACGGGTGCGGCTCCGGTTCCAGAACAGGTCGATGATGTTCCACCCCATGCACGTCCACGGCCACACATTCGGACTGGTTGCTGGCGGCGCCCGGAAGGACACGGTGATCGTGCGGCCGATGCAGACAATCGAGGTCGACCTGGACGCCGACAACCCGGGCCAGTGGGCCACCCACTGCCACAACATCTACCACGCCGAGGCCGGCATGATGACGACCTTGTCCTACCGCGAATAGCTGCGGTGATGATCTCCTCCCAGCCTGCAGCCGGCGCCGACGTGGCCTCCGGACGGCGCAGCTTCTGGCGGCGGCGTGGCGGGCCGTGTCGGCAAGGTTCGGTGCCCTGATGGGTTTGGTACCGCACGTGCTGCACCATGTGGGGATCATCGCGGGGGCTGCGCTGGTGACCGGCGTCGGCGGGAACCTGCTGTTCGGCGTCCTCGGGCTGCTGTTGTCGGCGCCGCTGCTGAGACGGCTGTACCGCCGGTTCCACACCTGGAAAGCGCCAGTGATCGCGCTCGGAATCTTCGCGCTCATGTACGCCCTGTCCGCCTTCGTGATCGGCCCAGCAATCACAGGCGACACCCCGACGCCCATCCCGGCCACCACCAGAAGCTCCACACCGTCTCCCTCAACGTCGTCGACCGTCGACCACGACGCGCATCACGGCGGCTCCGGCTGAGCAACTTCAACAAACCTTCACACAAAACGGCGCTCCACCTTCACACGTGGCCGACAGGCTGATGGTGCACATCGCGGAATCGGAACCACCGAAACCCCATGGACCGACAGAAGATCCCGACAGCGAGGAGTAAACGATGAGCCTCATGAAAGGGCACCATCAGCCCGAGCCGAGCCCCCTGAGTGGACAACGGGCGGCCCCGGACCACCAGCAATGGCCACAAGCCCCGCAGGCACCGCCAGGACGCGTCCATCCTGACGGCACCGTAGAACCCGAAGGACCGCCACCTAGAAGGCGTCTGATGGGTCATCAGCTGATGATGATGGTGTGCTCCATCCCCATACTGGTCATCGTCGGCGTGCTCATTCTCACCGGCGTGCTCGGCCCGGGAGCCGTCGTGTACGTGCTGGTCTGCGCCGCCATGATAGCCGCGATGATGTTCATGATGCCCGGCGGAAAGCACCACTGAATCAGGCCGCCCACGGGCAACATCCAGCATCCTCCATAGTGGCTGCGGGTGCACGGACCATCACCCGGCCAGCAGCCGCCCAGACCTGAGGCGCGTACCACCAGTTGGTCCTCGCGGGCCGGGAAAGAGCTACTGACGCATGAAGAGTGAGACCACAGTCCTGGAGGTCGGCGGTTTGCACTGGGCAACCTCTCAACCTGTCGTGGAGAAGACGCTCGCCCGGCGCCCCGGCGTCCTGGCCGTGGAGGCGAATGCCTCATCACAGACCGCAACCGTCACCTACGACCCGGACCAGACCTCCGTGGCCCAGCTCGCGGGATGGGTCACCGACTGCGGGTACCACTGCGCCGGGCAGTCCGTCCCGGACCATGTGTGTGACCCGATGAGCGAACCGACCACAACCCCCACCGCCGCCGACCCGACGAAACCCGCCGGCCGCCGTGCGCAGCCTGGTCAAGAGACGGCTGAGCATCAGGCACCTGCCGGACGTGGCGGTGCTGAGAATGCGGACCGCTCGGCGCAGGCGGCGATGGGCCACGGTGGTGGGCACAGCGGCGGGTCGATGGAGGACATGACCCGCGACATGCGCAACCGGTTCCTGGTGGCCGCGGTCCTGTCGGTGGTGATCCTGCTGTGGTCGCCGATTGGGCGTGAAGTGCTGGGGTTCGGCGTCCCCGCGCCCTTCGGTTTGCGTGATGACGTCTTCTCCCTGATCTTGTCGCTGCCGGTGGTCTTCTACTCGGCGTGGATCTTTTTCGACGGCGCCTACCGGGCCCTGAAGGCCAAGACGCTGGACATGATGGTCCTGGTCGCTGTCGGGGTCGGTGCCGGCTGGTTGTACAGCCTGGTGATCACCTTCACCGGCGGCGGCGACGTCTTCTACGAGGCGGCCACGGTACTGACCACCTTCGTGCTGTTGGGGCACTGGCTGGAGATGCGCGCTCGGGGCGGCGCGAACGACGCCGTCCGCACCCTGCTCCAACTGGCCCCGTCCCAGGCGGTGATCATCCGCGACGGTGAACCGGTGGACGTAGCCACATCCGATCTTCAGGTCGGAGACCTGCTGCTGATCCGTCCCGGCGCGAAGATCCCGGTAGACGCGGTCGTAGAGGAGGGCGACTCCGAGGTCGACGAGTCGATGGTCACCGGGGAGTCGATGCCGGTCGCCAAGAGCCCAGGTGCAGAAGTCATCGGCGCCTCCATCAACACGACCGGAACCCTGCGCGCGCGAGCGACGAAGGTCGGTGCGGACACGGCGCTGGCTCAGATCGTGAAAATGGTCCAGGAGGCGCAGAACTCGAAGGCGCCCGGGCAGCGGCTGGCCGACCGGGCGGCGTTCTGGCTCGTCTTCGTGGCCTTGGCGGGCGGCGCGGCCACGTTCGGTGTCTGGATGCTCGCGGGGGCCGGTGTGGCTCAAGCGATGCTCTTCGCGATCACCGTGGTGGTCATCACCTGCCCCGACGCCCTGGGTTTGGCGACCCCGGTGGCCATCATGGTCGGTACCGGTCTGGGCGCCAAGCGGGGCGTCCTGTTCAAGAACGCCACCGCGTTGGAGGGCACGGCGAAGATCGACACGGTCGTGATGGACAAGACGGGTACTTTGACCAAGGGACAGCCCGAAGTCACCGACGTCATCGCGGTCGGCATAACCGAAGAGGAGATGTTGGCGTTGGTGGCCGCTGTGGAGCGCGAGTCCGAGCATCCGTTGGCTCGGGCCATCGACCAAGAAGCGGCCAAGCGGAGCGTGTCCTCTCTCGCGGCGAGCGACTTCCTCAACGTCCCCGGCCACGGCGCCACCGCCACCGTCGACAACCGGCGGGTTTTGGTCGGCAACCGCCGCCTGATGGACAAGGAAAACGTCGACCTCGGCGACCTCGCCGCCCGGCGCGACGAGCTGGCCGCGTCGGGGCGCACCGCGGTGCTCGCCGCCGTGGATGGACGCGCGGTCGGCCTGGTTGCCGTGGCCGACGCCGTGCGGGAAACCGCCGCCGCCTCCGTGGCCGCGCTGCACCAGTTCGGTGTCGACGTTGTCATGCTCACCGGGGACAACGAGGCGACCGCCCGGCGCATCGCCGAGCAGCTGGGGATCGACACCGTCATCGCCGAAGTGCTGCCCGCAGACAAGGCGGACAAGGTCGCCGAACTGCAAGCAGCCGGCAAGCGAGTCGCCATGGTCGGTGACGGCGTCAACGATGCCCCGGCCCTGGCGAAGTCGGACATCGGCATCGCCATCGGCGCCGGGACTGATGTGGCGATCGACACCGCCGACGTGGTCCTGATGCGCTCAGACCCGCTCGACGTGCCGGTCGCCCTGCGCGTCGGTAAAGCCACCATGCGCAAGGAACACCAGAACCTCGCCTGGGCCCTCGGCTACAACCTCCTCGCCTTGCCCATCGCCGCCGGCGTGTTCTACCCCGCATTCGGGCTGTTCCTGCGCCCCGAGATCGCGGCGCTGTCCATGTCGGGCTCCACCGTCATCGTTACCGTCAACGCGCTGCTCCTCAAGCGGCTCAAGCTGCCCGCCCAGCAGGCCCCTGCCGCACCCCAACGCCAAACTCAAGAATCGCAACCGACCGCGCCCGTCCCGGTCAGCACCCGCTGATGGGGACGGGCGTGAAAGAGTCCACGACTCCGACATCGCGCCAGCCAGCCGTCATTAGCAGCGTGCTGAGGTTGGAATCTGTGCTGCGGGTGTTGGTGCCGGAGTACTACCGTGCGCGTCGGTTCGGCAGCGACGCGTCGGGCGATGGCTCGCCGACCCGTCTGGTGGAGCGTTTGATCGCCCATTGGTCCCGTTTTGTGAAGCTGGGGCAAGTGTCGGGTACCCGCCCTGATGTGTTGCCGCAGGCTTACACGCTCAACCACCAATCCCTCTGGAGATGCCATAACCGTCCGGGATTCAACCGCCGTTCCACCGGTTGTCAAGGTCAGCGACTGAATACACGTGGTCTACGTGGCATTCGCGCAGCTACAACAGCGGATGGTCGATGAACGGCACCTACAGCCCGCCAATGGCCAGGATCATCCGGCGATTGGCGGCTGGACGTGGGGGCAATGCCACGGTGATGTTGTTGCCCTACAACCAAGGACAGAATCACGAACCGCGGGACTTCTTCGCCAGTCCTGCCGCCGCCGACCCGGCATGCATCAAGCGTTTGGCCGAGTCGTCGAACAGGTGCCGCTCATTGCCACGGTCGACCGGGGCGCCGTGCTTCCGCCAGCCGACGCCCCGGTCTCTTCACTCACGGCCTCGCTCTGCGGCGCAGTGCGCCGCGGCACCAACGCGGTCGCGACGGTCCGCGAGGACGCCGACTCCCACAGGATCCCGATCATTGGCTGGGCTTACCTCCGCAACAGCGCGACGCAAACCACCGAAGGTCAGGACAGATTGAATTCGCCCGATTACGCAGCCCACACCGCAGTCGAGGCCGGTGCCGACGCCGGCAAGGTGAACTGCCCCGACTCGACCGTCACCCAGGGCGACAGAGCGCCCCGTGGCCGGCGGTACACCGACGGTGAGTCGCTGCAGTTCACCGCAGCGGTCACCGCGGAGGTTCCCGACATCCTGACCGGTCACCCCACCGCCACCGGGGGTCTGGTGTGACCGGCGAGGAATCGGGAGCCGAGCTGGGCCTGCGGAGCTACGATGCGGTCATCTTCGACATGGACGGCGTCGTTACTGACACCGCTTCGATGCACGCGGCAGCGTGGAAGCAGATGTTCGACGAGGTGCTCCATCACCACGCTGGAGCGCAGCCGGGCGGATTCGCCATCGAGAGTGACTACCTCCGTTACGTCGACGGGCGTACCCGAGAGGACGGCGTGCGCGCGTTCCTCGCCTCCCGCAAGATCCTGCTGCCCGAAGGTCACACCGGCGACTCGGCGCAGGCCAACACCGTGCAGGGTTTGGCGGCCCGTAAGCAGCAGCTCTTCGGTCAGCTCTTGACGCAAACCGGGGCCACGGCATTCCCTAGCTCGGTCGTTCTGCTGCAACGGTTGCGCGTCGCGGGGATCGCGACCGCACTGGTGACCTCTAGCCGCGACAGTGCCGCGGTGCTGAACGCCGCAGGCGTCAGCGACCTGTTCGACGTACGGGTCGACGGCAGCGACGCGCAGGACCTGTCCCTTCCCGGGAAACCCGATCCGGCCATGTTCGTGGAGGCGGCACACCGACTCGCACTCGACCCAACACGCTGCGTCGTGATCGAGGATGCCGAGGCCGGGGTGCGAGCCGGAGTGTCGGGCGGGTTTGGTCTGGTGGTCGGGGTGGACCGGGTCGGCAACCGTGCCGGCCTGCTATCGGCTGGGGCCCAGGTCGTCGTCGAAGACGTCGCCGCGCTGCAGATCAACGGCCCGATCATCGACTCGGCCGCAGATTGGTGTGGCGGCGCCACAACCGGCGGCGACGACGCGTGGCTGCTTGTCTACGACGGGTTCGACCCGGCGCTGGAGGGGACCCGGGAGGCCTTGTGCACCGTAGCCAACGGATACCTCGGCGCGCGCGGTGCCGCACCGGGCAGCACCGCGGACGGCGTCCACTACCCCGGCACCTACCTGGCCGGGGTCTATAACCGGGTGTGCAGCGACATCGCTGGCCGCTGCGTCGAGACCGAGCACCTCGTCAACGCGCCCGACTGGACCTCGCTCACCCTGGGTCGACCGGGCGCACCACAGTATCTTCCCGGCTCGACGCAGATGATCAGCTCCTCCCAGCAGCTGGACCTGCGCTGCGGCGTCCTGACGCGTGTCTGCCGCTACCGCGACGACGACGGTCGCACCACCAGGGTGACCTCACGGTCTTTGGTGCACCTGACGCGCCAGCACCTGGCGCTGGTGGAGACCACGGTCGAGGCCGAAGACTGGACCGGGTCGCTGCTGGTGCGTTCCGGTGTCGACGGGCGGGTGGCCAACCGCAACGTCCCCGTCGACCAGGTGCTGCGGGGAAACCATCTGCAGCCGGTCAGCGCCGGGCAGACCGATCTCGACACTGTGCTGCTGGAGGTGGTCACCACCCAGTCGCAGGTCCACATCGCCATGGCCTCCCGCACCCGCCTGCACCTCGGCTCCCAAGCTGTCCCTGACGCCCGCGCCGAGGATTATGCAGAGACTGAGATCTCCCGAGTGGAGCGTCGGTTGCTCCGTGAGGACGCATACGTGGGCCAGGAGTTCACGCTGGCCCTGCGGGCGGGGCACCCGGTGACGATCGAGAAGGTCGTGGCGGTGGTGACCTCCCGGGACCGGGCCGTCTCGACCGCCGCGCTGTCAGCAGCGGCCACCGCAGGCCGTGCACCTGCGGCTGCTGACCTGGTCCGTTCCCACCAGACCGCCTGGGAACGGCTATGGCAGCGGTTCGCGGTCGAGATCCGTGCCGGCCGGCGACAGTCGCTGGCGCTGAACCTGAACACGTTCCATGTGCTGCAGACTGTCGCGGCGGCGGATACGGACCTGGACGCCGGCGTGCCCGCGCGGGGCCTGCACGGTGAGGGATACCGCGGGCATGTTTTCTGGGACGAAATGTTTGTCTATCCCATGGTGACCGTGCGGCGACCCGAGTTGACGCGGGCGCTGCTGCGCTACCGCCACCGGCGACTCGGCGAGGCCCGGGCCGCTGCCGCGGGCGCAGGGTTCGAGGGAGCGATGTTCCCCTGGCAGAGCGGCAGCGACGGACGCGAGGAAACCCCCCACGAGCTGTACAACCCGCGCAGTGACAGCTGGATGGCGGACAACTCCCATCGCCAGCGCCACGTCGGACTGGCGGTTGTCTACGGGGCCTGGCAGTATTACCAGGCCACCGCGGACATGGACTTTCTGCGCGGCGAGGGCGCGGAGCTGATGGTTGAGGTCACCCGGCTCTTCAGCAGCCTCGCCAGCTACGACGCGACCGACGACCGCTTCGACATCGCCGGGGTGATGGGACCCGACGAGTTCCACGACGGCCACCCCGGCGCGCCCGGTCAGGGGCTCCGCAACAACGCCTACACCAACGTCATGGTCGCCTGGGCGATCCAACGGACCTTGGAAATCCTCGACCTCCTGGCGGACACCGACTGTGGGCCGTTGGACGACCGGTTCGTTCTGCGGCCGGGCGAACGTGAACGTTGGAGCCGGATCCGGCACCGCCTGCGGGTACCTTTCCACGCCGACGGTGTCATCAGTCAGTTCGACGGCTACGAGCAGCTGGCGGAGTTCGACTGGGCCGCCTACCGGAACCGGTACGGCAACATCGGACGCCTCGACCTGATCCTGGCCGCCGAACACGACAGCACCAACCACTATCGGCTGTCCAAACAGGCCGACGCGCTGATGCTGTTCTACCTGTTCTCGGCCGAGGAACTGCGTGAGCTGCTCGCTCCGATGGGCTACCCGCTCCCGGCCGAGTCGATCCGCCGCACCGTCGAGTTCTACCTCGCCCGCACCAGTCACGGCTCCACCCTGAGCCGGCTCGTGCACTCCTGGGTGCTTGCCCGAAGCGACCGGCACCGTTCCTGGTCCCTGTTCACCCGAGCCTTGGACAGCGACCTCGCCGACATCCAGGGCGGCACCACCCGTCAAGGCGTCCACCTCGGAGCCATGGCCGGCACGGTCGACCTGGTCCTGCGCTGCTATGCCGGCCTGGAAATCCGCGACAACGTGTTGGTGCTGCACCCCGCCCTACCACCCGAACTGCCGCGCGCCGCCTTCGAGATCGTCTACCGCGGGCAGCCGATCAGCATCGACCTGACCCGCGAACGGGTGTCGCTGACCTTGCACTCCTGCACCGCCGACCCCATCACCGTGTGCGTTGAGGGTCGGACCAGTATTCTCCAGCCAGGGGAACGGCACGTGGTATCTCTGAAGCCAGACAGATCAGGCCCGGACACTTCCCCTGTCGGCACCCCCGCTCCGTCCCCCAGCGGGGATCATGGCGAGTCTGCGCAGTGAGGGTCACGGTGACCAGACCCGAACGCATCAGGGTGACCAGCCGGCCACCCCTGCCCAGGCGACGGCCTGCATCAGCAGCGCTCGGCGATGCGGCCCGACGGATGCGGGGCCGACCCTGCTCGACATGGACGAATCCATGGCATGCAGCTGCGACCGTCGCAGATCTTCTGGTCCGCCGTCAATATATCCGCAGCGGTGACAGCGGCTCGAAGAGCTTCCGGTGACGTGGCTGGCGGCTGGAGCGGGCATAACACTCGTTCTGCTCGTTCTGCGCGACATTGTCCACACGTTGGGACATCCCGAAGGACAGGGAAGTATCAGCCATCTCGTGCTGTGCACCGCCTGGCGACTCTCCCGGCGCCGAGGCAGCAACGGGCGACTGGCGCGACTGGCGGGACCGCTGGGACTGCTGTCCGTCATCATCGTGTGGGGCGCCATGGCGGTGATCGGATGGGCGTTACTCTACTGGCCCTCTATGACCACAGGCTTCACGTATTCTTCCGCACCTGTCCCAGGCGCCGGTCGTAGCTTGTTGAACAGCCTCTACATGTCGATGGTCGCCATGTCGACGCTCGGCTTCGGTGACATCGTCCCGACCTCCGGCTGGTTGCGCATCGCCACCCCCCTTGAGGCACTGTTCGGCTTCGCGCTACTCACCGTCGCGGTCTCGTGGGTGCTGCAGATTTATCCTGCGCTGACCCGGCGCAGAGCGCTCGTGACCCGGCTATCGGTATTACATCGCGCTGACGTTGTCACCGCTCTGCACCACCCCGGCTCGGTGCTGCTCCCCCAGATTCTGGACAGCCTGTCTAGCGACATCGTCAAAGTTGGGGTTGACCTACGTGAGTATGCCGAGACCTACTACTTCCGAGATGTCGACCCCGACGCCTCGCTCGCGGCAACGCTGACCTACGCCGTGGAGCTGGGACATATGGGGGCTACGTCGCAAGCGGTCGATGTGCGACTGGCGGCAACACTCCTGAACCTTTCACTCGAGGAGTTTGCCAAGGTCCTTCGCGACCGATTCCGGCACCCGGGTCACAACGTGTCGGACGTGCTCGCCGCCTATGCGGCCGATCATGGGTATCCAGTCGGCTAGCCCGACCCGGACACCAACCTGCGACACCTGACCATCTGATCGAACTAGATAATCTGACTGCAGTCGACCTGCTCCGGAAGGACGTACCTGAGATGGAAGACAGTCCCCCCGCCACCGACCACCAAGCGCCCGATGACGTTCCGGGCAGTCTCAGTCTGTCGGGGGCGGTTGCGCTCGGTACTGGTGTCATGATCGGCGCCGGAATCTTCGCCCTTACCGGCCAGACCGCCCGACTCGCCGGCGACCTGTTCCCGGTTGCGTTCGTCGTCGCTGCCGTAGTAGTCGGGTTCAGCGCCTACTCTTATGTGAAACTTTCCGACGCCTTCCCGTCTTCGGGAGGGGTCGCGATGTTCTTTCGCGAACAATACGGCCCGGGCACGACCACCGGGGTATTCGCGATCTTCATGTACGTGTCGATGGTCATCAACCAGAGCCTGGTTGCCCGCACCTTCGGTTCATATCTGCTCCGGATCCTTGACTTGGAGCCTGTGTCCTTCTGGGTGCCCGCTTTCGGGGTCGGTCTTCTCGCGGTCACATTCGCCATAATTGTTGCCGGGAACAAGGCTGTCCAGGCCACCCAACGCGCCATGGCGGCGGTCAAAATCCTTGGTCTTGGACTATTCGCCGTCGTCGGTCTGTGGTTCGCCGAGGCCGCCAACTTCACCAACGGGACCGACGCTGCAGGCATCGATGTCTCTCCCGGAGGTTTTCTGGCCGCGGTCGCTCTGGCCATCCTCGCCTACAAGGGATTTACCACCATCACCAACAGCGGCGGCGAAATTGTCGATCCACATCGCAACACCGGCCGGGCGATCGTGATCTCGCTGGCTATCTGCAGCGTTGTC
>JBBRYD010000070.1:0-17807 GCA_038238065.1 Propionibacteriales bacterium | reverse complement strand
CTGTGGATCACGGCTTCGGGCGCTCCGGCTGAGCCGACGCTGTCGGCATGTCCTTCCACGTCGTCGATGACCCACAGCCGTTGCTCGCTGATGTCCGGCTACCGGCCGCTGACCCGTTCACCTCAGCCGAGGCCCACCAACGAGGAGTCAGCCGAAACGTCCTGGAGCGGCGGGTGCGTGACGGTTCGCTGCGCCGTGTCGTCCGCGGAGTCTACGTGGACGAGACCGTGCCGGACTCGCTCGATGTCCGAGCGAGGGCGCTGACCCTGGTGGTACCCAGCTCGGCAGTCGTGGTGGACGCGACAGCCGCGTGGCTCCGGGGCGTCAGCGTCTTGGCCCCGGGCGATCACATCCTTATTCCGAAGGTATCCATCGTTCGCCCGTTGGATGAGCATCGCATCCGTACCGGCGTCACCGCCGGCGGTCTGCGCGGGCTGAGGCCCGGTGACGTCGAGGTGCTGCACGGCGTCCGGGTGACCACTGCCCTACGGACCGCACTCGACCTGGGCCGGTTGACCCGCCGTGACCAGGCCATCGGAGCTCTCGATGCGCTGCTACGCACCGGGGAGTTCAGCCGACACCAGCTGATCGTGTCCCTCGACCGCTTCAAGGGTTATCGAGGCGTTCGACAGCTCCGTGAGCTGGCCCCGCTGGCCGATGGGCGGGCGGAGTCACCGGGCGAGTCGGTGCTCCGGCTACGGTGGCTCGACGCTGGGCTGCCGGCTCCGGACCTGCAGATCAGGTTCCTGGACAGCCAAGGTCGGCTACGCTATCGCGGCGATCTGGGGCTGGCGCGGATCAGGCTCCTGGTTGAGTACGACGGCTCGGACTTCCATTCCTCGCCCGCCCAGCGTGCGCACGATGACCGCCGACGAGCATGGCTCCGCAGCCAGGGCTGGGTGGTGGTGGTGGTGCGGAGGGAAGACGTCTTCGGACCTGCGCCGCGGGTGTTCGCGCTGCTGCAACAGGGATTGGCCAGGGCTCGAGCCCGGCTGGCGGAGACCGGCTGACGCCTGCGCGAGTGACGACACGCCGGCCAGCGGGCAGGATGTGTGCCCAGTCGCGTGGCATGGGTATGAGAGCTATGACATAATCATGCTCATGTCAGTTCGAGTTGCAGTGGCCGGCGCCACGGGGTATGCGGGTGGTGAGCTGCTCCGGCTGCTGTCCGGGCATCCGCACGTCGAGATCGGCGCCGTGACCGCGGCGAGTAGCGCCGGCACCCGGCTCGGCGCGTCCCAGCCGCACCTCGTGCCGCTCGCCGACCGGATCGTCGAAGCCACCACCTCGGAGGTGCTCACCGGACACGACGTGGTCTTCCTCGCGCTCCCGCACGGTGCCTCCGCCGCCGTGGCCGCGCAGCTCGGACCCGACGTGGTGGTGATCGACTGCGGCGCCGACTTCCGGCTCGACGACCCCGGGGCCTGGCGACACTTCTACGGCTCCGAGCACGCCGGCACCTGGCCCTACGGACTGCCCGAGCTCCGAGGCCAGCGGGAGAAGCTGTCCGGTGCACGGCGCATCTCCGTGCCCGGCTGTTACCCGACCACCGCGACGCTGGCCCTGATGCCGGCCATCGCGGCCGGGCTGACCGACGCCCGCGATGTCGTTGTCGTCGCGGCCAGCGGGCCCTCCGGGGCCGGCAAGTCGCTCAAGACCCATCTGCTGGGCTCGGAGCTGATGGGCTCGGCCAGTGCTTACGGCGTCGGCGGCGTCCACCGCCACACCCCCGAGATGGTGCAGAACTTCCAGACCTGTGGTGCGGAGGCCCCCTCCGTCTCGTTCACCCCCGTACTCGTGCCCATGTCCCGCGGCATCCTGGCCACCTGTACCGCACCGCTGGCCGACCACGAGACCACGCTCACCCAGGTCACCCAGGTCTACGCCGACGCGTACGGCTCAGAGCCCTTCGTCCACCTGCTGCCCGCGGGCCAGTGGCCGCAGACCCAGTCGGTCCTGGGGTCCAACAGCACGCACCTCCAGGTTGCGGTCGACGCGAGCACCAGCCGGCTGATCGTGGTCGCGGCGCTCGACAACCTCACCAAGGGGACCGCCGGCGGCGCCATCCAGTGCATGAACCTGGCGCTCGGCCTGCCCGAGGCGATGGGCCTGTCCACCATCGGCGTCGCGCCGTGACCGCCTGGGAGCTCACCCAGCACAGCGGCGAGGTCGGCATGGCGCAGCTGCCGGCTCATGCGTCGGTCCCGAAGTGGGCGCTGGAGGATTCGGAGTCGCCGTTCTGGAGCGTGACCCGCACCCGGGACGAGCTATGCGTCATCTGCGGCTTCGAGGACATCCCCGGCTCGGTGTCGACCGTAGGGCCGTTCACCGTGTTCAGCATCGACGGCCCGCTCGAGCACTCGTTGATCGGCGTGCTGGCCGGGCTGCTCGAGCCACTGTCCAGCGCCGGCATCTCCATCCTGGCCGAGTCGACCTTCGACACCGACTGGATCCTGGTGCCCTCGGCCCAGGCCGACCAGGCGTTCACGGCCTGGACCCAGGCCGGCCACCGGATCGGGATCGAGGAGCCCGAATGAGCGTCACCGCCCCCGCCGGCTTCAAGGCAGCCGGGGTCACCGCCGGTCTGAAGGCGTCCGGGCGTCCTGACCTGGCCCTGGTCGTCAACGCCGGACCCCACTTCACCGCTGCCGGCGTCTTCACCAGCAACCGGATCAAGGCGGCCCCGGTGCTCTGGTCACAGCAGGTGCTGCTCGACCACAGCCTGCGTGCGGTGGTCCTCAACTCCGGCGGCGCCAACGCCTGTACCGGGCCCGACGGTTTCGGCGACACGCATCACACGGCGGAGCTGGTCGCCGCCGGGCTGGGCATCGGTGCCATCGACGTCGCGGTCTGCTCGACGGGTCTGATCGGCGTCCGGCTGCCGATGGACGTCCTCGAGACTGGGATCGGTGCCGTCGTCGCTGCGGCGTCCACCGACGGGGGACCCGACGCCGCTACCGCGATCATGACCACCGACTCGGTGGCCAAGCAGACCGTCGTACAGGATGCCGGCTGGACGGTCGGCGGGATGGCCAAGGGTGCGGGCATGCTGGCGCCCGGACTGGCCACCATGCTGGTCACGCTCACCACCGACGCCGTTCTCGACCCTGCCGTGATCGACGACCAGCTCGCCGAGGCGTGTCGGACCACGTTCGACCGGCTGGACAGCGACGGCTGCATGTCGACCAACGACACCGTGATCCTGATGAGCAGCGGTGCCTCCGGCCGTTCCCCCAGTGCCGCGGAGTTCCAGACCGCGTTGACCGGGGCCTGCGCCGACCTGGCCCGGCAGCTGCTCGCCGATGCCGAGGGGGCCTCCCACACCATCGCGATCACGGTCACGGGTGCAGCCTCCGAGGACGACGCGGTCGTCGTGGGACGGAGCATCGCACGCAGCAACCTGTTCAAGTGCGCCGTCTTCGGTCGAGATCCCAACTGGGGTCGGGTGCTGGCAGCGCTGGGCACCACCTCGGCCGCCTTCGAGCCGGACGAGGTCGACGTGGCGTTCAACGGCGTCCCGGTGTGCGTCGCCGGGTCCATCGGGCAGCCGCGCGACCTGGTCGACCTCTCGGGGCGTGAGGTGAGCGTCGACGTCGACCTGCACGCCGGTTCGGCCAGCGCCACGATCACCACCAACGACCTGACGTATGACTACGTCCGGGAGAACGCGGAGTACTCGTCATGACGGGTCCCACCCCTTCGGCCATGAGCCTGATCGAGAAGGCGTCCATCCTCACCGAGGCCCTGCCCTGGCTGGAGACGTACGCGGGCAAGACCGTGGTCATCAAGTACGGCGGCAACGCGATGATCGACGACGACCTGAAGCGCGCGTTCGCGCAGGACATCGTGTTCATGAAGCGCTGCGGCGTGCACCCCGTGGTGGTCCACGGCGGCGGCCCGCAGATCTCCAGCATGCTGAAGCGGCTCGGCATCGCGTCGGAGTTCCGTGGCGGGCTGCGGGTCACCAGCCCGGAAGCGATGGAGGTCGTTCGGATGGTCCTGGTCGGCCAGGTCGGTCGGGACCTGGTCGGGCTGATCAACGGTCACAGCACGCTGGCGGTCGGCCTCTCGGGCGAAGACGGCGGGCTGTTCACCGCCGAACGGCGCGGCACGGTCATCGACGGCGAGACCGTTGACCTGGGTCTCGTCGGCGACGTGGTGGAGGTGCGGACGGAGGCCATCGAGGGTCTGATCGGCGCCGGCCGGATCCCTGTGGTGGCGAGCATCGCACCCGACATCAACGGCGTGGTGCACAACGTGAACGCCGACACGGCGGCCGCAGCCCTCGCGGTGGCTCTGGAGGCTGATCGACTGGTGGTGCTCACCGACGTCGAGGGTCTGTACCGCGACTGGCCGCACAGCACCGACGTGATCAGGGAGCTGTCGGCGTCCGAGCTCGAGGCGCTGCTGCCCGGGCTGGAGTCGGGCATGGTCCCCAAGATGGAGGCCTGCCTGCGTGCCGTACAGGGTGGGCTCACCCGGGCGACGGTCACCGACGGCCGAGTTCCGCACGCTCTGCTGCTGGAGATCTTCACCAACGCGGGGATCGGCACCATGGTCACCCAGGACGGCCTGGTCCGCCTCGGCAGCCGCGTCTTCCCGAAGGACGTGCCCATCCCGGCGCACGAGTACAGCAACGGTGACTTCACCGTGACGCCCATCGCAGATCAGGAAACACCATGACCACCGACCCCGTCGACATCAGCCGGCAGCTGTCCGGCCTCAACGCCGGCCCCGGCTCGATGGCCGTGCTGGACGCCTACGACCACGCCCTGATGGGCACCTTCGGTCGCCCCAAGCGGGTCTTCGTCCGCGGTGAGGGCTGCTACGTCTGGGACGCCGACGGTCGTCGTCATCTCGACCTCCTCGCCGGGCTGGCCGTGAATGCGCTCGGCCACGCGCACCCCACCGTGCTGTCGGCCATCACCGGCCAGATCGCCACCCTCGGGCACGTCTCGAACTTCTTCGCCACCCCGGCGCAGGTGGCGCTGGCGACCCGGCTCGGCGCGCTCGTCGGCGCCGACCGCGAGCCCAAGGTCTTCTTCACCAACTCCGGTACCGAGGCCAACGAGGCGGCCTTCAAGATCACCCGGCGGACCGGTCGGACCAGGATCATCTCCACCGAGGGCGCCTTCCACGGCCGCTCGCTCGGCGCACTCGCCATCACCCACAACCCGAAGTATCGCGAGCCGTTCGAGCCGCTGCCCGGCGACGTGGAGTTCGTCCCCTACGGCGACGTGACCGCGCTGGAGACCGTCGTGGACGACACCGTGGCGGCCGTGGTGCTGGAGCCGATCCAGGGCGAGAACGGCATCGTGGTGCCGCCGGACGGCTACCTCGCGGCCGCGAGGAAGATCTGCGACCGGCACGGCGCCCTGCTCTGGATCGACGAGGTACAGACCGGCATGGGTCGCACGGGCGCCTGGTTCACCCACGTCGCCGACGGGGTCCGGGCCGACATCATCACGGTGGCCAAGGGTCTGGGCAACGGCTTCCCCATCGGGGCCTGCATCGCCACCGGTGCCGCCGCCACCCTGCTCGGGCCGGGCAGCCACGGCAGTACGTTCGGCGGCAACCCGGTCGCGGCGATCGCCGGGCTGGCCGTGATCGCGGTGATCGAGCGCGACGGGCTGCTCGCCCACGCCACCGAGATGGGGGAGCACCTGGCGAGCTCGGTGCTGGCCCTGGACCATCCGCTGGTCAGCGACGTCCGGGGTCGAGGACTGCTGCGGGGGATCGTGCTCGACGTGCCGATCGCCGCTGCGGTGTCCGACGCCGCCCTCGACGCCGGCTTCATCATCAACGCGCCGCGACCGGACGTCCTGCGGCTCGCTCCGCCGCTGATCGTCTCGGCCGCCCAGCTCGACACCTTCGTCACCGCGCTGCCTGAGTTCCTGAGCGTCGGGAGCGGAACGCCGTGACCGTCGACACCGATCGGGTGAGACATTTCCTGGCCGACGACGACCTCAGCCCGGCCGAGCAGCTCAGCGTGCTGGACCTGGCCGACCAGCTCAAGGCCGACCCCTACGCCAACCGGTGCTACGCCGGCCCGCGCAGCGTGGCCATCATCTTCGACAAGCCGACGCTGCGCACCCAGGCGTCGTTCAGCAGTGGCGTGGCCGAGCTGGGCGGGTTCCCGATGATGGTCGACGGGTTGCTGGCCGGGATCGGACACCGCGAGTCGGTCGCCGATGTAGCCCGGGTGCTGGGCCGCCAGGCGGCGGCTGTGGTGTGGCGGACCTTCGCCCAGAGCGATCTGCAGACCATGGCGGACTTCGCCGGCGTCCCCGTCGTCAACGCCCTGACTGACGTCTACCACCCGTGCCAGATCCTCGCCGACCTGCAGACCATCCGGCAGCACAAGCGCGGCCTGGCCGGGTTGACGTTCTGCTACGTCGGCGACGGAGCCAACAACATGGCGCACTCGTACCTGTTGGGTGGCGCGACGGCGGGCCTGCACGTCCGGATCGGCACCCCGCCGGCTTTCGTGCCCGATCCCCGCGTGGTGGAGCGGGCTACGGCCATCGCGGCCACGACCGGGGGCAGCGTCGCCGTCACCTCCTCGGCGGTCGAGGCGGTGCAGCACGCCGATGTGGTGGCCACTGACACGTGGGTGTCGATGGGTCAGGAGAGCGAGGCGGCCGAGCGCGTATCCATCTTCGGCTCGTACGGTCTGGACCAGCCGCTGCTCGACCACGCGGCCCCCGACGCCATCGTGCTGCACTGCCTGCCGGCCTACCGGGGCAAGGAGATCAGCGCGGCCGTGCTCGACGGTCCGCAGTCGGTGGTGTGGGACGAGGCCGAGAACCGCCGCCACGTGCAGAAGGCGATCCTCGCCTTTCTGGACGAACACGCTCAGCCGCTCCCTGAGCACGTCGAAGGGCGCCCTTCGACAGGCTCAGGGGGCGGGGCGGCGTGACCATGACCACCTCAGCCAGCGCTCCGCTCACCAAGACGGCCCGGCACGCCAAGATCATCACCCTGCTCGAGCAGCAGCAGGTCCGCTCCCAGACCGAGCTGGCCGACCTGCTGGCCGCCGACGGCGTGCACGTCACCCAGGGCACGCTGTCTCGCGACCTGGTGGAGGTCGGCGCGCTCAGGGTCCGCGACGCGGGCGGTCACCTGGTCTACGCGGTACCCGGGGACGGCGGCGACCGGTCACCTCAGCGCGGTGAGTTCGCCACCTTCGAGGCCCGGCTGGCGCGCCTCTGCCAGGAGGTGCTGGTCTCGGCCGAACCGTCGGCCAACCTCGTGGTGCTCAGGACGCCACCGGGGGCGGCGCAGTACTTCGCCTCGGCCATCGACCGGGTGGGACGCGACTCGATCCTGGGCACCATCGCCGGGGACGACACCATCCTGCTGATCACCCGTCACCCGGACGGCGGGACGTTCGTGGCGGCGGAGTTCCTCAGGATGAGCGAGCACAGCAAGACCGTGACGGCGGCGACCGCCACCCCCGACCCATCGCACGACCCACCTCGAGAGACAAAGGACTGAAAACGTGAGTGATCGGATTGTTCTGGCCTACTCAGGAGGTCTCGACACCTCCGTCTGCATCGGCTGGCTGGGCGAGGAGACCGGACAAGAGGTTGTGGCTGTGGCCGTCGACGTGGGCCAGGACGGCGAGGACATGGACGTCATCCGCCAGCGCGCCCTCGACTGCGGCGCCGTCGAGGCCATCGTCGTCGACGCCAAGGACGAGTTCGCCGACGACTTCTGCCTGCCTGCGTTGCGGGCCAACGCCCTCTACATGGACCGTTATCCCTTGGTCAGCGCCCTGTCGCGACCGCTGATCGTGCGTCATCTGGTGGCGGCGGCCGCCACCCACGGCGCCACCGTGGTCTCCCACGGCTGCACGGGCAAGGGCAACGACCAGGTCCGGTTCGAGGTCGGAGTGATGGCGCTGGCGCCGCAGCTGAAGGTGATCGCCCCTGTTCGTGACTACGCCTGGACCCGGGAGAAGGCCATCGCGTACGCCGAGGAGAAGGGCCTGCCGATCGACCAGAGCAAGTCCTCGCCCTACTCGATCGACCAGAACGTCTGGGGTCGCGCCGTGGAGACGGGCTTCCTGGAGGACATCTGGAACGGACCGGTAGAGGACGTCTATGCCTACACCGCCGACCCTGCCGTGACCCGGGATCCTGACGAGGTCACCATCACCTTCGAGTCCGGCGTGCCGGTGGCCATCGATGGGGAGAAGGTGTCCATGCTGCAGGCGATCCAACAGCTCAACGTCCGCGCCGGCGCCCAGGGCATCGGTCGGCTCGACATGGTCGAGGACCGTCTGGTCGGTATCAAGAGCCGGGAGATCTATGAGGCTCCCGGCGCGATCGCCCTGATCGCTGCCCACATGGAGCTGGAGAACGTGACCGTCGAGCGCGAGCTGGCCCGCTACAAGCGCGGCGTCGACCAGCGGTGGGGCGAGCTGGTCTACGACGCGCAGTGGTTCTCGCCGCTGAAGAACGCGTTGGACACCTTCATCGACTCGGCGCAGGCCTCGGTCACCGGAGACATCCGGATGGTCATGCACGCCGGCAAGGCGACGGTCACCGGCCGGCGGAGCGGCGCCAGCCTGTACGACTTCAACCTGGCCACCTACGACGAGGGCGACAGCTTCGACCAGTCCCAGGCGAAGGGCTTCATCGATCTCTACGGCATGTCGAGCAGGATCGCCGCGCGTCGGGACGCCGGCCTGAGCTGATGGAGGGACAGGACGCCGGCGGCGCGACGGTCGGCCACCAGGGCGTGCTCTGGGGCGCCCGGTTCGCTGGGAGCCCGGCGGCAGCCATGTTCGCGCTGAGCAGGTCGACCCAGTTCGACTGGCGGCTCGCTCCGTACGACATCGCCGGCTCGCGCGCCCACGCCCACGCTCTGCATCGGGCGGCGTTGTTGACCGACGAGGAGCTGTCGGCGATGGTCGCCGGCCTGGACCGGCTGCTCGACGATGTCACGGCGGGGGCCTTCGCACCGGGTGCCACCGACGAGGACGTGCACGGAGCACTGGAACGAGGGCTGACCGAGCTCCTGGGCCGCGAGCTGGGTGGGCGGCTGCGTGCGGGTCGGTCCCGCAACGACCAGATCGCCACCCTGATCCGGCTGTATCTCCGCGACGTGCTACGGCTGGTGACGGTCGAGGTCCAGGGCGTCATCGACGCGCTGCACGGCCAGGCCCGGGTCCACCTCGGGGTGGCCATGCCCGGTCGGACGCACCTGCAGCATGCGCAGCCGATCCTGTTGTCGCACCACCTGCTGGCGCACGTCTGGCCCCTGGTCCGTGACTGTTGCCGGATCCGTGACCTCGACCGGCGGCTGGCCGTCAGCCCCTACGGCTCTGGCGCGCTGGCCGGCACCTCGCTGGGCCTGGATCCCCAGGCGGTGGCCGCCGAGCTCGGGTTCGTTGACAGCGTGCCCAACTCCCTCGACGGCACCGCGGCCCGGGACCTGGCCGCGGAGGCGGCGTACGTGCTGGCCCAGATCGGCATCGATCTGTCGCGGCTGGCCGAGGACGTGATCCTCTGGGTCACTCACGAGTTCGGGTTCGCCAGCCTCGACGACGCCTGGTCGACCGGGTCCTCGATCATGCCGCAGAAGAAGAACCCTGATGTGGCCGAGCTGGCCCGTGGCAAGGCGGGTCGGCTGATCGGCAACCTGACCGGGCTGCTGGCCACGCTGAAGGGCCTACCGCTGGCGTACAACCGTGACCTGCAGGAGGACAAGGAGCCCATCTTCGACTCTGTCGACCAGCTGTTGCTGCTCCTGCCCGCGGTCGCGGGCATGGTCGCCACATTGACCTTTGACACTGACAGGCTCGAGTCGCTCACTCCCCGGGGCTTCTCGCTGGCCACCGACGTGGCCGACTGGCTGGTCCGTCGACGGGTCCCGTTCGCCGAGGCGCACGAGATCGCGGGGGCCGCGGTCCGACGCTGCGAGGCGGACGGGATCGAGCTGTCCGAGCTCACGCCCACCGTGCTGGCCGAGATCTCGCCGCTGCTGACGCCCGAGGTGCTGTCCGTGCTGACGGTGTCCGGTTCGATCGACAGTCGGGACGGCCGCGGCGGCACCGCACGGGCTCGCGTCAGTGACCAGCTGAGCGAGGTCGGTGACGCGCTCGAGGCGATCACCCGTTGGGTCAGCGGTGACCTGGACGGTCGGGCCGGCGCTCACGGGTAGCCGGTGACTCTGGTCAGCGTCGCCGACGAAGGGTCAGCTCGTCCCGGCGCCGGATCCGACAGCGATGGGACTCATTAATTACCGAAAGTGGTACCTTATACGGCGTAATGCACCAGTTTAAGGATGTAAGTGATGCCTCTCTCGAAGACTCCTGTCGCGGTGACTCGTTCCTTGCGCGAGATCGGGGGTGACCTGGCCACCTGGCGGAAGCTGCGGCGGCTCACCATGGCCGAGGTGGCCGAACGGGCCGGGGTGGGGGTCAACACGGTCCAGCGCCTCGAGAAGGGCGAGGGGACGACTCTGGAGAACGTGCTCCGCGTGGCTCGAGCGCTCGGCGTGTTGACGGAGCTGACCAAGGCCCTGGACCCATACGAGACCGACCTGGGGCGGCTGCGCTCGGACGAGGCTTTGCCCGAACGGGTCCGGCATCGGAGATCGCGGTGACCGAGGTCGACGTCTGGGTCTGCCTCGAAGGCCGGGACGTGCACGCGGGAACCCTCTACTCACACCGGCGACGCCAGACCGAGGCCGCCAGCTTCAGCTACCGAGCCGACTACCTCGGCACCGCGGGGGCGTACGCGCTGGATCCAGGCCTGCCGATGGTCATGGGAGCCCAGCAGACCAGAATCGGCCAGCCGCTCTTCGGATGCCTGTCCGACTGTGCTCCAGACCGGTGGGGGCGAACCCTCGTCAACCGGCGCGAGGCGGCCCTGTCGCGCGCGGAGGGACGGACCGCACGACAGCTCGGCGAGACCGACTATCTGCTGGGCGTCCGTGACGACCTGCGCCAGGGTGCGCTCCGGTTCCGTCAGGACGGCGACGTGTTCCTGGCCGACGAGAAGGGTGGCGTTCCGGCGCTGACCGACCTGCCGAAGCTGTTGGATCTGGCGGCTCGCGCCGAGAACCCGGACCGGTTCGACGACGTGGTGGACCTTTCCGACCTGCAGCGGCTGGTGCGGGTTGGTAGCTCGCTGGGCGGGGCCAGGCCGAAGGCTCATGTCCTGGATACCGGTGGAACGCTCGCGATCGCGAAGTTTCCGAGTGCGGGCAGTGACACATGGAACGTGATGGCCTGGGAGAAGGTGGCTCTGGACCTGGCGTCTCGAGCGGGGGTCGAGGTGGCACCGTCGAAGCTGCTCAGCCTGGCCGGGCGGAGCGTGCTCGTCGTCGACCGGTTCGACCGGACTGCGGCGGGTCAGCGGCTCGGTTACGCCAGCGCCATGACGATGCTGGAGGCCGCGGACGGGGATCAGCGCAGCTACATCGAGATCGCCGAGGTCATCGAGAACACCTCGGCCCGAGCGACCTACGAGCTCCAGCAGCTCTGGCGGCGCATCATCTTCTCGGTGATGATCTCCAACACCGACGACCATCTCCGCAATCACGGGTTCCTGCACGTCCGCGGCGACGTCTGGCGACTGGCGCCGGCGTTCGACCTCAACCCGGACCCGACTCCCGGCCCGAGGGTTCTGAGCACGACCATCGACGTGGACGACGACACCGCCAGCCTGGCCCTGGCGCTCTCCGTTGCGGACTACTTCCGGTTGACCGCGGTCGAGGCGCGGACCGTGCTCGCCGACGTGTCAGCGGCGGTTTCGGGCTGGCCGCAGGTGGCGCGGCAGCACGGCCTCAGCGACCGTGAGGTGGCCAGCATGGCGCCCGCCTTCATCGACCCCGGAGTCGTTCTCTGAGCCTGTCGAAGGGCGTCCTTCGCCGAGCTCAGGAAACGTCTCGGGCGAACCCGCGCATGTCTCAACCGGTTTCCTCCCGGCTGAACACTGCCGTGATCGCGATCTCGACCCAGCGCCCGACCAGGATTCGCGGCACCTTCATCCCCAGCGCCGACCGGTCGAAGCTCGTGGTCGCGGTGACCGTCACCCGGCCCGCGGCGTCGGCTGTGACCACCGTCTGCAGCCCGATCGGGACCGGCACACCGCGGACCAGGAGCACCCCGGTCACCCGTGAGTCAGTGCCGGCACCGCTGAAGGACATCGTGGGATACCTCGCGGTGTCGAGGAGGTGTGGTTTGGCGAGGTCGAGGTCTCGGCGAGCATTTCCCGTCGCCACGTCGCTGAGCGCGAGCACGGCGCTGACCGAGCTCAGCTGCGCGTCCGTCGAGACGTCGGCCACGGCGGACGTGATCGGTACTGACCCGTGCACCACCTTCACCCCGAAGTTGGACACGGTGAAGGTGGCGCTGCTGCGGCCGGGATCCAACACCCACCGGCCCGCAGCCACGTCCACCACGGACGCGTCGGCACCGTTGGTCGACCGAGGGTCGGACACTTCCCTGACGTCGGAGATCAGCCGTCCAGGCGTCTGCTGCTCGATCATGAGGATCAGACCTCCCGAAGGCTGCGGACCACGGGGCGGATCTCGATCCGGTCCGGTCCGGGTAGGAGAGCGGGATCCTCCTCGGGCAGCAGCTCGGTGTTCATGATCACGTTCTGCGCGTGGCGCAGCGACTCTTCGGTCTTCGCGATCGTCACGACCACTTCGCCGCCGTCGGCGTCCCGGAGGACGTAGGAGGCGACGAGCTGGTCGCGCATCTGGGGATCGGCCAGCAGAGCGGGCTCGATCCGCTCGACACTCGCACGATCTTCGGCCGCCACCAGTTCCGGACTGCGCGGCCCGTCGAAGTACGTCAACTGTGCATACATGCCATTCCCCTTTTCCTGTGCAGCTGGCGAGCTGGTTGCTCGCCTCCTGCTCCTCAGCGTCGCGTTCGCGAGTCCAGGACGTCTCGGTGCTGCCACGGATGTGCAGTACTGAATCCGCCACCGACCCGGAATACTGAGGTCATGGCCGTGATGGTTGGTCGCGACGGGCCGCTGGTGCTGATCACCGGCGAAGCCGGCATCGGCAAGAGCGTGTTGGCCGAAGGATCTGCGCGGCTCGCGGAGGCGCGTGGCGTGACCGTGGCTCGTGGCTATGCGGTGAACGACGCCGGAGCGCCACCCCTGTGGCCCTGGTTGCGGGTGGCGTCACCCTATCCGGCACTGCAGAGCGCGCTGACCAGGTCTGGTACGGCGGGCACCCACGACCCGGACGATCCGCGGGGGAGGTTCGAGGTCTTCGTCGCGGTCGCCGACGAGATCACCCGACTCGCCGAGGATCAGGGGCTGGTGATCATCCTGGAGGACCTGCAGTGGGCGGACCGCACCTCGCTGCTCCTGCTCCGCCACCTGTACGCCGAGATGACCCGCAGCCGGGTGCTGGTCATCGCCACCCTGCGCGACCGACTCAACGGTGCCGTGGCCGACGTCCTCCCGGACCTGATGCGAGGCGATCACTCTCGGGTCATCGCGCTGACGGCGCTCGGGGTCGGCGACGTCACTGCCTGGTTGAGCACGGTGCCGGGTTTCGCCCGCTGGGTCCCGGCCGCCGCAGACGTGTGCCGGCGTACGGGGGGCAATCCACTGTTGATCCGGCTCGTGATCCAGGCCCTGCCGGTGCAGGGAATGGCCAGCTCCGACGTGATCGACCGCCTCGTGGTCGAGAGATCCGACGTACGCGGACTGCTCACCCGGCCGTTGGCTATGCTCAGCGACACCGCCCGTGACGTGCTGACCGCAGCGAGTGTGATCGGGGAACGGCTCTCCGTCGACCTGCTCTCCGAGGTGAGTGGGCGAGGTGTGGCCGAGGTGAACGCTCTGCTGGACGAAGGAGTGAACGCCGGCCTGCTTCGGACCGGCCGCGACGGGATCGCGTTTGCGCACGCACTGGTGCGGGACGCGATCTACAACGAGTCGCCGCCGTCCAACCGACCGCAGCTGCACCAGCGGGTGGCCCTCGCGCTGGAGTCGACCGGCGGCAGGGGTCAGGCGAGCATCATCGCCGGCCACTGGCACCAGGCCTCGGGGACGGCGGCGGAAAGGGCTGCTGTCACCTGGGCGGCTCGAGCCCGCGACGAGGCGCGCGGGATGTTCGCGCACGACGAAGCCGTCCGTTTCGCCGCCCTGGCGGTCGATGGAGCCGCGCGTCTGGGTGCTGGGGACGACGTGCGAGCCGAGCTGCTGCTCGAACTGGGCCAAGCGCAGCTGATCGCCGGTCAGCTCGGCCCCAGTCTCACGTCCTGCGTCGAAGCGGCCCGGCTGGCCGAGGACGCCGACCGCCCGGACCTGCTCGCCGCGGCTGCCCTGGTGGTGCAGGGTGTGGGCTCGATCGACGTCTACCGGGTGGTCCGCGGCCTGTGTGAACGGGCGTTGGCCCGATGGCCCGAGGACGAGTCGGCCACCCGGGCCCGGCTGCTCAGCCAGCTGGTCGTGACCAAGGCGGAAGAAAGCAGTCCGGACACCGAACAGGCGTCCCTCGAGGCGCTCGCCGTGGCCGAGCGATCCTGCGACTCCGGAGCGATCCTGGAGGCCATCGCCGCACGGCATCTGTCGATCACCGTTCCGCAGACGGTGGACGAACGGTTGTCGCTGGCCAGACGCGCCGTCGAGCTCGGGTCACGATCAGACCGTCCGATGGCGGCGCTCTGGGGGCATCTCTGGGAGTCCGAGACCGCCTTCCAGCTCGGCGACCTGACCACCGTGGATCGCAAGCTGGTCGAGATCGACCAGATCGCCCGAGAACGCAGGTCGCCGATCGCCCGTTGGCACCACGAGCGACTGCTCGCCGCCCGGTCAGCTCTCCTCGGGGAGTTCGCGGCGGCGCGCGACCACAACGAGCGCGCCTTCGCGCTCGCCCGACAGATGGACGACGCGTCCACGACCGGCATGTATTTCGCCTTCCGCACACAGCTCGGCCTGACGCGGGGTGACCCGGCCGAGTTCGGGCCGGTGGAGGCGATCACCGCGGCGCCGCCCATGCCCTTGGTCCGGATCGCCATCCCGCAGATGCTCGCCGTTCAGGGGCGGCTGGACGAAGCAAGAGCCGCCTTCGCCGAGTTCCGTCACCTGCCGGCCGCCCTCCCGGTCGGGGTTCGCTGGGCGGCGACGATCGCGGCCGTCGGCAGCGTCGCGGTGCTGGTCGCTGACGAGGAGACCGCAGGGGAGGTCTATGACCTGCTGTTGCCGACCGCCGAGTACTGCACCGGGGACGGCTCGGGTCAGGTCTTCTCCCTCGGGTCCAACGCGCGGTTCTTGGCCGACCTCGCCGTCACCAGCGGCCAGCACGACGAGGCGATCCGGCTCTACGCCGACGCCATTGCGGTCAACTTGCGGCTGGGCGCCCGACCATTCGTCGCGCTGAGCAGGCTGGGCTGGGCGCAGGCCCTGCTCGCCCGGCGTCACGCCGCCGCGACCACCGGACCGCGTGGTGACGGATCGGATCTGACCACGGCCGCCAAGCTGGTGGAGCAGGCTGCCGCCGAGTTCCGACGCCTGGACATACCCGGCCCGTTGGTGACGGCCGACCGGTTGCTGAGTCGACTCACCATCGAGGCGCGTCAGCTGAGTCCGCTGTCGGCTCGAGAGGCCGAGGTGGCCGCGCTGCTGGGCGAAGCGCTGTCCAACCGGGAGATAGCTGATCGGTTGTATCTGTCCGAGCGAACCGTGGAGTCCCACGTACACAGCATCTTGGCCAAGCTGGGATTCTCCACCCGCACCGAAGTGGCGACCTGGGCCGTTCGCCACGCCTGACCAGCCCTCATAGCTGCTGCCCCGCCCGACCAACCCGTCCCTGAGTGCACAGTGGATCGAGACCCTGGCCCATTGCACGAGATATCCGTCGGTGACGACGGGCCCGGGGCAGTAGGTTCGGTCCGCCAGTACATTGACGTGTCGTCGCCCGGCGGGCGCGTACCCCCATCCGAGGAGTTGCAGAGTGTCCAGCGTGGTCTCACCTGTCCTGGAGGAGCTGAAGTGGCGTGGCCTGGTGGCCAACTCCACCGACGAGGGGGCCCTCAGTGAGCACCTCGAGTCCGGACCGATCACGTTCTACGTGGGCTTCGACCCGACGGCTCCCAGCATCCACTTCGGGAACCTCGTGCAGCTGGTCGTGGCTCGGCACCTGCAACAGGCCGGGCACCGCCCGCTGATCCTGGTGGGCGGCTCGACCGGGATGATCGGCGATCCCAAGGACTCCAGCGAGCGCGTCCTGAACCCCAAAGAGGTCGTGGCTGACTGGGTCGAGCGAATCCGTTCGCAGGTCCAGAAGTACGTCGACTTCGAGGGCGACAATGCGGCCGTGGTGGTCAACAACCTCGACTGGACCGGCCATCTGTCCACCCTGGACTTCCTCCGCGACGTCGGCAAGCACTTCCCGGTGAACCGGATGCTCGCCCGGGACGTGGTGCGGTCGCGGTTGGAGGACGGGATCTCCTACACCGAGTTCTCCTACGTGCTCCTCCAAGCGCTGGACTACCGAGAGCTCTTCCGGACCTACTCCTGCACCCTCCAGTTCGGTGGTAGTGACCAGTGGGGCAACATCACGGCCGGTGTCGAGCTGGTGAGGCGCTCCGAGGGGACGCGGGTGCACGCGCTGGCCACGCCGCTGCTGACCAAGGCGGACGGGACCAAGTTCGGCAAGACCGAAGGCGGGGCCATCTGGCTGGACCCTGAGATGACGAGCCCCTACGCCTTCTACCAGTTCTTCCTGAACGCCGAAGACGCCAAGGTGGTCGACTACCTGAAGGTGTTCAGCGCGAGGAGCAGAGCCGAGATCGACGAGCTGGAGCGGGAGACGGAGCTTCGACCGCACCTTCGCCTCGCTCAGCGCGCGCTGGCCGACGATGTCACGGCGCTCGTTCACTCGGCGGCGGAGCGGGATGCTGCGATCGCGGCCGCAGACGCTCTGTTCGGTCGCGCCGAGCTGGGGGAGCTGGCAGAGGTCACTCTGGCCGGCGTCGTCGCCGAGCTCGGGCCCAGCGAGCTGGACGCCTCCGCGGAGCTGCCCACGGTGGTCGACGTTCTGCTCAGCAGCGGGGTGGTGGCCAGCAAGTCGGCAGCGCGCCGCGCCATCACCGAAGGTGGCGCTTACATCAACAACGCGAAGGTGACCGAGCTGGACGCCCGACTCACTCCGGACCAGCTGTTGCACGGCCAGTTCGTGATCGCTCGTCGAGGCAAGAAGACGGTGGGCGCCCTTACCATCACGGGTGGACCGGCGACGAACCCAGACGGGCCACGCAGCCTGTGATGACTGACACGGCCGAGCAATTTGACCGGCTTCGTCACCCCGCCGTAACGTTCCTCTTGCCTCGCTGAGCGGGACGCGGACAGGTAACTGGATGCGGCCGGACCGGGAGGACCACCCGACACGATCGACCAGTCATGGCGTGCGCTCGTTCCGAGTCCGCCGCGATCAGGGAGCCTCGTTCGGGCGGCAGCAGGATGAAGAAGCGGACTTGACCAGCTCAGGTCCGACAAGTAATGTAGAGCGAGCCCTGAGGGGAGCGGGACGCGACAGCGGCCGGCCCCAGGGAACCAATCATCAACAGTCTCACCGAGCCGGTGTGCGTTCTCGAACAGGACCACCAAGGGCATGCGGTAGGTCTGACGGGGTTGGGGGAGGGTCCACGATGCCAAGTTGATTTGGTGCCGCAGACCTTCTAGTGTTGGTCGGGTTGCCCCAAGCGGATGCGTTGTTGCTGATGTGCGGTGTGTGATCGAATTTTGAGAACTCAACAGTGTGCTAAAAGTCAATGCCAATTTATGTATTTGTTGTCCCGTGCCTGGTTGTCATGTGTCTTG
>JBBRYD010000069.1:0-17900 GCA_038238065.1 Propionibacteriales bacterium | reverse complement strand
CCGGCGACCTGACCACGGATCCACTTCGCCCCGCTATCGTCATAGTGCAGCAGGGCATACAGGTCCCACCACGGATCGAGAGTCACCCCGGCGATCGACTCGTAGAGCGACCGAAGCTGCTCCGACCACTCGGGTGAGTAGAGCGCCGCCAGGTATCGCCGACAGTGCCCGACGTCGATCGCGCGCGCCCCCCGATGGATGGAGTTCCAGTCGGTCAGTCCAGTGATACTCCCGCGCGACCACAGCATGTTGACAGGCAGAAGATCGCAGTGCAGAAAGACGGCAGTGTCCTGTGGCGGCGGTGCCGCCATGACACCAAACGCCGCCTTCCACACAGCCGGCTTCTGTGCGTCGACTGGCACCTGGAACCCGTCCAGCGGAGCGATCCAGGAATCCGTCCAAGGTTGGAACGTCTTCGCGGGGAGATCGAGGGAATGCAGCAACACAGCAATCTCCGCGATCCTCGTCAGCCACGACCGAGGTTCCGCCGGATTGAGGTGAACATGTCCCGGCAACCGTGTCATCAGCAACGACGGCGCGCCCCCCGTCGAAGCACCAGCAACGTCAGTAGCCAGGATGCTCGGAACCGGGAGCCCGCTTCCCGCCACCACACCGAGGTTGGCGATCTCCTCCTCCAAGCTCCCCTGGAGGCCGAGACCGCCCGGGTACTGCCGCAGTACGACGAACGTTCGCACTCCACGTCGCTCGAAAGTCAGCCTTTTCACGGCGGCGCAGACGCCACCGTTAAATGGGCGATCGCAAACGACGCGACTGCTCCGACCCATCGACGCCGCAACCCAGGCGAGAGTCTCCACCGACGGGCGGCGCTGCCTGAACCGGCCATCCCTCCAGTCGCCGTCGGTCATGAGCGCGAGCCTATTCGTCAGGGGCCTGCCGGCGATAACGCGTTTCCTCACTAACCCGCCAGAGGCAGTGACCCGGACGCTGGATGCCCGTCACCATCTGGAACGGTTCGCGATGGAGGCGGTGAGGTGGACGACTGATCACCTCGCACCTCCCCGACTTCCTGAAGGAGGCGATTGAGCGTGCGGCGGCTCCAGCTCCTGCTGCCGAGAACGAGGCGCGGCCGGCGGTCTTGACGTCGAGGCCACAACGTCGAGACCGGCCGGCCGCAGACTGGGGGTTGGTCAGTAGTCGCGGACGCCCAGCAGGTGCTCGATGGCGTAGCGCTGGATGCGGGCGAACCCGTAGCCCTTGGTCCGACCTTCCTCGAGGTCGTAGTCCTCGAACGAGCCACGGTCGGCCAGCAGATGCTCGTAGGACTCGCCCGGGTCGAGCGTCGGCGTGTTCAGTGCGTCGACGCCGGCCGCGTCCAACGCCTCCTGCACCCGCGGGTCGGCGCGGAACGCGTTCGAGCGGTCGCGCAGTGTGATGTAGAGCTCCATGTTGGCAAGCGCCGACTCCCAGACGCCCTCCATGCTCTCGGTCCGCAACGGCTTGTAGTCGAAGTGCCGGTCACCGTCGTAGGTCGGACCACCGCCGGGGGCGCCGTTCTCCAGCAGGTCGACCGTGGAGAACGCCTGCAGCAGGTCGCCGTAGCCGAACACCAGGTCCTGGTCGTAGCGCGGACCCTTCTGACCGTTCAGGTCGATGTGGAACAGCTTCTCCTGCCACAGCGCCTGCGCGATGCCGTGGGTGTAGTTGAGGCTGGCCATCTGCTCGTGGCCGGTCTCGGGGTTGATGCCGACCATCTCGTGGTGCTCGAGCTGGCTGATGAACGCCAGCGCGTGCCCGATCGACGGCAGCAGGATGTCGCCACGCGGCTCGTTGGGCTTCGGCTCGATCGCGAAGCGCATGTTGTAGCCCTTGTCGATCGTGTACTGGGCCAGCATGTCGATGCCCTCGCGGTACCGGTCCAGCGCCGCCCGGACGTCCTTGGCGAAGTCGACCTCGGAGCCTTCGCGGCCACCCCAGAACACGTAGATCTCCGCGCCCAGCTCGGCAGCGAGATCGATGTTGCGCATCACCTTACGCAGCGCGTAGCGACGGACCGAGCGGTCGTTGCTGGTGAAGCCACCGTCCTTGAACACCGGGTCGCCGAACAGGTTCGTGGTCATCATCGGCACCACCAGCCCGGTCTCGGCCAAGGCGGCCTTGAACTCGGTGATGATGGTGTCTCGCTGCGGGGCGGTGCTCTCCGGCGGCACCAGGTCGTCGTCGTGGAAGGTGATCCCGTACGCACCCAGCTCGGCGAGCTTGTGCACCGCTTCCACGCCGGCCAGGACGGGTCGAGTTGCCTCGCCGAACAGGTCGCGAGCCTGCCAGCCGACGGTCCAGAGACCGAAGCTGAACTTGTCTGCGCGGGTGGGGGTCGGGGTCATGGGGTTCCTCCTGGGATCGATTATGCGGGCATCCCGCTCAATGCCGGGGCTTCTGTGGACGTTATCGGTGCAGGGCGCCGGGCCGACACGTGGTGCGGATCACGGAAGGTCCAGCTGGACGGTCACGGCGTTCGGGTCGGCGGCGTTGGAACCCACGTCGAGGAGGTAGGCGCCCGGCCTGACCTCCCACTGCTGGGGACCGCGGCGGGAGGCGAGCCGCTGCAGCGGGATGGTGAGCTCCACGCGCACACTCTGGCCAGGATCGAGCTCCACCCGCTGGAAGCCGACGAGGTATCGGTCGCCCAGCTCGGGCCTGGTCACGTAGACCTGGACGACGTGGCCTCCCGCCCGTGGGCCGGTGTTGCGCTCCACAGCCTGCACGTCCAGCGCCGTGTGGTCACGGTCCGCCACCGCCACGACGTCCCCGACGGTGAAGGAGGTGTAACCGAGCCCGAACCCGAGTGGGTAGGCGGCCGCCGTGCCGTTGCGGTCGAGCAACCGCTGACCGTACCAACGGTCATAGGTGACGGTGGTGGCGTCGCGATCGAACCGGGGGAGATCGGCTTCCGTGACCGGGACGGTGAACGGCAGTCGCCCGCCGGGATCACGCGTCCCGAGCAGCACGTCGGCCAGCGCGGCACCGCCTTCCATGCCGGCGTACCAGGCGATCAGCACGCCCGCGACATCGTGGCGCCAGTCCTCCATCACCACGGTGGCCCCGGCCACCACGACGACGACCGTACGAGGGTTCACCTCGGCGACCGCCCGGATCAGTGCCTCGTCCTCGGGTGGCAGACGGAGCGAGGCACGATCTCCGCCGACGGCCTGAGGTCCGTCATCCCACACCCGGGCGAGGACGTCGAGCGCCGAGGGGTCGTCGGCCGGGGGGTACAGGCGGGCCAGCTCAGGGTCGAACGACCCGATGTACTCACCCTCGTGCTCGAAGGTGTAACCCACGACGATCACGGCCGCATCCGCTTCCGCGGCAACTGCCGCGGCCGCAGCGGCCCTCGCTTCCTGGTCGAGATCACTCAGCCGATCGACGTCGGTGGTGACGATCTCCACCCCCGGCAGCGCGGCTCGCAGCCCAGCCAGCGGGGTGACGATGGAGGGCGTTCGGACGTCGGAGGAACCGCGGTCGCCAGTCTGGGCGACATCGGCCAGCCGCCCGACGACGGCCAGCCGTCCGAGCTGGCTGGCCGTCAGCGGCAGCACGGGTTGCCCGTCGACCGGCTCGTTACGCAGCAGCACCATCGACCGGGCGGCGACCTCCCGGGCCAGCGCCCGGTGCTCGGCCGACACGACCACCTCAGGTCCGGCCGCGATGGACGGCAGGATCGTGGCCGCCGTGCCGAGCTGGGTGCGCAGGATCCGTCGGCACGCGGTGTCGACGTCGACCCAGCAAGCGTCTCCCGCCTCGAGGGCCTTGGCCAAGGTCTGGGCGCGTTGCTGTGCGAACGGCATCTCGATGTCCAGGCCGGCCGGCAGCGACGCGACCGGGTCCCGCAGTCCCCAGATGAAGTCCGACATGACGAACCCCTCGAAGCCCCACTCCTCGCGGAGGACATCGGTGAGCAGGGTCGTGTTCTGACCGCACCAGTCGCCGTTGACGGAGTTGTACGAGCTCATCACGCTCGCGACGCCGGCCTGCACAACGGCACGGAAGTGCGGCAGGAAGACCTCGTGCAGGGTGGCCTCGTCGACCTGGACGTCCACGGTGAACCTGGCGTTCTCCATGCTGTTGGCGGCAAAGTGCTTGACGCACGCCATCACGTGCCGTTGCGCTCCGCGGGCCAGCGCGACGCCCATGGCGCCGAGCAGCAGAGGTTCCTCACCGTAGGTCTCCTGCGCCCTCCCCCACGCCGGGTGACGGAGCAGGTTGATGCACACGCCGCCGAAGAAGTTACCCCCCTGCGCGCGGATCTCGGCCCCGATGGCCTCGCCGACCCGTTCTTCCAGGTCCGGGTCCCAGGTGGCTCCCCGGGCCATCGGAACCGGGAAGGCGGTCGAGTGACCGATGACGGCTCCACGCGGGCCGTCGGCGAAACGGACACCGGGGATGCCCAGTCGCGGGACCGCCCCGGCCACGATCGGCTCGAGGTTGTAACCCACCCCCACCATGTCCAGCATTCCCGGCCAGAACGGTTCGTCGCCGTCGAGCAGACCGAGCCGCTCGTCCGGCGTCAGCTCGGCCAGCAGTAGCTCAGCCGCAGCATCGAGGTCACCACCGGCCCGGACGCTGTCGAGCGCCCGGGCGTAGGTGGCTTCCTCTGGACCGGTCGGATCACTCACTTGCTGAAGCCCGCGGTCAGCCCGCTGAGGAGCTGTCGCCGGCCGATGATGTAGAGGATCAGGATCGGCAACACGCTGAGCACGACCGCGGCGAGCACAGCAGGCACGTTCACGCTGTACTGCCCCTGGAACGACCACAGCGCCAGCGGCAGGGTCCGCTTCTCCGGGCTCTGCGTCAGGACCAGCGGCAGCAGGAAGCCGTTCCAGATCCCCAGGCCGTTGTAGATGGTCACTGTCACCAACGCCGGTCGGGTGAGCGGGAAGGCCAGGTTCCAGAGCATCTTCCAGTCGCTCGCGCCGTCCACCCGCATGGACTCGAACAGCTCCTTGGGAATGTCGCGGATGAAGTTCGACAGCACCAGCACCGAGAGCGGGATGGCGAACGCGATCGACGGCAGGATGATCGCCCCGAGAGTGTCGTACAGGCCGAGCTTGATGATGATCAGGTAGACCGGGATGATCGTCGCCTGCAGCGGGATGGCCAGACCCAGCAGGAACAACGAGTTGGTCAGCCGGAGGATCCGACCCGTGCCACGCACGATGGCGAACGACGCGGCGAACGAGATCAGCACCGCCGGCACGATCGCGCCCAGGGTGACGATCACGCTGTTCAGGAAGTAGCGAGGGAAGTCCGACTGGATGACGAGCTTGTACGCGTCCGAGGTGGCAGCCGCCGACGGTACCAGCGGGTTGGTCGCGAAGTACGTCGACTGGGATTTCAGGCTGGTGATCACGATCCAGTAGATGGGGACCAGCACGATCAACAGCCAGATCCAGCTGAACGTACCGCCCAGCCAGTTCGGCCGGGCCGTGCTGTGCGGATCCGCCCTTTCCTTCACCTTGTTGCTGCGGTCGGGCGCAGTGGTGGTCACGGTGGCCATGTCAGGCTCCATCCATCTGGCTGTCGGTCGCGTTGCCGCCGATCCGGCGGAGCAGCAGGGCAAGCCCCAAGCCGACGACGACGAGGATGACCGCGATCGCACTGGCCGGCCCCATCAGGTTGGCCTGGAAACCACGCTTGTACATGTCCAGCGCCAGCACTCGGGTGGCGTCGCCCGGGCCTCCTGCGGTGAGCACGAAGATCAGGTCGAAGAAGGTCAGCGACCCGACCACCATCAGGGTCGATGACGTGATGATCGTGTACTTCAGCTGGGGCAGCGTGATGTGGAAGAACTGTCCGACGCGACCTGCCCCGTCGATCAGCGCCGCCTCGTACATCGAGGTCGGGATCTGCCGGACGCCACCCTGGTAGATCAGGGAGTGGAACGGGATGAACTGCCAGGACACCACGAAGATGACCACCCCCAGCGCGAGATAAGGCCGCCCGAGCCAGTCCTGGGAGAGGAACGGCAGCTTGAGCCCGGCCCCCAGTCCGAAGTTGGGGTCCAGCAACGCCTTGTACGTGATCGAGATGGCCGCCGAGCTGAGCAGCAGCGGGATGAAGTAGAGCACAGCGAGCAGCTCGCGGTAGCGCTGGCGTCCCGCCAGGAAGGTCCCGAGCAGGATGCTCAACGGGGTCTGGACGATCCAGGTCAGCGCCATCACCAGAAACGTCACCCACAGGGCGTGCGGCAGACCCGGATCGGTCAGCACGGCCGTCCAGCTGTCGAACCCGGCCGGGCGGACCTTGCCCATCCCGTCCCACGAGGTGAAGGAGAGGAAGAGCACGCCGAACAGCGGGATCACGCCGAAGCCGATGAACAACACCAGAGCGGGGATGGCCATCCAGGTCAGCGACTTGGCCCGGACCGCGCCGCCGCCCGAGGACGGCGCGGCCGGCGTGGTCTGGGCGACCGCTGGGGCCAGCGTGGTCACTTCCCGATGACCTTGTTCATGCTGTCAATCCACTGCTGAGGCGTGATCGACAGCTGGAACAGCTTGGCGATGTTGTCCAGCAGGCTTTCCGCAGCCGTCGGCGACAGGGCCTGGTCCCAGGACTGGGCGAAGTTCTTCGCCTTGCTGGAAACGCCGTAGACGAAGTTGAGGAAGTCAGCGTCCTTGCCCGAACCGAAGCCCGAGTCCGAACCCTTGACGACGGGCACGCTGCCGGTGGAGATCCACGACTTGACCTCGGTGTCGTCCAGCAGGGCGGTCTTGAAGAACTTCTTCGCCGTCTCCTTCTCCGCGTCGGTCGCCTTGGACGAGATCGAGTTGTACTGGCCGGGGTTGCCGACGGTGTTGCTCGGGTCGCCCTTACCGCCTTCGACCGGCGGGAAGTTCATGTAGCCGAGGTGTCCGCCGGTGACGAAGTCGCCGCCGTCAGCCTTCATGCTGCCGTAGGTCCAGGCGCCGTGAACCATCATGGCCGCCTTACCCGTGTAGAGCAGCGCCTGGTCGGCGTTGGAGTCGGCGGTGATCGAGGAGAAGCCCTTGATGAAGCCGTTGGCCTTGACCAGGTCCTGGATCTTGGTCAGCATGTCGTTGACCGCCGGGTCGGACCACGCGTTGGGCTTGGCCTCGAAGACGTTCTGGAAGACCTCGGAGCCCCCGATCCGGTCCAGCAGGAACTCGAGCCACATCATGTTGGTCCAGCGGGACTGGCCGCCGAGAGAGAACGGAGCGATCTTGGCGTCGTTGAACTTGGGGACCAGGGCCATGATGTCGCCCCACGAGGTGGGCGGCTGAACGCCGACCTTCTCGAAGACGCTCTTGTTGTAGTAGAGGACGATCGGCGCGACGGTCTCACCCGGCATCGCGTAGATCTTGCCGTCGACGGTCGCCGCGCCGAAGGCGGACGGGAAGATCTTGGCCTTGAGCTCCGGGTTCTCGGAGAAGAACGAGGTCAGGTCCTCGACCTGGTCGTTCTTCACGTACTCCTTGAGGCCACCGCCACCCCAGCCCCAGATGATGGTCGGGCCCTGCCCGGCGCCGAGGGCGGTCTTGATCTTGGTCTTGTAGGCGTCGTTCTGGAACTCGGTGTACTTGATCTTGGTGTCGGCGTTGGCCGCGTTGAAGCGCTTGACCGTGGCTTCCCGGATGCCCTGCTGCGGCTGGCCGGTGAGGAACCAGTAGCTGGTCGCACCGGCGGCGGCCGGAGCATTGTTCGAGTCACCGCCGGCACCCGTCTGGGTGGGGGTCTTACCGCCGCACGCGGCGAGGGTGACGGCAGCGGCTGCACCGCCGGCGAGGCCGAGGAAGCCGCGACGAGTGGTCATCTTGAGGTCCACGATGATCTCCAATAGTGAGAGCGGGTTGTTCCCGCAGGTCCAGGACTGACACGGTCGGCCGCTCCACCACCATGCGGGTTGGGTTCATCGATGACCGCTCCTGTCTTAACGTAACTTTCGCGAGCAGTCGGTGTCAAGACGTACGCTGCAAATTGTTACCTGGGAAGAAATCGGTCCGTGACAAGGGTTGCTAGGCACGCTAAGGTCCGAGATAGTAACGAAACTTTCGCTCCGGTCCAGTCGGAGTGTGGAAGGACACCACCTCGTGACCACATCTGTAGCGTCGGGCGCCCACCCAGCGACCGCCAGGCCGTGGCAAGACACCGACCGCCCGACCGGCGAGCGGGTCGACCTGCTGCTCGCCGAGATGACCCTCGACGAGAAGGTCGCGCAGCTCGGGAGTCGGTGGGTCGGCAACGACCTGCCGCAGCCCGCCGTCGATGCTGATCCACCGTCCGAACCGGTCACCAGCGAACCGGAGCCCGATCCTGTCGAGAGCCTCAACGTGGCCCCGATGCAGGATGTGTTCGCCGCTGCCGGTTCGCCGTCTCTGGCGGACGCGAGCCGACACGGGCTGGGGCATCTCACGCGGGTCTACGGCAGCGTCCCGCTCACCCCTGCCGAGGGGGCGGCTGAGCTGGTCCGGCAGCAACGGATCGTGATGGCGTCGTCCCGGCTGGGCATTCCCGCCCTCGTCCACGAGGAGTGCCTGACCGGCTTCACGACCTACGGCGCGACCGTCTACCCGACAGCACTCGCCTGGGCGGCCACCTTCGATCCCGACCTCGTCGAGCAGATGGCCGCCGCCATCGGCAGCGACCTGGCCGCGCTCGGCGTCCACCAGGGCCTGTCCCCCGTGCTCGACGTGGTGCGTGACTACCGCTGGGGGCGGGTGGAGGAGACCATGGGCGAAGACCCCTACCTGGTCTCCGTATTGGGCGCGGCGTACGTCCGCGGGCTGCAGAGCACCGGTGTGGTGGCCACCCTGAAGCACTTCGCCGGATACTCGGCCTCCCGTGGCGCCCGCAACCACGGCCCCGTGCCGATGGGTCGGCGAGAGCTGCTGGACGCGATCCTGCCTCCCTTCGAGATGGCCGTCTCGCTCGCCGGGGCCGCCTCGGTGATGAACTCGTACTCCGACGTGGACGGGGTCCCGGCCGGCGCCGACCACTGGCTGTTGACCGAGCTGCTGCGCGGCGAGTGGGGCTTCGAGGGCACCGTCGTCTCCGACTACTGGGCCGTGCCCTTTCTGGCCACCATGCACCACGTGGCGGCGGACTTCGACCAGGCGGGCGTGGTGGCACTGGAGGCAGGGATCGACGTCGAGCTACCCGACACCATCGGCTTCGGCTCCGGGCTGGTCGACCGGGTGCGCCGGGGCGAGGTCCCCGAGGTCTTGGTCGACCGTGCCGCGCGGCGGCTGCTCACCCAGAAGGCGGAGCTCGGTCTCCTCGACGCCGGCTGGACGCCGGAGGCTTCGGTGGCCGGGGCGGCCGGGCGGGACCTCGACTCGCCGGCCAACCGAGGCCTGGCCCGCCAGCTGGCCGACCGCTCGGTGGTCCTGCTCGACCCCGGGACCGCACTACCCCTGCTCGGAGACACCCGTCCCCCGCTACGTCGCGTGGCCGTCGTGGGACCGACCGCGGCAGATCCGGCCACCTTCATGGGCTGCTACGCCTTTCCCAACCACGTCCTGCCGCGCTACCCCGACCTCGGGTTGGGTCTGGCGGTCCCGAGCGGGCTGGACGCGCTGCTGACCGAGCTGCCCGGGGTGGAGGTGGTGCACGAGCGCGGCTGCGAGGTGCGCGGCGAGGACCGGACGGGCTTCGCGGCGGCCGTCGCCGCGGCTCGTGGGGCCGACCTGTGCGTCGCCTTCGTGGGTGATCTCGCCGGCCTGTTCGGTCGGGGTACCTCCGGCGAGGGCTGCGACGCCGAGGATCTCCGGCTCCCCCGCCTGCAGGCCGACCTGATCGAGGAGCTGTTGTCGACCGGTACCCCCGTGGTCGTGGTGGTCGTCTCGGGCCGACCGTACGCGCTCGGTGAGGTGCACGGCCGGGCCGCCGGGCTGGTCCAGGCCTTCATGCCGGGGGAGGAAGGTGGCCAGGCGATCGCAGGCGTCCTGTCGGGTCGGATCCAGCCCAGCGGGCGGCTGCCCGTGCAGATCCCCCGGCTCGCCGGGGGCCAACCCGGTACCTACCTACAACCTCCGCTCGGGGCCGGAAACGGCGGCCCCAGCAACCTCGACCCGACGCCGGAGTTCCCGTTCGGTTACGGCAGGTCCTACCCCAGCTTCGACGTGGACGACCTGCGGATCGCCAGTCCGGCGGGTGGCGCCTGCACCGAGATCCCCACCGACGGCGAGTTCACCGCTTCGGTCCGGGTCCGTAACACCGGGTCGCGGGCGGGGCAGGAAGTCGTGCAGCTCTACCTGCACGACGTGGTCGCCACAGTGGCGCGACCGGTCCGCCAGCTCGCCGGCTTCGCCCGGGTCGACCTCGACGTCGGTGCGGAATCGCGCGTCTCCTTCCGGGTCCACGCCGATCGGACGGCCTTCGCCGGCCAGGACCTGCAGCGCGTCGTGGAGCCCGGTGACCTCGAGGTGCTGGTCGGCACCTCGGCCTCGGATCTGCCCTGCCGATCCCACGTTCGACTGACCGGCCCGGTGCGTAAAGTTGGCCACGAGCGCCGCCTCGTCACCCTCGTGGACGTTCACCCAGCTGCGCCGAGCCGCAGAGCCTAGGAGGGGTCATGACGACCGAGAGCCCGGCGACGCTGGCGACTGTGGCCGCCTCGGCCGGTGTCTCCGTCGCCACCGTCTCCAAGGTGCTGAACGGCCGAGCCGACGTCGGACCCGAGACGAGGGCGCGAGTCGAGACGTTGCTCCGCCAGCACGACTACGTCGAACGACGAGCCGAGCCGCGGGCTCCGGCCGACCAGCCCATGATCGAGCTGGTCTTCCACGGCGGGCTGTCGGCCTACTCGCTGGAGATCCTTCAGGGGGTCGTGAACGCAGCCACCGAGGCCGGGGCCGCCGTGGCGGTCAGTGTCCGCCCTCGGCAGCGGAAGAGCCCGGGCACCTGGGTCCGTCATCTGGCTGCGGTGGGTCGACGCGCCGTGATCGACGTGGTCGACGACGTCCGTGACGGTGACCTCGCCGCGCTCTCCCGAGCCCGGCTCCCGCTCGTCGTGATCGATCCGCTCAATGTGCCACGGCGCCAGATCACCAGCGTCGGTGCGACCAACTTCGCCGGCGGACTCTCCGCGACCCAGCACCTGCTCGACCACGGGCACCGCCGTATCGCCTACCTGGGCACGGACGCCGACTCCGCCCACAACCAGGCCCGGATGCACGGCTACCGGGCGGCGCTGGACGCCGCCGGGATCGGCGTACCCGACGGCTACATCCGGAGCCGGGGCTCGTTCTACGAAGATGGCCTGGCGGGCGGCGCTCTGCTCCTCGATCTGCCCGAACCACCCACCGCGGTGTTCGCGGCCACCGACGAGATCGCGGCGGGTGTGTTCGAAGCCGCTCGAGGTCGTGGTCTTCTCGTCCCCGAGGACCTCAGCGTGGTCGGGTTCGACGACACCGAGGTCGCTCGGCTGCTGTCCCCACCCCTGACCACGGTCCGTCAGCCGCTGCAGGAGATGGGTGCCGTCGCCCTGCGTACGGCGCTGCGGCTGGCCGACGGCGAGAAGTTGGAGTCCCACCACGTCGAGCTCGCCACCGAGCTCGTCATCCGTGGTTCCACAGCGCCGCCGCCTGGGCCTGAATCGGTTCAGTTATCTTTGACCGGCGGCGGCACCGTGTCGCAGCCTCTTGACAGGAGCATCTATGACTGACGGAAAGACCGCCCTCGTGGTCCGGGGCGGCTGGGACGGCCATCAGCCCGTCGAGGCCACCGACCTGTTCATCCCGTACCTGGAGGAGCAGGGCTACCAGGTGCGCGTCGAGGACTCGCCGAAGATCTACGCCGACGCGACCTACCTGGCCGGCGTGGACCTGATCGTCCAGTGCATGACCATGAGCACCATCGAGAAGGACGAGTTCGAGGGCCTGCGCGCCGCTGTCGAGGCCGGGACCGGACTGGCCGGGTGGCACGGCGGCATCGCTGACTCCTATCGCAACACGTCGGACTATCTGACGCTGATCGGCGGCCAGTTCGGCTGCCACCCGGGCAAGCACGCGTCCGAGCGCATCGGTGAGCAGTCCGACAACTACGTGCCGTACCGGGTCAACATGCTGCCCGCGGCCGCCGAGCACCCGATCACCGCCGGTATCGGCGACTTCGACCTGGTCACCGAGCAGTACTGGGTGCTGGCCGACGACTACATCGACGTGCTGGCCACCACCACCCAGGCCGTGCGCGAGTGGGACCCGTGGCACCGCCCGGTCACCTCGCCCGCGATCTGGACCCGGCAGTGGGGCCAGGGACGGATCTTCGTCGCCACCCCGGGGCACCATGTCGACATCCTCGAGGACCCGACCGTGAACACCATCATCAAGCGAGGACTGCTGTGGGCCAGCCGTTGAACGTCGGGATCATCGGCTGCGGGGCGATCATCCAGCAGTACCTGGCCACGTTCGACCAGCTCGACGTCATCCGACTGGTGGCCGTCGCCGACCTCGACCCGGCCCGGGCTGCGGCGGTCGCGGAGGGCCGTGACGGAGTCCGGGCGTCGACCGTCGCGGAGCTGCTGGCGGCGCCCGACGTCGACCTGGTGCTCAACCTGACCATTCCGGCCGCGCACGCTGACGTGGCGCTGCAGGCCATCGCCGCGGGCAAGGCGGTGTACGGCGAGAAGCCACTGGCCGCTACGGTGGAGGAGGCGCGCATTGTACTGGCGGCGGCCGAGGCCGCCTCGGTGACCGTCGGCTGCGCTCCGGACACCGTGTTGGGGACCGGGGTGCAGACGGCCCGACGAGCGATCGACGACGGTCTGATCGGCTCCCCCATCTCGGCCACGGCCACCATGATGACTCCCGGTCACGAACGTTGGCACCCCAACCCGGACTTCTACTACGTTCCGGGGGGTGGGCCGCTGCTCGACATGGGTCCGTACTACGTGACCGCGTTGGTCACCCTGCTCGGCGGGGTGAGCTCGGTCATCGGCGCGTCCAGCCGCACCCGGACCAGCCGGGTCATCGGCTCCGGGCCCCGGGAGGGTGAGGTCATTCCGGTGAGCACCGACAGCCACGTCACCGGAATCCTGACACACGCCTCGGGAGCGTTGTCCACGCTCGTGATGAGCTTCGACGCGGTGGGCACCAAGGCTGCCAACCTGGAGGTGCACGGCGAGACCGGGTCACTGGTCGTACCGGACCCCAACCGCTTCGCCGGCGACGTGCAGCTGCGCCCGCTCGGCTCCCTGGAGTGGGAGGTGCTGGCAGTCTCGGCGGGCTACACCGACGCCGGTCGCGGCTTCGGTGTCGCCGACCTGGCGCTCACGGCGGACGGCGAGGCCCCCCGGGCGAGCGGGGTCCTGGCGTTCCACGTCCTCGAGGTGATGGAGTCGCTGCTGAGGTCGGCCGAGCTCGGTCAGTCGGTGTCGATCACCAGTACTGTCGACCGGCCGCCGGCGGTGCCGCTGCAGTCCCTCGCCCACTAGGCACTCATCCGGCACTTCTGCCCCGGGCGTGTCGCCCCGTGGAGGGACGACACGCCGGTAGAAGCGGGGGATCAGCGCCCAGTCGACGGTGGGACGAATGGGGCTCCGGTGTTCTGTCTTCGTAACGGTATGGGTGCGCTCGGGCGTGGACGTCAGCGCGCGCGTTTCCTGTTCGGTCGATTCTGGGAGAGCATGAGGTATCTCGCGCGGGGGAATCGCGCGGCCTGGTGGTGACCCTCAGGCTTCGTAAGGTGAGCAGGCATCCCATCCGAACACCCCAGGAGTCCCCAGCATGAGTGGAAACTACCCGCCCGGCGACCAGCCCGGACCGAACGAGTCCGGACCCTACGGTCAGCAGCCGCCGAACCCCGATCCCGGGTTCGGGCAGCCGAGCGGACCGACCTACGGCGCGCCGGGAGGCTACTCAGGTCCGCCGCAGCCGTACGGTCAGGGCGGCCAGCCGTACGGACAGCCGGGTCAGGGCGGCCAGCCGTACGGACAGCCGGGTCAGGGCGGCCAGCCGTACGGACAGCCGGGTCAGGGCGGCCAGCCGTACGGGCAGCCGGGTTATCCCACGGGCCCCGGTGGCCCCGGACAGCCCATGGGACCGGGCGGACCCGCAGGACCGGGTGGACCCGGCGGACCGAACCAGTACGGTGGCATGCCCCCGACGCAGAAGACCAACTCCCGGTTGCTGATCATCATCGGGGCAGCGGTGCTGGCCCTGATCATCCTGGGGATCGGCGCCGGTGTGCTGATCAACAGCCGTCGCGGGGTGGTGGCCGGCGATCCCACCGACCCGACCGCTTCGCAGTCAGCGCCGGCGACCAGCAAGCCCTCGGATGCGGTCAAGGCCTACCTGGACGCACTGGCCGCCGGCCAGGCCGAAGCCGCGCTGTCCCTGGGGGTGGACCAGCCCGCTGACAAGACCTTCCTCACCGATGCGGTGCTGGCCGACTCCAACAAGCGCGCCCCCATCACCGCCATCAACGTGCCGGAGGTGACCGACGAGTACACCTACAGCGTCGACGCCAGCTACAAGATGGGCGACGAGTCCGTCTCGGACAAGTACAACGTGAAGAAGGTCGGCGACTCCTGGAAGGTCCAGGACACCTTCGCCGAGCTCAACCTCACCTACGCCCGGGCGAAGACACTGCCGATGCTGGTGAACACCGTCGCGGTGAAGACCGACAAGATCCGTGTCTTCCCGGGCAGCTACAGCTTCACCTCGGGCAACACCTACGTGAGCTACGGCGACGACAGCACCCTGCTGCTGAAGAGCCCTTCGGAGTACCCGTCGATGAGCGACATCAAGCCCACCCTGTCAGCGGCCGGTGAGAACGCCTTCGTCGGCTCGATCAAGACCCAGGTCACCGCCTGCGTCAAGCAGAAGAAGCTTGCGCCGGCCGGCTGCCCGTTCGGGATCAAGGCGGCTTCGTACCAGAAGTTCGACGAGAACACGGTCTCGTGGAAGCTCGACGACGGCGCGTTCGACAACATCAAGCCGCGCCTGAACTACGAGAACCCGGCCATCGTGGAGGCGTCAGCATCCATCCCGGTCATCTTCAGCGCCAAGGGAACGCAGTTCGGCGACAAGACCACCTTCGGTCCGCAGAAGGTCTCCGGCTACGCCAGTATGTCGGCCAACCTGACCAAGAACCCGGTGAAGGTGGTCTTCACCCGGTGAGCGGAGCGGGGCGCTGAGTAGCATCAGGGTGTGACTGACACGACCCAACCCCTCGACCCCATCAGCGCCCCGGCGATCGACTTCTCCACGTTCGATACCGAGATCCGGATCCAGGACGATCTGTTCCGGCACGTCAACGGAGCCTGGCTGGACCGGACCGAGATCCCCGAGGACAAACCTCTGATCGGCTCGTTCGTCGAGCTGCGCGACCAGGCCGAGGCGGCCGTCCGCGACATCATCACCTCGGTCGACGCATCGCAGCCGGGTACCGATGAGGCCAAGATCGCCGACCTCTTCGCCAGCTTCATGGACGAGGACGCGATCGAGGCCGCGGGATCCACGCCGATGGCTCCGCCGATGCGGCGGATCGAGGCGGTGACCAGCCCGGCCGAGCTGATGCGGCTGATGGGCGGTCTCTCGCGCCGCGACGTCTCGGGTCTGTTCGGCTTCGAGGCCGACTCCGACCCGGGCGACCCCAACCGGTACGTGATGTTCGTCGGTCAGGACGGTCTCGGCCTGCCCGACGAGGAGTACTACCGGCTGGACACCTACGCCGAGATCCGCCGGCAGTACACCGACCACATCGCCAGGTCCTTCGAGCTGGCCGGGATCGACGAGGCGGCCGACCGGGCCGCTCTGGTCTTCGCGCTGGAGACCGACATCGCCGCCAAGCACTGGGACAAGGTCAAGTGCCGTGACATCAAGCTGATGTACAACCTGACCACGCTCAGCGACTTCGAGCACACCAATCCCGGCCTGCACTGGCGTGAGTTCATGTCCGGTGCAGACATCGACGAGCAGCAGATGGCCGAGCTGGTGGTCATGCAGCCATCCTTCATGGCTGACATCGTCGACCTGCTGACCGACGACCGGCTGCCGGCCTGGCGCGCCTGGCTGACCTGGAAGCTGATCTCGTCGATGTCGCCGTACCTGTCGTCGGCCTTCGTCGACGAGCGGTTCCGCTTCTACGGCACCGTACTGTCGGGGACGCCGCAGCTCAAGGAGCGTTGGAAGCGCGGCGTGGCGCTGGTCGAGGGTGCGCTGGGCGAGGCCGTCGGCAAGGTCTACGTGGAGCGGCACTTCTCCCCCACCGCCAAGGAGCGAATGGACACCCTGGTCGCCAACCTGGTGGAGGCGTACCGACAGTCGATCACCGAGCTGGACTGGATGACCGACGAGACCAAGGAGCGGGCCCTCGACAAGCTGGCCAAGTTCCGCTCGCACATCGGCTATCCGTCGAAGTGGCGTGACTACTCAACGCTGGAGATCACGGCCGACGACCTGCTGGGCAACGTGATGAGGGCGGCCGGCTTCGAGATGGACCGCTCGCTCAACAAGATCGGCCAGCCGATCGACCGCGAAGAGTGGCTGATGACGCCGCAGACCGTGAACGCCTACTACCACCCGCTGAAGAACGAGATCGTCTTCCCGGCCGCGATCCTGCAGCCGCCGTTCTTCAACGAGAACGCCGATGACGCGGTCAACTACGGCGGCATCGGCGCCGTGATCGGGCACGAGATCGGTCACGGCTTCGACGACCAGGGCTCGACCTGCGACGGGGACGGTCGGCTGCAGGACTGGTGGACCGAGAAGGATCGCGAGGCCTTCGAGGAACGCACCAAGGCGCTGGTCGAGCAGTACAACCAGCTGGAGCCCGAGCAGACCCCCGGCCAGCACGTGAACGGTGAGCTGACCATCGGCGAGAACATCGGCGACCTGGGCGGCCTCACCATCACCTACCAGGCGTACCTGCTCGCCCGGGGTGATCAGGTGCCCGAGCCCATCGATGGGTTCACCGACGTGCAACGGCTGTTCGTCAACTGGGCGGCGATCTGGCAGCAGAAGGGCCGGACCGAGATCGTTCGACAGCGGTTGGCCACCGACCCGCACTCGCCGAACGAGTTCCGCTGCAACCAGATCGTCCGCAACCTGCCCGCCTTCTACGATGCCTTCGACGTGACCGAAGAGGACGCCTTGTGGCTCCGCGCAGACGCCCGGGTCAAGATCTGGTGACGTGACCCGTGGGATGGACGCTGAGCGCCGACGTCGTCGCGTTCGCCCGGTCGACCCGCAGTCTGCTGGAGTCCCGGCCGGTGGAGAACAACGTCGGGTTGACCCTGTCTGATGAGCTCCTCGGGGGGCGGCGCTTCTCCGCCGACCCGATGACGTTCGGCTGGTGGGCCGTCGGAGAGGAGGTCGCCGGAGCAGTGCTGCTGACCCCGCCGCACCCGTTGCTCCTGATCCAGGTCCCGACCGTCGCGCTCGGTGAGCTGGCGAGTGCGCTGCACGCCCAGGGCACCCGGGTGCCCGGCGTCAACGGTACGGCCGCGGCCGTCGACGGCTTCGCCGACCGGTGGGCCGCTCTGACCGGGGCACACGCCGAGCTGCACCAGCATCAGCGGCTGTACGAGCTGGACGTCCTGCACCGGCCGGATCCCGGGCCGACCGGATCCGCCCGGGTCGCTACTCTGGGCGACCTCCGGCTCCTGACCAGCTGGGTGGAGGCCTTCCACACCGAGACCGGTTCGGCGGGCGACGACGTGACCTCCTACGTCGCCGATCGGATCCGAGACCGGCGTTTCTGGGTCTGGCAGGTCAGCCGAGGAGAGCCGGTCTCGCTGGCCGGTCGACAGCGGACGGCGGCGGGGGTCGGTCGTGTCGGACCGGTCTACACTCCGCCGGCGCACCGGCGACAGGGTTACGGTGCGGCGGTCACCGCCGCCTGCACGGCAGACGCTCGTGAGCAGGGTGCCGACCATGTGGTCCTGTTCACCGACCTCGGCAACCCGACGTCCAACGCGATCT
>JBBRYD010000068.1:0-18407 GCA_038238065.1 Propionibacteriales bacterium | reverse complement strand
TCCCCCGCGGGTGGGGGGGGCGGGGGCGGTGTTTTCGGGGCGGTGGGGGGGGGCGGGCCGGCCGGCCCCCGGCCCGGGGGTTCTGCCCGACGCCTGCCCGGGTATTCTGGAGAACCAGAGTCGTCTGACTGGGTTCAGCTTCGCTGTCCGGCCTCGAAGTAGGCCTGCAGCTTCGGATCCAGCGCCGGTACGGTGAGTGCGGAGCCCTCTCCGCGCAGCGACGCGGTGGCGGTCAGGGCAGCCGCGACCGCGTGTCGCGCCGCTACCGGTGAGGTGTCGGTTGCGCCGCCGGAATCGGCGAAGCGCAGGAACTCGTTCATCATCAGCTGGTCCGCGCCGCCGTGTCCGACCGACTCCCCGGCGATGAGGATCGTCTCGTCGGGTTCGGCGTAGCCCTCGTGTCGATGGTCCCAGACGCCGATCCGGTCGCCGGGGCTGTCCCCGAAGTTCTCCATCCGCCCCGCGTCCCCGAGCACGGTGTAGTTCCGCCAGTAGTCCGGCGTGAAGTGACACTGCTGGTAGGACGCCAGCGTGCCGTTGTCGAGCTGCATGTTCATCATCGAGATGTCCTCGACGTCGACCACCGGGTTCAGCCCGGTCTGTGCACTGGGTGGCCAGTTGTCCAGGCTGTACCAGTCGGTCATCCGTTCGCCGGTACGGTCCCGTCGGTCGGTGATCGCGCCGTAGACGGCCAGGGCGCCCATGGCGGCGACGCGTCGCGAGTAGCCTCCGGCCAGCCAGTGGATCACGTCTAGGTCGTGAGCTCCCTTCTGCAGCAGCAGTCCGGTGGAGTTGCGGCGGTCGGCGTGCCAGTCACGGAAGTAGAAGTCGCCGCCGTGCGCCACGAAGTGTCGGCACCACACGGCCTTCACGTTGCCGATCCGACCGGCCAGGATCAGCTCACGCATCTGGGTGACGACCGGCATGTGTCTCATGTTGTGTCCGACGTAGAGCCGGGTGCCGCTGCGCTGAGCGGCGGCCAGGATCTCGTCGCAATCCTCGACGGTGGTGGCCAACGGCTTCTCGCAGAACACCGTCACACCAGCCTGCAACGCACGCGTCGCCACCGCCCGGTGCATGTGGTCCGGCACCAGAACCAGCACCGCATCGATGCCGGAGGTCAGCAGCCGGTCCAGGTCGTCGGTCACCTCGGCGTCCGGGAGCGCCGCACGGGCGTCGGCTCGGCCACGCTCACTCGTGTCGCAGACGATGGTCACTGTCGATCCACGGTCGGGCTGGTGTGCCTGGCGCCACAGGGACGCCCGCAGGCCAAACCCGACGATACCGATCTGGAGACTCACTGGGGTCCTTTCGAGGATCTGTCTGGTGACGACGCTGGTCGAGGCCCGCCGTCGAGTGGTCAGGAGACCGTCAGTATGACCTTGCCGAGATTGTCGCCGGACTCGAGGTGCTGGTGAGCCTCGGCTGCCTGGTCGAGTCGGAAGACCGTCTGTGGCGGTGGCACGATGCGACCCGAGGTGATCAGCGGCCATACGCTCGCGGCCACCCGGGCGCAGATCTCGGTCTTCTCGGCCACCGGACGAGAGCGGATGGTGGTGCCGATGATGCGGCCCCGCTTCATCAGCAGCGCCCCGAGGTTGAGCTCCCCGCGCTGGCCACCCTGCATGCCGATCACCAGCATCCGGCCCTCGAGCGCCAGCAGCGACACGTGCTGGTCGAGGTACTTCGCCCCCATGGTGTCCAGGATGACGTCCATGCCGTGCTGGTCCGAGAGGCCCATGGCAGCGGTCGCCCAGTCGTCACGATAGGAGATCGCGAGGTCGGCGCCGACCGAGCGACAGTAGTCCAGCTTCTCGTCGCTTCCTCCAGTGGTGACCACGGTGGCTCCGAGGGCTTTGGCGTACTGGATGGCGAAGGCGCCGACGCCGCCCGAGCCGCCGTGGACGAGGAAGAAGTCGCCGCCGGTCAGCCCGGCGATCTCCAGGTTGGACACGACAGTGGCCGCTGTCTCCACCAGCCCGGCGGCAGTGACCCGGTCGACGCCGTCCGGCGGCTCGATCACCTGCCCGGCCGGCGCCACCACGTACTCGGCGTAGCCGCCGCCGGCCAGTAGTGCGACACAGGCGTCGCCGACCTCCCACCCGACGACCCCGGGACCGACCTGAGCGATCTCACCCGAGCACTCCAGGCCGATGATCGGGCTGGCGCCGGGCGGTGGCGGGTAGTGGCCCTGGCGCTGCATCAGGTCGGCTCGGTTCACGCCCACGGCCGCGTTCCGGATCAGCACCTCCCCGGCTCCAGCACGGGGAGTTGCCACTTCCTGGAGCTGCAGCACGTCCGGACCTCCTGCGTGAGCGGTGATGATGGCCAACATGGCCTCAGCGTGCCATAGGCCGGCGAACCGTTTCGGATAGGCTCTGGTTGCTCGGAGCCCAGCGCTCCGTGGCGAGGTCGCATAGTGGACTAGTGCAGGCGCCTTGAAAGCGCCCGAGCGTCTCAAACCGCTCCGTGGGTTCGAATCCCACCCTCGCCGCTGTCGTGATCAGTCGCCCCCGCGAACCCGGATAAGGTGCCTCGGGTGACCACACCCGCGACCGGCCCTTCGCAGACCTTCGTGCTCCGGGAGGACGCGCCGAACCGGGCGCTGGCCATCGCCTCCGTCAGCGCCGTCGTGGGGGCGATCCTGATGGTGCTGTGGGGTGCGAACGGGTGGTCGGCCGCGGTGCTGGTGATCGGTATCCTGCTGCTGGCCTTCGGGGTGGCCCTCGTGGTCGCGGCGATCCTGGCGTCCAGGCGGCGGCGGCAGACGGTCGAGGTGACCGAGACCGGGCTGACCCTGAACGACAGTCGAGGTGCCCGCACCGTGCGCTGGTCCGAGGTGCGGCAGGTGACCCTGAACGGACCGCGGCTGGCGCTGCTGACCGGCGACGGGACGGAGGTCGCGGCGCAGGTGCTCAATCCCGGCGGCCGATCCCACACCACGTTCATGGCGCTCGCTCAGGCGGTGCAGACCGCCCTGGACGCCGACCGTGGGTACCGCAGCTTCGGTTGAGGACGAGGACCAACGACGGTGTCGCCGCCGGTCAGCTGGGCCTCTTGGCTGACTCGGCGACCTTGGCGTCGTAGGCGCAGGCGTCGGCCACGTTGTCGCTCACCGGCTTGGCCGGCTTCGTCGCCTGCTTGGTCGACGGGCTCGAGGGTTCCGACTTGGCCTCTCCGATGGCGACGGCGACCCGCTTGCGCATCTGGGCGAAGTTGGGATGGTCGCTGACGAACCCGTCCGAGCCGGTCTTGAACACGATGCTGCGGACGTTGCCGTCCTTGACCCGAAGACTGAGGTCCACCATCAGCGGCAGCACCTCCTGCGGGATGTCGGTGAACACGATGTCTCCACCGGCGGCCGCGATCTTCTCGTACCGGGCCAGCATGTTGGCCGGGTTGGCCTGGTCGATGATGGCGTTGATCACACAGCGCTGCCGGTCCATCCTGGCGTAGTCGGTGGAGCCGTAGCGCCCACGGGCGTACCAGAGGGCACTACGACCGTCGAGGTGCTGGCTCTTGCCCGGATGGAGGTATTCCTTCGGCTTGATGTTCAGGTCGGTGTTGCCGCCGATGGGGATGTAGCTGTTGATGTTGAGTGTGATACCGCCGAGGGCGTTGATCAGCTTGGTGAACCCCTGCAGGTTGATCAGCACGTAGTAGTCGACCTTGAGGCCCAGAGCCGTGCCGACCGAGAGCTTGAGGGCGTCGGCGCCGAGGTCGTCGGTGGGACCGAGGATGTCCTTGGGGTTGTTGGCCGGCACGTTGCGATACATCGCGTTCAAGAAGAACTCCGCGTTCTGGCCGTTCCCGTCGGTGAAGCCGTTCGGGTATTTCCGGTGCAGCGGAGAGTCGGCGGGGAACGGCATGTGGGCGGCGTTACGGGGCAGGCTGAACAGCGTCGTGTCACCGGTCTTGGTGTCGATGCTGGCCAGGATGACGGTGTCGGTCCGGGTGCCTTCGCGACCCTTGCCGGCATCACCGCCGAGCAGCAGGATGTTCAGCCGCGGCATCCCGGCCCACGGGTCCTGGGCCTGGTTGCCGCCCGCGGTCGGTTTCGGGACGCCGGTGGGCCGGGTGGCGCTCAGGGTGTCCTTCGCGCTCTTGAACACCTTGCTGACCAGACTGGCCTGGTCATAGCTGTATCGAGCCGCCACCGCCATCGGTGCCGCGACGGCGAACGCCAGCACGCCCACCAGGATGCCCCCGGTGATGCGCTGCGCACGGTTCGGGCGGCCTCGCAACGACAGATGGCTGGCCACGACCACGCCGACCCAGACCAGGGCGACGATCACCAGGATGACACTGATCGCGTGCAGGGCGGCGGGTCGTACGGCCAGGGAGGCGAGGCTGTTGAGATCGACGACGGCCCAGAGGCCCAGGACCAGGATTGCCGTGACGAACACTCCCAGGACCACCCCGCCGACGACGCGGCGCTTGGCCGCGATCAGCCCGAGACCGGGTATGACGGTGCCGGCCACGGTGTACGCCACGGTGCGCCTGAAGTCGTCCTGGTGCCGCAGGGCGCGACGCGCCACCGGGTCTTCGGGAGCGAGCGGTTCGCTGGATGGGAGATCGGAACCTTCCGTCGGTGGCGTCCCGGACGACCCGTCGGCTGGCGTCCCGGTCGATCCACTGGCTGAGGTACCGCCTGAGGATGAGGGCAGGTTCCAACCCCACTGCTCGGGTTGATCCGGCACGACACCTCCTCAAGGCGCTCGATGTCATCAGTCGTGCACTACTGTACGGGCCCGGACCTGGGGGTGGGCAGCTCGTTGCGCGATCGCCGGTTGATCCGCTTTGCCAGGGTCGGCCCTCGTCTGTAGTGTTGGCAGGCGTTCCGGCAATGCCGGAGCTGTGCTTGTTGGAGGCGTCGCCTAGCCCGGTTTATGGCGCCCGCCTGCTAAGCGGGTTGAGGGCTTATACCCTCTCGCGGGTTCAAATCCCGCCGCCTCCGCTCTGACAAGGCCAGACGCCGCCCGAGCCGAACCGGCTCGGGCGGCGCTCTCGGACTCTAGTCTCAGATCTAGTCTCATCAAGGATGAAGAGACCGCCGAGATGCCTACAGCAACTCGATCTTGGCCGACGCTAGATGGCATATGTAGGCCTCGAGTCTGGTCGTTGTTTCCTTTTCACTGGGACCTAACCGCACCTGGGCCCTCGAGGGCCGGGGTGCGAACATTGTCGGCACGGTGGCTGGGACGAAATTCGCGACCGAACGCGAGGCTGCTCTCCGGCGCGCTGAGTGCCCTGCCCAACCCCTAGGCCTGCTGCGCCAGTAGTCGGCATCACAAGTTCGTCTTCGGCCCGGCGAGGTGCCTCCGCTAGATCCACTATCTATGAGCACAGCCACTATCGAGCTCAACAGGGGACAACCCGGCGAACGACGAGGTCCGGTGAAGAGTGGTCAAGGCCAGGAGTGAGGGTGCCCGACCAGACGCGACGTCAGCACCAAGGTTGTGATCCACAATGCCGTTCTCAGGCGCCTAAATATTTGGCTGTGACTGACGACGCTGAGGCCGAGTACCCCGGCGACCTGACCACGAGAAGTATCTTCTTGCACTGGGCCGGCGACCTACCAGGCGGCTCTGCTCAGTGGCACTTGCTTCGATATTCTTCGAGTCTGGGCCGGCCCTGGGGGTGCGCCGCTGGAGCGCAAAGACCTCGGCGGACTTCAGCAGTTGTTACAGGCCGCGGGTTCCAAGACCTCCGGCGTCGAGGGCGAACTTGGCGCGATCGAGCGTTTTGGGGAGTTCATGGGGGCCCTTGACCACGCGCGCGAGCTACGCAACGGCCTTCTTCACGCTCTCCCCGCCTTGAACGGCCTGCAGCGACGCGGGTCGAAGGTGATCGTCGTCGAGGGCGGGGTCTGGACCTTCTACACGCCCGAGCGTGTCGATGACGTGACGGAGGCCATTTCCTTGGCAAGCCGGCTAGGGAACCGTGTGCTGTACGCCAACGACGGTAACCGCGTCGAAGCATGGCGCGCCCAGCACGGGCTTCCTACGCGCGCTCTCCTGACCTACCCTCCACCGCCGTCAGCGCCGACGCCGACCTGGGTCGGCACGCTGCCGGACGATCGGGCCCTCCAACGTCGGGCGGCCGTGCGGGGTTTGGCTCTGCCTAGGCCGAGGTGGCGGCGCGCCTCTGGAGCATGAAGGAAAGTTGATGGCACCCGAGTCGCGCTCTCGGTCACAGCTCATCAGAAGCCCACAACAGCCCGCCCACGCGTGATGCCACCTCCTGCCGAATTGGATCCGTGACGTGCTGGTAACGGGCTGTCATCGAGGTCGTCGACCAGCCCATGATCTCCATAACTGTTCGCTGCGGAACTCCCAAGACGAGCAGCACAGTTGCGGCGGTATGTCGGGCGTCGTGCAGCCGAGCCTCGCGGACGCTAGCCCTCTTCAGCAGGGCCTTCCACGCGTGATAGTCAGTGTTCGGATTGACCGGTCGTCCCAACGGATCTGCAAACACCCAGCCCCCTTCGACCCAGAGCTGAGCGGCTCGGTCCCTTTCCAGATCCTGTTGAGTTCGGTGGACCATCAGCAGCTCAACCAGGGGTTGCGGGAGTCCGATGGTTCGCCGCCCTGCCCGGGACTTGGTCGGGCCGGCGTCATCGTTGTTTCTTACCCGCTGAGGACAGCGACCGGGTGTCCGGCCACAAGGACGACGGCAACCGTGGTCGTACTTGGGTCTCTGACGACTGATACGGATCGTCAACGTACCCGTACTGAAATCGACGTCTGTCCATCGCAGGCCAAGAACCTCGCCCTGGCGAATGCCTAGTGCCAAGGCGATCGCCCATCGGGCGGCGTTGCGCCTCTTCTCCGATGCCTTCAGGATCAGCTGCACCTCGTGGATGGTGTACGGCACTACCTCCTCGTGCTCGACGCGGGGAGGTTTGGCCAGGGCAGCCACATTCACGGTCACGTGTCGGCGGCGTTCTGCCTGCCCGAGTGCCGTCCGCGCGGTGCGATGCACTTGATGTGCCGTGCCCGGGCTCGATCCGTTCTGAATCATCCGCTGGTACAGCCGTTCGAGATGCTCAGGTCGGAGCTTATCCAAACGGTGAGCGCCAACACCGGGGATGAGATGACGGCGAACCGCGATCCGATAGGCGTCGTAGCTGTTATGTCGGATCGACGGTTGGGCGATGTTTTCCAGCCAGTGTTCCAGCCACGACGCGACCGTCCAGTTGCTTCCAACGAGCGGAGTGTTTCCGGCGTCCCGGCTCTTTTCGAGTGCCCGGACCTTCTCGACGACCACGCTTTTGGTCCTGGACATCACATGCCTCCGGTCGCTTCGCCCGGCGTCAGTCAGGCCAACGGTCACCCGTCCATGCCAGAAGCCGTCACTGCCCTGATAGATGGACGACCGCCCCCGGGCTTGGCGTGTCACGCAGCACCTCCCTTCCGGTCGGCCCGAAGCTCGTCCAGGAAGGTGATGAGCGCGTCAGACGGTATGCGGCGGAGCCGACCAATCTGGACCGACTCGACAGCCCCGGAACTGACGAGCGCGTACATCACGGTCCTGCCGACACCGAGACGTTGGGCCGCTTCCTCGACGGTCAAGACGAGCGGCTGTTGTTGCCCGATCCGCGGTGGCCGGAGAGGGAAGAGATTGTCCAGGTCGTCGTCGCTCATCATGATTCGTTCCCTTCGCTGGTCGTGCAAGTGGGGTGGGTGTGGGTGCCGTCGTCGTAATTGAGGGGTTGTCGGCAGGTGATGCAGGTCGCCTGTCGTGTTTGGGGTGGATGATCCGTACCATCCGTCCCAAGGTCGTTTGGCCTGGTCAGGTTTGGTACGGATGTGTCGTTGGTACGGATCGATCCGTACCAGGGTTCTGATCCGTACCAAACTTCACTAGGGGTTTCGACCTTGGGACGCTTGGTACGGATGCTGTCGGGGTTGTGGTCGGTTGGGCAGTAGCGCCGCCAAGCGTCGGTGAAGTCGAGGCGTTGGTAACCCTTGGATTGAGTGCCGTCGTCCCAGCGGTAGGTGCCGGGGGTGATGTCGAAGTCGCGGAGCAGCACCGCTAGCCGGCGGACGGTGAGCCCGCCGGGCCCCAGGTCGGCCCAGGGAGCTTCGGGGTCGTCGCGGAGCCGGCTGACGAGCTCGGCCGAGCGGAGCGCGTTGGCAGGGCCGAACACGGTGCGGCAGTCCATCAGTAGCCGGACGCGGAGAGATACGTGGTCTTGGTCTTGGCCGCCGCCGACTAGGGCTACGGCGGCCGCCCGGGCGCCGTCTGGCCAGTGTCCGCCGGCAAGGTCGGCGATGGCCGTAAGGGGCTCCCAGGTGTCGGCAGCCCGATCTTCGACGGGAAGGTCGGGTGCGGCGTGCTCGAGCTGGTCGATGTTGTCGCGGACCCAGCCGTGCAGCGTGCCCTTCAGCTGGCGGAGGGCTGGACCGTCTCGGCGGACACGGTAGGGCAGGACGGTTTCGTCTGGTGCGCGGCGGCGCATGGCGATGATGACGGCCCGGTCCTCGATGGTGTCGGGCATGGAGCCGATGCCAGCGAGAGCGACCATGGCGAAGGTGTCAATCTTGTCGATCTTGCGGAGTCCGGCATCCCACCGGATCGCGGGGCGCCCCCGCTGGTGGCCGGCGTTTAGGAGCCCGCGGAGATCTTCGTGCGCATCGCCGGCCTTGGTGCCGAAGATCGTGTCGGCTTCGTCGATCAGGAGGGTGGGCGGATCCGCGGGGTGTTCGCCGATAGAGCGGTAGACGGCCGATGGTGAGGCGTTAGTGGTCATGATCGGCGTGTGGCACAGCGCCTCGATAAGGTCGAGGAGCCGGGATTTGCCGCAGCGTTTCTCGGGTGCCTTGATGACCAGGCGGGGTGCCGCGTTCCAGGCTGGCAGCGCATGAGTGGACGCGATCCAGAGGACTACCGCGGTTGCGGCGTGATCCGACGGCAGGATGACGTAGGAGCGGATGGTGGTGAGAAGCTGGTCCAGCAGCTCAGCTCCGGCCACGTCCAGGGGTGCCGGGTCGCTTTCGTGAGTAGTCATGCGGCGGTCCTTCGGGTGGGTGTGCGGGGTCGGCTGGCGCCTCGGGTGAAGCCGCTGGTGATGGTGGCGTCGGCCTGGCCCGCGGTGAACGCTCGTGCGGCCATGTGCCCGTTGGCGGCATCCAATAGCGCCGCCCTGGCTTCGCCTTGATCCAGCGCTTGTCCGGCGACGAGCTGACCGAGTGCAACGGCTGCACAGAACAACGCGTGGTTGCGTTGGCCAGGTTGAGCTTGGCGGACCATGGCGGTTTCGGCGACCACAGCAGCTGCGGCATAGGCCGATGTCCGGGACGGATCGTATGGGCGGTCAACGGGCCGAGAGCGGCGAGCAGGGGTCGGAGGAGGGGCTTCCGGGCCAGTCAGGAGTGCAGTGAGCCATTCAGGCAGGGGTACCGGCGGACGGTCGTCCACCACCCAGTAGGCGTGGTCGCCGATGCGGGTGGGTGGTGCGGCGAGGAAGCCGCCGTGGCCGCGGGTGTCGATGAGCCAGCCGAGCCGTCCGGCGGTGTTTCCGAGCCGCACCCCGGTGGGCATGGCGTAGTACAGGTGTCGCCCGCCGGAGGGTGTGGCCACGGTGTAGGTGGCTGGGAGGGTGACGTTCAGTTGGTCGAGGAGTCGGGCGAGGACGTCACGTCCGTGGTGGATGTCGGTGCCCTGCCAGGTCGGCGGTACGGGTTCTGTGGGTTTGGCGGCGTCGAGGTCGAGGCCGAGGAGGTGGGAGGGTCCGGTAGCGATACCGATGCCGTAGGGGTGGTTGGACCAAGCTTGGCGGATGCGTCGCGTACTGGTGGTGGCGCGTTGTTCCCAGCCGGCGTGGCCGTGGCGGCAGAACGGGTCCGACCGGTCGCACCTTGCGGCCGGGTGCCGGGGGCAGGCGGGCCGCTTCGTGTTGGGCAGCAGGGGGAACACGTGCCAGCCGCGTGCCGCGTAGGCGAGAGCGGCCTCGAGCAGCTCGGTGTTCATTCGGCTGCCTCGTCGATGATGTCGGCGTCTTCGTAGCCTTGGCCGGCGATGGTGGTTTGGGCGGCTTGAAGGAGTTGGCCGAGGCGGTTGGCGTGTACGACGGCTTCGTCCAGGTCGAGGCGGGCGGAAAAGACGGTCTCTCGTGGGTCGCCGCCGTCGACTTCGTACACGTCGTGAGTGCCGAGGGACCGTTCGAGGGCTTGACCCAGCTGGTTCAGCGCTTGGGCGATCCCGTAGCTGGCCTCGGACAGCTCGTTGAGCATGGGGTACAGGGTGGGAGCGGGGATAGATGGTCCGGCGAAGGTCAGGTGGTTGATCGCCCGGATGGCTCGGTGGGCGGTATTGGCGTGTTCGATGAGGCGGTCTTCGACGTTCATGGAAGTCCCCTTTCTGAGTCTTGCCGGGGGTGGTTTGGGCGTGGCGGTGCTAGGGATGGGGCACGGATAGCGTGTGCCGGCGCGGTTGCAGGTTCTGCGGTGTTTGAGCGGCAGCCGGTTCGGCTGGCTCAGGGGGTCGCTACGGTGCTACTGGCCTGGTCAGGCTGGGAGTGGCACGGGTAGCGCGACCGCTACTGGTAGCCGGGGTCCGGGCGCGAGGTAGCGGGTTCGGCCGGGCTGTCTGGAGACGGCGGGATGGTGTCGGGTTCGGTGGCGGTGGCGGTGGCGGTGTCGTGGTCGGGTGGGGTGTATTCGGGCCATTGGTAGTCGCCGTCGTCTCGGTCGTTGAGGGCGTCGTGGAGGGCTTGGCGGTGCAGGCCGCGGCGGTTGAGCTGGCGGCTGTCGACGGTGCGTTTGATCTGAATCGCTTTCAGTCCGTGGGAGCGGACGGCGGCGGTGACCTGTTCCCCGGTCCAGGTCCCGTACAGCCCGGGGTAGGCGGTGGCCAGTCGTTCGGCGAGGTCATCCCACCACACCTTGTCCTCGCCGGCGGGCCACACTGTGGCGAGGTGGTCGAGGATCGAGGCGGTGGAGGTGTCGGGCTCGGGGTCGATCCCGGCGGCATGTCCCGTCAGGAGTCCGGCGGCGAGCCGTGTGGCTCGAGCGCGGGCGGCGATGGTTTCGGCTTGGGGTCCGTCAATGTAGGCGGTGCGGGTAATGGTCGGGTCGTCGGCTTCGCCGGCGAGGTAGCCGACGCCTTTGTCGGTGCGGCTGAACATGGTGGCGCGGATCCCGTTCTTGTACGCGCTGGTGCCGAGGACCATGTCGTTCTCGAGCTGCCCGGCGACCTTCAAGCAGAACCGCAGGATCGCGTTCGCGGAGATCCCGGTGGGCAGGCTCTTCGCGTCAGGTCGTTGAGTGGCCAGGATCACGATGATCCCGACCGCCGGGCCGCGTTTGGCGAGGTCCGTGACGATCTCCTCGATCTCCCTGCCGTGGGTGGGGTGCTCGAACGCCCGCTGGCACTCGTCGAGGGCGAGCACGATGGGGAACAGGCCGAGGTCGCGTCGGGCGGCGAGCTCGGGGGTGATCTTGCCTTCGGGGCAGATGTGGCGGGGGAGGTTCCGGACGGTGCGGTACCGCTTGGGCATGTCGGTCGACAGCTCGCGGAGATCGGCGACGAGGTAGGCGACGTCGTCGGCGTCGTCGCCGATCCGGAACCGGTGCGCGACTCCTTCGAGGGGCAGGAGGTCAGCGCCGCCTTTGAGGTCGTAGATGTGCAACTGGACCGTGCTGTCCAGTGCTGCGGCCAGGAGGAGCAGCCGGAGCAGGAATGTCTTGCCGAGGCGGGGGATGGCGCCGATCACCATGGACACGAACATCAGGGTGATCGCGACAGGGCGGCCGCGGGGGTCGACCCCCACCGGGAACGGCTGGAACAAGTCCACCTTCCCGGCCTTCGCGAGCGGCCAGGGGGCAGGTTTAGTTTTGCTCATCGGCTTGTCCGCCACCCACAGGATGAGCCGGCCGGCGTGGGTGTCGTGGTCTCCTTCGGGCCACACACACCCCACTGGACGCCGCAGTCCTGAAGCGAGCCGGTCGCGGCGTTCGATCACATCCCCAGCGGTGACACCGGGGGGTAGGTCGATGTCGGCGCGGAACCCGGGACCGTCGCGCATGATCGGCGCCGGGAACCGGACCGCCGACTCCCCGTCGACGCGCAGTGACCGGTTCAGCTCACCGATCCCCAACGAGCTCAGCGCGGTCAGGATCAGATCCGCGGTTAACCTGGGCACCGCCTCCGAGTCCACCGCCCGCGACGTGACCGGTCGGTCCGCTGACCGGCCGGCCAACCCCAACACCGCCAACAACCCGGCGATCGCAGCTAACAGGGCGCCGGCAGTCGCCGACACCGCCACGGTGTAGGCGGTGGCGCCCAGGCCGGCGAACGCGAGGCCGGTGACCAGAAGGCGGCCGCGGACCATCTCCCGGTGCTGCTGGGTCAACCGGACGAAGTCCGCAGCGTCCGCCCCCGTGGACATGATCGACGCGCGCACCGTGCTCCCGTGAGCGTCGGTGGTCCACCGGAACCACGCCCGGACGATCCGGCCGAAACCCAATGGTGCCCGAGCTGAGAGGCGGAGCCAGTACAGCGGCAACCGGACACCGTGGAACGCGACCACGTGCGCACTGTGCCGACCAACCCAAGTTGCGGCGCCCACGAACTCGGTCCTGGACCGCAGCCACGACGGGAACACCGGCCGCGGCACCGAACGGGAACCCTGAGGCGCCAACACCACACCCTCAACCGGACTGCCCACCTCCGCACCGTCCACAGCTGATTCATCGCCGGCCGATTCAGTCGCTTGCACCAGTGCCGACACCACATCCTCGGACCGCACCGCGACAACTGTCGATACCACGACATCGCGGCTGACACCCGGATTGATACCTGAGTCGAGGCCCAAGTCCAGGGGCTTGTCGCTACCCGTGTCTGCGATGTCGTCTGTGTGGTGGGGCATGGTCATGACGGCTGCCTCGGGCCGAACGTCAGCGAGATCAGTTTCCGGCTGAGGCGCAGCTGTCCGAGCACCACCCAGGGATCATCCCCGAACGCGTACTCAGCCACATCGCGGTGTGCTGCCGCTACATGGTTGAACGCTTCCAGGACGTACTGCTGGGTGACGCTGTCCAAGCCAGCGAGTAGACCCCACAGCCGCCGCACTGGCCGACCGCCTGTCAAGGACTGAACCAGCGGGAGCAAGCGCAGCTCGTAGCTCCCGTCCTCGTGACCGAAGCCAGACATCGCACCGGGGTTGAGCCAAAACAAACCGTACGGTTGCAACGGTCCGCCTTCGCGGACCCACGGCCAACCCCAGTCAGCGAGCCGGCCACCGTACGCACCGATCACCAGCTCGACCGCAGCCTCGGTCAGGGCACGCTCAGATCGGTGAACAGACGACGCCCACAGCCGTAACCCCGACGCGATCATCAGCTGCTCGTTGCGCTCAGCATCCATGGCGCTCATCGGCCCGCCGCCGCAGACACTGCGGAAACGACCGACTTCGAGAACGCCGTCAGCCCGTGCAAGATCGGTGGACCAACTGAAGTCGATGCGAGCGCGAGGCCGAACAAGACGCCGACAACGACGCCTGAGACCTTTTGCTTGCCCCATTTGACGAGCCCGAACGCTAGGAGACCCAGAATGAGAACCAGGGGAATGGTGAGCATGTTGAACAACCTCCAAATGCTTGGGTGAAAGGGGTGGTGAAGCCGGCCAATAAGGCATCGAGACATCGCGCCCTTGGGGCGTTATGCTTTGTTCGTTAAGCAGACCGTAGTACCACCATAAACATACCATGAGGGGACCGTCAAGGGCCAATGGCTAGACCACCCGTCCGAGCTCAGGAACTGGCCACACTCTTGACGCAGCAGATCCGTGACGGCGAAATCGCTACAGGTTCGTGGTTGCCGTCTGAGCGACAGTTGTCGGACACACACCAGGTGAGCCGCTCGACCGCGAGGGCAGCCGTTCAGATGCTCACTGCGCAGAATCTTGTTCGGACTGTGCCTGGATCTGGCGCCCAAGTCCTGGATCCGACTCGCGCTGGCGAGAGCGAATCTCATGAAGAGGTGGGTGCGCTGGAAGCTATACACGAGCAGTTGGTCGAGATCAAGGCCAGGTTGGCTGCTCTGGAAGCGCGGACCGAGCACGTTGCAAATAGGGAGCAAGACGGTGAATCGCATACATGACAGTCAATTAGGTGGCTCGCATCGAAACCATGAACTGGCACGGCACCAACCCGGAACTGGGCCCGCACTATCGCCGGTATTAGTTGTCCCGGTTTGGAACGGTCGACTCGCTCTAGCGCTGCAGACAGCCACGCGCATGTCGCAAGAAGCCTTTGCCGCTCACTTGGGGATGGCAACTCGCAGCGTTGGGAAATGGCGAGAGAATCCTGACGTCGAGCTGCGGGCGATTACCTGCGATCTCCTTGACACGGTGCTTTCCCGAGCGAGTGAATCAGCTCGGCAGCGGTTCTCCCTGTTGGCTCTGCAGGCCGCGCCGACTAGGACACATGCTGTCTCTGACAGGGAAGGCGACTCACCGTGGCTGATGTCGGCGGCTGCTGAGTCGTCTGCCGATGCTTTACTCAGGGCGGGTTACGTCGGAGCGCAGGTGTTCCCCGAGCTCGTCCAACACATCATGCAGATCGCCAGGACATACGACAGCGAGTCGCGCCTGACCGCCTTCCGCCAGGCCCGCAGTACGCGCGATTTGGCCGTCCAGCTAGCCGATCGCACACGTCGACCGACGGAGCTCATAGACCTATATGTCGCCCTTGGTGAAACCAACGCTCTGATGGCATCGCTGGCCTTCGACCTGGGGAAGTGGGATGCGTCGGCACCCTTGGCCAGGGCGGCAACGAGCTACGCCGAGATGGCGGGCCACTCATCGCTACAGGCATGGACTCTGGGCCTGGAAGCAACTCTGTCCTTTTGGCGCGGTAACGGAGTGGAAGCTTTGGATCGGATCAGTGCCGGCATGGTAGTCGCACCTGTTGGAGCACCGCGGTTCCGACTGCTAAACATCGCTGCACGAGCGCACGCGGTAAACGGTGACCTGCCGTCGACGTGTCGGGTTCTGGAAGCCGCGGTGGTCGAGCGAGACACAGCGGACGGTTCACGGGACGAGCTGAACGATGTCGTCGGCGGGGAATTCCGTTTTGACGACGCCCGAGCTTCGGCATGTGCGGGCGCGGCGTGGCTTCAGTTGGGCGTGGGGGAGGCGGCTCTGCAGCACACCCTGAGGACACTGCAGCTCCACGAGTCGGGCTCGGGCTCGACCGCCTCCGGGGTCGTCAACGGCGCACGCATCGACACCGCTGCGGCGCTGCTGATGCAAGGTGACCTCCAAGAGGCGGACAACTACCTTCGACCCGTCTTCGAGTTGAAACCCGACTCCGGCAACGTGTCTCTGGGTGGACGCTTGAAGAGCGTTACGAATCTGCTGGAGGAAGACCGATGGTCCGGTCAGAGCGCAGCTGCAGAAGAACTCGCCGCAGATGTTCGATCCTGGCTAGGCGACACTTCCCTGTAGAGCCGCAGCGGCAAGAAGCTCTGACTCTTTCTCAGCGTCAAGGCCGATCTCGAACGCACGATCACGGCCGTCCACGTGATCACCGGACTGAAGCCAGGACCACGTATCGCGGACGGTCTGAACAAGTGGTCTCGTCCGTAGCCCTGATGAAACAGCGCGGTGAGGATCCACAGACCAGACGCCTCGTTGGACGCGCCAGAGCGGCATCTCCGACCATTGACGCACACCATGGGCGAGAAGGAAGTCGTCGCTCAGCCAATGCAGAGCAGCATGGCTTTCGGTCGTCTCGACACATGCCCTAAGCAGCTCACCGAAGGTTGAATCCATCAACGGCGCTGTTAAGTTGTACTCACCGGTTAGGGCGTTTGAGGCGCAGTCAACAGCAAAGTCGGCGACATCCCGGACATCGATTGGTTGGACGAATCGATCTGGTAAGCCGGGGGCCGCGACAGTACCACCTCGGGCGATGCGCTGCAGCCACCAGACCAACCGCCCCACATACTCACGGGGCCCTAGTACAACCCCGGGACGGAGCACCGTGGTCCGATCGCTACCTAGTGAAACGCGCACTGCTGCCTCGCATCCAGCTTTCTGATAACCGTAGCGAGTTGGGCCGTCCTCGATATCGACACCGAATTCTGGGCCAGCATCTGGCGGGCACTCAAGGAGGGGTGACTCCTCTGTCAACGGGCTGGCTGGCCAGTCTGCGTATGCGCTGACGGAGGAAACGAATATGTAGCGGTCCACTCGTGGCGCAAGGAGGCTCGAGACGGCTAACACGTTACGGGGCACGTAGCCAGAGCAATCGAGAACCGCATCCCACGTGTTCGCCTCGGCCAGAAGCTCAACTGAACGCAGTTCGCCGCGGTCGCCACGGAGGGCAACGACCCCCGACACATCTTGTCCGGTTAGCCCACGATTGAACGTCGTGACAGTCCACCCTCGGTCCAGGCCGCTGCGGACAATAGCGCGGCCGAGGAAGCCCGTACCTCCCAACACCAGCAGTCTCATGGCTCTAATTATTGATGCGGATGGCTTCGCATCCACGGCGGATGCCATCGATCGTCGGAAGTCGACCATCTTGTCGTCACTGGTACGCCTCTGACTAGACATCCCAGGGACTGTCCCTTGCTCCTCTGTCAAGCGGCGAGTTGGATGTGCTCGCTGTGGTCGGTTTGGAGGGCTTGAAAGACGGCATCGGAGAGGCGGCGCTTGAGGATGCGCAGGGCCTCGCGTCCGCTGTCACCGCCGTTTCTTCGGCGCTCGATCATGGCTTTGGCGGGCGGATGCCAGCGGGCTTGGGTGAGCGCGATCCGGTGCAGCGCGGCGTTCAGCTGACGGTTTCCGGTTCGGCTGAGTCGGTGACGGGCCTTGTTCGCCGACCACACGGGCAGGGGTGCGGTGCCGTTGTAGCGGGCGTAGGCGTCGCGTGACTTGAACCGGTCGACCCCGGCGGTCTCGCCGATGATCTTGGCCGCCGTCAGTGGCCCGCAGCCGGGTAGAGCGAGCAGCGCCGGCGCCTGTTGTTCGGTGAGTGCGCTGATCTCGGTCTTAAGGGAGTTGATGCTTACCGTGAGCTCGGCGCACCGGCTGGCCAGCTCTCGCGCCAGGCGAGCCACGATCCCTGGCCGGCCGTTCAACCGTGCCTGGACCTCCTCGAGGGTGCGGTGGGAGTCGAGGCTGCGGGCCTTTGGCTCCCAACCGGGGTCGAGCTCGTGGAGGTACCAACGGAGCCGGCAAATCATCCGCGTTCGTTCTGCGACTAGGGATTCTCGGTGATCCACCAGCAGTCTGAGTTCCCGGTCTGGGCCGTCCAGGCGGGCGACCGGCAGGTCAGGTTCCCGCTGGGCGGCCCGGGCCACGGCCAGCGCGTCAATGGGGTCGGACTTGCCATAGGTGCGGGCGGAGTCACGCACGTGAGCCATCAGCTTCGGTGGCACCCGAACGATCTCCTCACCCGTACCGAGCAGGTCCCGTTCTAGCCGCCGGGACAGATGCCGGCAGTCCTCGACCGCCCAACGGCGATCTGCGCCGAACCGGGCAGCCCAGCGCACCAGCCCCAGGTGGTCTTTGCTGGTGGTGCCGACCGTGGTCTGCCCGAGCGGCTTGCCGTGATCGTCGATCGCGACGATGGTGTGGGTCCGCTTGTGAGCGTCGACCCCGAATGTGACCATGGACCGTGTCCTTTCCTCGACTGAATGGGCACGGGTTCACCGGTCGGCATATCCCAGTCAGGGCGCTAACCACGCTCCTCTCAAGCCAGACCGGAGGACCCAAAACGTCCGGCGGGCCGCAAAACGGACAGTAGCCACTGAGGCAATGAACAAGGTGGAGCGAGCCCGCCGGACCCCTTCAGCCTTCCACTGGGATGAACGGTGTAAGTGGCGGTTGGCAACTCAGCGGTCCTGAGCTGCTGGCATGCGGTCGGCGAAGGTGATGGCGAAGGCGTTCAAAGCCGGTTTCCAGCGCACTGCCCATCGTGTCTGACCGGTGCCCTTGGGGTCCAGGCTCCGAGTGACCAGATAGAGCGTCTTCATTGCCGACTGCTCGTTCGGGAAATGACCTCGGGCCCGGACCGCGCGCCGGTAGCGGGCGTTCAGCGACTCGATCGCGTTCGTCGAACAGAGCACCTTGCGGATCTCGACGTCGTAGTCGAGGAACGGGATGAACTCCTCCCACGCGTTGTCCCACAGCTTTTTGATCGCTGGGTAGGCCCGGCCCCACTTCTCGGCGAATTCCTCGTAGGCCCGGCGGGCGTCGGCGGCGGTCGGCGCGGTGTAGATCGGCTTCAGGTCGTAGCTGATCTTGTCCCAGTACTTCCGGCTGGCGTAGCGGAACGTGTTGCGGATCAGATGGATGATGCAGACTCCCGCTGTCAACCTGCTTGGGTTGAGCTGGATGTTGGTCTTGGTGGTTCGGGCATGCCGAAGTGTGGTGGCGTCCTTGTCGCGGTC
>JBBRYD010000067.1:0-18535 GCA_038238065.1 Propionibacteriales bacterium | reverse complement strand
GACCCCAGTGGTACCCGCCGCCGGGTGCCTCCTCGGCCTTGGCGAGCGGAGAACCGACCATCACCGCATCCGCGCCGCAGGCGATGGCCTTCGCAATGTCGCCGGAGTTGCCCACCGACCCGTCGGCGATCACGTGGACGTAGCGGCCCCCTGACTCATCGAGGTAGTCCCGGCGCGCGGCAGCAACATCGGAGACCGCCGAGGCCATCGGCACCGCGACCCCGAGCACTGAACGGGTGGTGGAGGCCGAGCCGCCACCGAACCCGACCAGGACGCCCGCGGCCCCGGTCCGCATCAGATGCAGAGCGGCTTGGTACGTCGCGCAGCCACCGACGATGACCGGCACGTCGAGCTCGTAGATGAACTGTTTCAGGTTGAGCGGTTCGTGCGCCGACGAGACGTGCTCGGCCGAGACCGTGGTGCCGCGGATGACGAAGAAGTCAACACCGGAGTCCACCACCGCCTGGGCGTACTCCTGGGTGTTCTGCGGCGACAGGGCACCGGCTGCCGGGACTCCCGACTCGCGGATGGTCGCGATGCGCTTGCCGATCAGCTCCTCCCGGATCGGGGCGGCGTAGATCTCCTGCATCCTGCGGGTGGCGCTGATCGGGTCCTGGATGCTGGCGATCTCGTCGAACAGGGGCTGAGGGTCGTCGTAACGGGTCCACAGTCCCTCGAGGTTGAGCACGCCGAGACCACCGAGCTGACCCATCTGAATGGCCGTGGCCGGCGACATGACCGAGTCCATCGGAGCGGCGATCAGCGGGAAGTCGAAGCTGGCCGCGTCGATCCGCCAGGCGAGGTTGACGTCCTCGTCTCCCCTGGTCCGTCGCGACGGGACGATCGCGATGTCGTCGAAGCCGAACGCCTGCTCTGCCCTCTTGTGACGACCGATGTCGAACATATGTGGTGACTCCCTGGGTTGCGGTGGATACGCGTCAGTGCGAGATCATCCCGAGTAGTTGGGAGCTTCGACCGTCATCTGGATGTCGTGCGGGTGGGACTCGCGGAGCCCGGCGGAGGTGATCCGGACGAAGGACCCGCGTTCCTGGAGCTCTGGGATCGTGCTGGCGCCGGTGTAGAACATCGACTGCCGCAGACCCCCCACCAGCTGGTAGGCCACCGCGGCGAGCGGGCCCCGGAACGGCACCTGTCCCTCGATGCCTTCAGGGATCAGCTGCGAGTCGACGGTGACGTCGCCCTGGAAGTAGCGGTCCTTGGAGAAGGAGGCGTTACGGCCTCGGGACGCCATGGCGCCCAGCGAGCCCATCCCGCGGTAGGTCTTGAACTGCTTGCCGTTCATGAAGACCAGCTGGCCGGGGCTCTCCTGGCAGCCGGCCAGCAAGGACCCGAGCATGACCGTGTCGGCGCCGGCGACGAGGGCCTTGGCGATGTCGCCGGAGTACTGTAGACCGCCGTCGCCGATCAGTGGCACACCGGCTGGGCGACAGGCCCGGGACGCATTGTGGATGGCGGTGACCTGCGGAACGCCGACACCGGCGACCACCCGGGTGGTGCAGATGGAGCCTGGGCCGACGCCCACCTTGACGCCGTCGACTCCGGCGTCGACGAGCGCCTTGGCTCCTGCGTAGGTCGCGACGTTGCCGCCGACGATGTCCACGTGGTCTGCGGCGGTCTCGGCCTTGAGCCGGCGGACCATGTCGATCACGCCTTGGGAGTGCCCGTGTGCAGTGTCCACGACCAGCAGGTCGACACCCACCTCGACTAGGGCCATGGCCCGCTTCCAGGCGTCGCCGAAGAACCCGACCGCCGCGCCGACGCGGAGTCGACCCTGGTCGTCCTTGGAGGCGTCGGGAAACTCGTCGGACTTGACGAAGTCCTTGAGGGTGATCAGACCCTTGAGCCGGCCGCGGTCGTCGACCAGGGGCAGCTTCTCGATCTTGTTCGCCGCGAGCAGGGCGATGGCCCCTTCACCGCTGATGCCGACCCGGCCGGTGACCAAGGGCATCTTCGTCATGACGTCGCGGACCAGCCGGGTGGGGTCGTTCTCGAAGCGCATGTCGCGGTTGGTGACGATGCCGAGCAGAAACATGTCACGGTCCACGACGGGGACGCCGGAGATGTGGTACCTCCCGCAGATCGACTCCGCCTCGCCGATCGTGGCGTCCGGGGCGATGGTGATGGGCTCGTCGATCATGCCCGCCTCGGACCGCTTCACCACGTCGACCTGATGGGCCTGGTCCTCGATCGAGAGGTTGCGGTGGATGACACCCAACCCCCCCTGGCGGGCGATCGCGACGGCCATCCGCGACTCGGTCACCGTGTCCATCGGCGAGGAGATCAGCGGCACGCGGACCGAGATCCGCTTGGAGACACGGGAGGTGGTGACGACCTCGGAGGGAATGATGTCGCTCTCCGACGGCTGCAGCAGGACGTCGTCGAACGTCAGGCCCAGGGTGGCGAAGGGCTGCGGCACTCCAGCAGCGGTGAGATCATCAAGAGACTGCGACACGAGGGGCCTTTCAGCGTGCGATGTGAAGGTCCCATCTTAGGCCCGGCCCGAGCGCTGCCCTGCCACTCCCGGGGACCGGACGCCGTCAGGCGGCACGGCCCATGCGCGAGGGCTTGCCGGCCGCTGTCGTGGGCACCGAGTCGGCGACGGGCAGGCTGACCGCACCCAGGAACGACGAGAACAGCTCCCGATACTCCTCGGAGCTTTCCACCAGCTGGCGCAGCTTCAGCACGGCTCGATGATGAGTGACGTTGACCGCGCCCGGCGTCATCCCGAGGTCCTCGCCGACCTTCTTGGCCGTGATCCCGGACGCACGCCGTAGCAGCACCTCGCGCATCTTCGTCGGCAGCTGGTGGGTGAGGGCCAACGCCGTCCGAAACTCGACCGAGGCGATCGCCGACTCCTCCGGAGTCAGCGACTTCTCCACCTGCTCGGGAAACGCGTCGACCAGAGCGGCCGCCCGACCGTGCCGCCGCTGGCTGTCGGCGACCTTGTGCGCCGCGATGGCGTAGACCCAGGCCCGGAACGGCAGCCCCTGGTCCTGATAGGCCGGCAGCACAGCCGCCACCGCGAGGCAGGTCTCCTGCGTGGCGTCCTCGGAAGCATCGGTGGCGTTGCCGTACGAGGACAGTCGAAATCGGCAGAACCTGAAGATGGCGGGGCGTAGTGCGGCGAGCAGATCGTGCATGGCGTCCGCATCACCATCACGCGCCCGGGCGACCAGCACCTCGTCGGCAAATGAATGACCGAAGTCGAACATGTGAAACCCCCCAGTCCCCGAGAGGTCAAATACATCAATGTCTAGTCGCCACTCTGGCAGACGAGTGGAACAAACGGAAACCCATCCGAAACTCTTGTTGGTGAACCGACGACTTACCGCTTTGTTTTGGGGCCCGTGAACGGTCCCACCGAGGTCGGAGGTTCCCTCAATTCAGGAGAAAGCGTCCTGTCCCATTTCACCTTGGGGCCTCGTGTGAGCGAATTATCGGCGCCGCCGCCGCCGACAATGCACGTGCTGGACCGTCTTATCCCGTCAGCTCTGGTCTGTCCCTTCGGGCCACTCGCCACACCTCAGGTCAGCGCGACTGCGACCGGAGCAGGAGACGACAAAGGGCCCCCTCCGTTTCCGGAGAAGGCCCTCAGCTACTGCCGTCGGTCAGTGCGAGTGACCGTGGCCGTGGCCGGCGTCGGACTCGTCTTCCTCGGGCTTCTCGACGATCAGGGTCTCTGTCGTGAGGAGCAGCGAGGCGATCGATGCGGCGTTGGCCAGCGCGGAGCGCGTGACCTTCACCGGGTCGATGACGCCAGCGGCCATCAGGTCGACGTACTCACCCGTTGCCGCGTTGTAGCCGTGACCCGGCTCCAGCTCGGCGACCTTGGCCGTGATGACGTAGCCAGGCTCGCCACCGTTCTCGGCGATCCAGCGCAGTGGCTCCACCGCAGCCTTGCGGACGATGGAAACACCCACCTTCTCGTCACCGGTGAGGCCCAGTCCGTCCTTGAGGATGGCCGAGGCGTGCACCAGAGCCGAGCCACCGCCGGCGACGATGCCCTCCTCGATCGCAGCCCGGGTCGCCGAAACAGCATCTTCGATGCGGTGCTTCTTCTCCTTGAGCTCGACCTCGGTGGCGGCGCCGACCTTGATCACGCAGACGCCACCAGCCAGCTTGGCGATGCGCTCCTGCAGCTTTTCGCGGTCCCAGTCGGAGTCGGTCCGCTCCAGCTCGGCCTGCAGCTGGGTCACCCGACCCTTGACGTCCTCGGACGAGCCAGCACCGTCGACGATGGTGGTGTTGTCCTTGGTGATCACGACACGACGCGCCCGTCCGAGCACCTCGAGACCGATCTGGTCGAGCTTGAGACCGACCTCGGCGGCGACGACCTGACCGCCGGTGAGGATCGCGATGTCTTCGAGCTGCGCCTTGCGACGATCACCGAAGGCCGGAGCCTTGACCGCCACGGAGGTGAAGGTGCCACGGATCTTGTTCACGACCAGGGTCGAGAGCGCTTCACCGTCCACGTCTTCGGCCACGATGAACAAGGTGCCGGACGCACCGATGACCTTCTCCAGCAGCGGGAGCAGCTCGGTCATCGAGCTGATCTTGCCGGAGTTGATCAGGATGTACGGATCGTCCAGGACCGCTTCCATCCGCTCTGCGTCGGTGACGAAGTACGGGGAGAGGTAGCCCTTGTCGAACTGCATGCCTTCGGTGAACTCGAGCTCGGTACCGAAGGTGTTGGACTCGTCGACGGTGATGACCCCATCCTTGCCGACCTTGTCGAAGGCGTCGGCGATGAGCGAGCCGATCACCTCGTCACGGGCGGAGATGGTGGCCACGTGGGCCATGTCCTGGGTGGTCTCGACGTCCCGGGCGATCTCGCGCAGACGGTCGACCACCGCGTTGACGGCTGCGTCGATGCCGCGCTTGAGGCCGATGGGGCTAGCGCCGGAAGCCACCGCCTTGAGGCCCTCGTGCACGAGAGCCTGAGCCAGCACCGTCGCCGTGGTGGTGCCGTCTCCGGCCACATCGTTGGTCTTGGTGGCGACTTCCTTGGCCAGCTGGGCGCCGAGGTTCTCGTACGGGTCGTCGAGCTCGACTTCGCGGGCCACGGTCACACCATCGTTGGTGATGGTGGGAGCGCCCCACTTCTTGTCCAGCACGACGTAACGGCCCTTGGGGCCGAGGGTGACCTTCACGGTGTTGGCGAGGATGTCGACGCCACGCTCGAGGGAGCGACGCGCCTCCTCGTTGAACTGAAGGATCTTAGGCATAGGTACTCCTTACTTGGTGACGACGGCGAGAATGTCGCGCGCGTTCAGCAACAGGAGATCCTTGCCGTCGTACTTCACTTCGGTACCGCCGTACTTGCTGAAGATGACGACGTCACCCTCGGCAACGTCGAGCGGGACACGGTTGCCGTTGTCGTCCACCCGGCCGGGGCCGATGGAGAGGACCTTGCCCTCTTGCGGCTTTTCCTTGGCGGTGTCCGGGATGACCAGGCCCGACTTGGTGGTCTGCTCTGCTTCGAGCGGCTCAACGAGGATACGATCCTCGAGTGGCTTGATCGTGACTGCCACGTTCAAACCCCTTTCACAAGTATGTGTTTCAGTGGATTGTGTGGCGGGGCGTCGTCGCGGGTGCCGTCCCGTCCTTGGCACTATCGGGTCGAGAGTGCTAGCCCGACATTAGCACTCGACCCTCCTGAGTGCCAGAACTGGACCTACGCCTCGGCGAGGAGCGGCTGCTCGGTCCGGTCATGATCACGGGCGTCCGACCCGGCTCAGGGCCTCCTGGGCGACCCAGTGCAGCGTTCGGTCGCGCGCTGTGATCTGGCAGACGGGCTCTCCGTCCATCACTGAGACGGCCCGGACCACCGACACGTGCGCCGGCGGGATGACTCCCCCGCCCTCCAGCGCGATCGGCGCCGCGGGACGGACCGGGGTGCCCACCTCCAGCCGGCGCGGTCGGACGAACCAGAGCGCCATCAGGGCCAATGGTCCGAAGACGATCCCGAGCATCAGGAACACAGTGTCGTCGTAGCCCTTGCGCCGAGCGTCCCAGGCCGCGGCGATGCCGAACGAGGCGTAGAGGGCGACGAGCAGCGCCGTCGTCATCCACTCCCCCTTCAGAACCCCGCGGCAGGATCTTGAGCCTAGTGGACCAGCGTCAACCCGCTGAGATCGACCGTCGAGCCGGGCGTGGTGTGGTGGGTGTACGGCGAGTAGAGCCAGGTCTTGAGCGTGTTCGCCTTCGTATCCACGGTGACCAACCGCACGGGGTTCGATCTGCTGTCGTGCATGGTCTGCAGGAAGGAGTAGACCTTGTTGCCGTTCACACCGGTGTCCACCCGGTCTCCGAACAGGCCCACGTGACCGGAGAAGACGAACTTGGTGTTGGCGTACTGCTTGATCAGGTCATCGAACAGCTCCCGGGGCACGGTACGTCCGGGACCCGGACTCGGCCCGGCGAGGTTGCCGGAGCCGTCGAGGTAGGAGTGGGTCACCACGATCACGTTGTGGTCGGGGTGCGACGAGACGACCCCCTTGGCCCACTCCACGGCCGCCTCCCGGGGATACATCTCCAGCGCCAGCACGAGCCACCTGGTGCCGCCCGCGGAGAAGGTCGAGTATTCGTTGTCCACTTTCCCGGCCTCGAAGGCCCCCTGGACCGCACCGAAGCGACTGGCGTTGAAGTAGTTGTTGAAGGTGTGCGTATCCCGGAAGAGCGTCTTGGTCCGCGTCGGATCGCAGGCCCCTCCGCCCTCGCACACCGCGGCGGTGTCGTGGTTGCCGATGGCCAGCGAGTAAGGGATCCCCGCCGCCTCGAGAGGCTTCATCGCCGCTGAGGCCACCGCGTACTGAGCATGGTCCGGGGTATCCCAGTTGACCACGTCACCGGAGCTGGTCACGAAACGCAGGTCGAGGGCCGCCTTGTTCTCCACCAGCCATTCCGTCCGGTTCCTGAAGCGGGGGTCGTTGACCCGGAGTACTTCTTGCTGGGTGTCAGGCATCACCGCAATGCTGAACGTGGTGTCTGCGACGGGCGCGGCTGGAGCCGGCTCGGTCGGCGCGGCGTAGAAGGACACCCCCTCGCTCGTCCAGCCCTGGTTCACCAGCACGTCGCGCTCGCGGGAGCCCACCACCAAGCGGTGCTGCTCGAAGCCGCGGACCCGGGATACTCCGATCCCGCAGTCCGCGGCGTCCGTGGTCGCGTAGAAGCGGGTTCCCTCGTCGACGAAGTCGTGTTCGGTGGTGGCGGAAACGACCTCCGCGGCATTCATGGTCCAGAGGTAGTCACCGGTGGTGGCACGGTGAAGCTGGTGGACGGGCCGGAGCCCGACCGCCGGGGTGGTCGACACGGCGAACGGCGTGCCCTCGTCTTGGCTGTAACCCCGGTCGGCTGCGTCCGCGGCCGCCGTCGACGACGTGGTCAAGAAGTTGCCCTTGGTGTCCGGGTCGATCCGTTGGTACACCGGTGTGGTGAGCGAAGCACACGGTGATTCGTCGGCGTGAGCGACGAGCGGTGCCGTGATCGAGGCGGCCAGCGCCATCGCTGATCCCCCGATCACGACAGAAAGCTGGAGAAATCTTCGCGCCATATGTAGTGACTCCTCTGACTGGCCCCGAACGGACTGCTTGAGTTTAGGTGAAGCGCAGCCTGAGAAAAACAGACAATCGTGGTCTGAATTCGAGCCGAATGCCGTCAGCCTGCCCGGCCGGGAACGCGCCGGACGACGAGTGCGAGAGCACCGCGAGGAGTTCGGGTCAGGATGACCGTGCAGCTGTCGGCACCGTGCGGGCCGAGCCGTTTGCGCAGCTCAGCAGGGTCGACGTCCACGCCGCGCTTCTTGATCTCGACCGCACCCATGTCGTGCTCTCGGAGCCAGCGTCGCAGCGCCTTCTCCTGGTAGGGCAGCACCGCGACCACCTCGAAGGCCGACGCAAAGGGGGTCTGTACCAAGACGTCGCTGGTCAGGTAGGCGATCTTCGGGTCCAGCAGGGCACCCTGCACGAGCGTGCCGACGGAGGCCACCCCGCCCGCTCGGATCACCGCCCCGTCCGGTTCGTAGACGTAGCGACGCGCCGCCGACACCGCCAACGCAGGCTCCTCGGCCGCGACGGCCATCCGGGCCGCCGGGAGCACGTGGGCCATCCGGCCGTCCGGCTCGCTCCCCGGACCAGCCCACAGGCCGACCTCCACGGTGGCGCCCCGGTGGCTGACCCACTCAGCCTCCACCCCTGGCGGGATCAGCGTGTGCGGCAGGGCCGGTCCGAGCTTCACGCCGGTCACCCGGCCGCTCTGGAGCAGTCCCGCGACGAAGGGCCAGGACGGGGTGAAGTCCGCCACCCGCCACAGCCGTCCTGCTGTGCTCCGGCGTGCGGGGTCGCAGAAGACTCCATCGCCCGGCCGCAACAGATCTTCAGCGAGGAGCTCGGCGTCTCCCAGGATCACCTCGGCACGTCCGCCGAGGTTCAGCCGAGCCACCTGGGCCGTCACCGGGTCGATCTCGACGGCCATCACCTCGAGCCCGGCGCCGAGCATCGCCAGGGCGTCCGAACCGACTCCACATCCCAGGTCCACCACCCGAGTCACCCCGGCGGCCGCGAACCGGGCCGCGTGATGGGCGGCCACCTCCGGCCGGGTCGCCTGCTCCAGCCCGTCCCGGGTGAAGAACAAGGCTCCGGCGGCGGCACCGAACTTGGGTACGGCTCGCCGACGCAGCTCCGCCTGAGTGAGCGCGACGGCGGCCAGCTCGGCCGGAAACCGAGCGCGGAGCACCTGGGCCGCCGAGAGCGAGCTCGGATCGGTCTGCTGCGCGGCCAGCGCGAGCGCCTGCTGCCCCAGCGGTGCGCTGAGCTGCTCGACAGCGTCAGTGTTCATCGCGACCGGCCCAGCCGGCGCATCGAGGCATCGGCACGATCAGACCAGGATACGGGCGACGGGCAGTGAGGAGTCAGCTCCGACGTCCTCGGCAGACGGGCGGCCACCACGACTGACGATCTCGGATCCCAGCACCGCGATCATGGCTCCGTTGTCGGTGCAGAGTGCGGCAGGGGGAGTTCGGAGGGCAACGTCGCCCTCTCGGGCCCGCTCGCCCAGCAGCTCGCGGAGCCGGCGGTTGGCTGCCACACCGCCGCCGATCAGGAGGTCGGCCGCTCCGGTGACCAGACACGCGTCGATCGCTTTGGTGCTCAACACGTCACAGACCGCCTCCTGGAAGCTGGCCGCGATGTCGCTCACCGGCACCTCCTCGCCGTCGCGCTCGGCCGACTCCACCCAACGGGCCACCGACGTCTTCAGACCGGAGAACGAGAAGTCAAAACGGTGGTCGACAAGGTCCTTGGGAGCGCTCAGCCCACGAGGGAAGGCGACAAAGGTGGGATCGCCGGTTGCTGCACGATCGATGTGCGGACCGCCGGGGTAGGGCAGCCCGAGGACCCGGGCCACCTTGTCGTAAGCCTCCCCGGCAGCGTCGTCGACCGTGCTGCCGAGCTGGGTGATGCTGCTGGCCACGTCGTCCACCATCAGCAGCGAGGTATGGCCGCCCGACACCAGGAGGGCGACGCACGGGGTGGGCAGCGGCCCGTGCGCGAGCAGGTCCACGGCCACATGTCCAGCGAGGTGGTTCACCGCGTAGAGCGGCTTGTTCAGCGCGTACGCCAGGGCCTTCGCGCCGGCCAGACCCACGACCAGCGCCCCCATCAGTCCGGGGCCGGCCGTGACGGAGATCCCGTCGATCTCGCTCAGGTCTACGTCTGCGGCCGCGCAGGCACGCTGCAGCGTCGGCACCAGCGCTTCGAGGTGGGCGCGGCTCGCCACCTCCGGCACGACGCCGCCGAACCGGACATGGAGGTCGACGCTGGACGCCACCTCGTTGGCCAGCAGCCGGTGGCCTCTGACGATGCCCACGCCGGTCTCGTCGCACGATGACTCGATGCCCAGGATCAGGGGTCCGCTCATGGCACCGGCCTCGAGGGTGGGGTCTGCAGGTCGTACAACTTGAGGATGAGCGCATGCTGACCCGGTCCGTAGTAGTCCTGCCGGGCCGCGCGCTGCTCGAAGCCGGCCCGCTGGTAGAGCGCGATGGCCGGGTCGTTGTCCCAGCCCACCTCGAGCATGATCGTGCGAGCCCCGTGATGCCTGACCGCCTCGATGCCGGCTCGGACCAACGCCGACCCGACGCCTTGACGTCGCGCCTTCGGCGAGACCACGAGTCGGTGCAGGTCGGCGGTGTCGTGGACGGTCTGCAGGCACACCACCCCGACGGGTTGGTCGGCGCGCGCCACCAGCACGGTCCGGCCGTCACCGAGGAGCTCGCCCTGCCAGCTGCGGCGGCTCCACTGCTCCGACTCGGCAAAACCGCTGGCTTCGAGGGTGAGGATGGCGTCGAGGTCGAGGAGTCGAGCCGGGGTGATGTTGATCTGTCCCAGGGTCACCGGATGCTCCGATCCACGCGCCAGGTCAGCACCGACTTGCGTCGGGTCGGTTCGGCGGCGTCGGGCCGACGCAGGTAGAGCGGCTCGGTTCCCGCGTCGGCAAACGTCAGCCCGTGGCTGGCCAGGACGCCAGGATCCAGCGTCCGGGGGCCGAGCACGGCGGCCAGTCGCTCGGGGTACAGGGCGGCACCGGGCCCGATGGTGGGTAACGTCGGGACCTCGTCGGGCGAGCAGACCTGAGGACCCTCGAGACGCAGGCCGTCGGGGGCGTATCGCGCCCAGTAGACCTCCTTGCGTCGAGCGTCGGTGGCGACCACGAACTCTCCTGCGGGATGCTGCTGGGCATACTGAGCGGCGAGTACGTCGAGGCTGCAGACGCCCCGCAGCGGAACCTGTGAGACCGACGCCAGCACTCGGGCGGTCGCGATGCCCACACGCAGCCCGGTGAAGGGACCTGGGCCCAGCCCCACCACGATGTGGTCGAGGTCGGCCAGCGTGACTCCGGCCCGGTCGAGCGCCACCCGGACCATCGGCGTGAGCTGCTCGATGTGGGCCATCCGGTCGTCGACCGTGGCCACCTGCAGCACGTCAGTGTGCTGCGCCACCGCGACGTTGACCACGGTAGAGGTGTCGATGGCGAGCACCAGCCCGTCAGTCATCGCCAGCCCGCAGGCCGTGCAGGTCGACGCCGCGCCAACGCTCGCCGACGGGGCGTAGCAGCACTGTCCGTTCGCTGTCCAGGTCGGCGGTCCGGCTGAGGGTCGGTGTGGCCCTGATCTCTACCTCGAGGCGCGCGTCCGCCAGCGGCTCGGCCATCCCGGCACCCCACTCGACCACCGTCACGGCGCGCGCCATGCTCGCGTCCAGGTCGAGGTCGTCGATCTCGTGACCGGACAGCCGGTAGGCGTCGACGTGAACCAGGTCTGGGCGTCCGGTGGTGGACCGGTGCACGCGCGAGATCACGAACGTCGGTGAGATGACCGGCTCGGCGCTACCCAGTCCACGACCGATGCCCTGGGTGAGGGTGGTCTTGCCGGCGCCGAGGTCACCGCTGGCGATGAGCAGGTCACCGGGCTGGAACAGCTCAGACATCCGCTCGCCCAGCTCCTGCATCGCGGCACCTGTGGGGACGGTGATCAGCACCGGCAGGAGCCGGGACAGCACCACGCCATGTGGTTCGGTCCGGACGATCTCGAAGCTACGATGCTGCCAGAACTGGATCAGGTCGGCGAACTCCTCGCGCGCGAACAGCTCTACCCGATCGAAGCCGAGCTCCGCAGCGTATTCCTGGGCGGCCGCCACCATCGCTGACGCGACCCCGTGTCGCTGGAAGTCCGGATGCACCGACACACGTTGGAAGGTGGCCAGCCCGGGCCGCAGGGCGACGATCAACAGCGCGCCCGCCGGTCGCCCGTCCACGGTGGCCAACACCCCCCCACCTCGCGCCAGCGCCGCAGCGATCGTCTCCGGCGTCTCGTCGATCGCCGTCGACGGCGGGTCCAACGCAGGCCGCGCCCCGAAGGCCGCGTGGATGACGCAAACCATATCGGCGGCATCGCGTGGCGAGGCCGCCGAGAGCTCGAGATCGATCACCGTGACATTCACCGCAGGCAACCTTAGTGGCAGCTCATGGCAGCACAGAAAGTGACGGGTCTCCCACCCGTGCCCACGAGCCGGGCCGGCCACGGCACAGACACGTGCCGCGCCGACCAGCTGCGCGAACTACGCCCGACCGCGTGACCGAGGAGCCGCGCTACGACCGGCGAAGCCGCGGCCGCCAGCGTCCCTGCGCGAGAAGTCCTTGCGGTTCTTGGGCCGACCACCACCACGCGACGGCGGAGCGATGACCCGCTCGTAGTCGGCGTTGCTGACCGCAACCCCACTGGGCTGCTTGGCCCCGGTCACGTCGGCCAGCGTCTGGTCGCCCGGACGAGCCTCCAGCGGCGCCGACTTCACGCCCGCCTGCGAGGTGAGCCGGAACATGTCCTTGCGCTGGTGCGGCAGGGCCAGGGTGATGACCACACCGGTGCCACCGGCGCGAGCCGTACGGCCGGCGCGGTGCAGGTAGTCCTTCGGCCCGACGGGCGGGTCGGCCTGCAGGACCAAACCGATGTCGTCCACGTGGATACCGCGGGCAGCGACGTCCGTGGCGACGAGCACCGGGATGTGACCGTCCTTGAAGGCGGCCAGGATCCGGGTGCGGGCACCCTGGGTCAGACCACCGTGCAGGGCCCCAGCCATCACACCCTGTTCGCGCAGCTGCTCGGCCACCCGGTCGGCCCCACGCTGGGTCCGGACGAAGATGAGCGTTCGGCCCGGGCGCCCGGCGATCTCGGCGGTCAGGGCGTTCTTGTCGTGCGGCAGAATGTGCAGCACGTGGTGAGCCATGGTGGTGACGCTCGCCGAGCTGGAGTCGACCTCGTGGGTCACCGGGTTGCTCAGATACTTGCGCACGAGCCGGTCGATGGCGTGGTCCAGAGTGGCCGAGAACAGCATCCGCTGGCCACCGGCCGGGACCGCGTCGAGGATGGTGGTGACGGCGGGCATGAAGCCCAGGTCAGCCATGTGGTCGGCCTCGTCGAGCACGGTGACCTCGATCCGGCTGAGGTCCACGGCACCCTGCTCCATCAGGTCGATGAGCCGGCCCGGGGTGGCCACGACGATGTCGACGCCGCGGTCGAACGCCTTGAACTGCGGTACGTAGGACATGCCGCCGGCGATCAGCGTGACCGACATCTTCACGGTGTGGGCCAGCGGAGCCAGCACGTCGGCGACCTGCATGGCCAGCTCGCGGGTGGGGACGAGCACGATGCCGCGGGGCGCCTTGCTGCTCGCACTCGAGTTCGACAGGTTGGCCAGCATGGGCAGCCCGAAGCCGAGCGTCTTGCCCGAGCCGGTCTGGCCGCGGCCGAGGACATCGCGACCGGTCAGGGCGTCAGGGATGGTGGCGGCCTGGATCGGGAACGGCGCGGTGATGCCTTCGGCCTGCAGGGCCGACACGAGGACCTTGGGCAGACCAAGCTTGGCGAAGCCGTTCTCGCCGCTGACGGCGGTCAAGCTGTCGGCCGAGATCTCGCGGGCCGTCCAGCTCATCTGGTCGGAGCCGGAGTCGTTGCTCTCGGAGCGGTCGTTGCGGGGGCGGCTGGTGGTGCTCTCGTTGCGGTCCCAGCTCTTGTTGCCCTGGTAGCCGCCGCCCTTGCGGTCGTAACCACCCTTGCTGCGATCGGTTCGGTCGTAGTTGTTGCGGGCCGGGCGGTCATAGCTGTTGCTGCGCTCGGAGCGGTCTGAGGTGTTGGTGCTCACGGGTCGGTCGTTGCTTCTTTCGGGACGGTCGTTGCTGCGCTCAGGGCGCTCCCAGCCGCTGCTGCGTTCGGGACGGTCAAAGGACTTGGTGGGACGGTCGAAAGACCTGGTCGGACGGTCGGTCCGGTCATAGGCCTTGGCCGGACGGTCGGTACGGTCATAGGCCTTGGCCGGACGGTCGGAGCGCTCATAGGTCTTGGCCGGAGCGCCGCGGTCGTAGGACTTGGCACCCTCGCGGTCATAGGTCTTGGGGCGGTCGGACCGCTCGTAGCTCTTGGTCTCGGGGCGTTCGTAGGAGCGGCCCTCGGGAGCGTCGAAGCTGCGCTCGTTCGCGGAGCGGCCCGAGCGGTCCTCGGCGGGAGCGCGGTCGGAGCGGAAGTTGGAGGATCGGGGCTGGCCACCACTGCGACGGTGGCCATGGCCCTGCTCGGCGCGCTCGGCGGCGCTCCAACGCTTCTTCGGAGTGCCGTCTGCCTTGAAGCTCTTGGGCGCCGACTTCTTGACGCCGGACTTCGTGGACTTGCTGGAGGCGCGCGTCGGCGCGCCCGATGGCCGTACTGGCATTACTCTGTCTCACTTCTTTCCCGCTCGTAGCGGGGCGGTTGGTTTAGGCGCGTCATCGGCCCAAACCTTCTCAGCAAGTGGCGGGAGACGAACCAGTGCGCGTTCTGATGGTGAGCGCATGTGTGGCCCAAAATGCAGGGGCGCATCAGGGAGTTGCTCCAGGTTACCATCGATGCCGCAGCAGGTCACATCGTGGCCGCCTCAGTGGTTCAGGTTACGCCGGACCCGCACGATCAACCCGTCGAGCACCTCGTTGAAGATCGGCGCGTGCTCGATGATTCCCATGTGGCCGCAGTCGGGCAGCCGGCGCACATCAGCGCCGGGCAGCAGCTCGACGATGCGGTCGGTGTAGTTTACCGGAGTGATCATGTCGTCCTCTCCCCCGATCACCGCCGTCTCCACGGTGCTGAGCACCTGGAACGCGGCGAACTCGTCCAGCTCGCTGAACGCCGGGTAGTAGTCGGCGACCACCTCGAGCGAGGTGTCACCCAACATGTCGCTCATGAACTGGACGTAGCTGACCGGCACGTCCGAGCCGTACGACATCCGCCGGGTCACCACATATCCGATGTCGGACCCCGCCCGCCGGCCGCGTTCCACCAAGGTAGGCACCCGGTTGAGGGTCGCCAGCAGGGGCTCGGCGATGCGGGAGAAGGCACGGCCCGGGATCGCCCTGATCGGTGAGTAGTGGGCCATCTCCCCCGCCGAGGTGGAGAAGAGCGCGACGCCCCCGACCCGGGAGGTGAACCACTCGGGGTGCGACTGGGCCAGGTGCATGATGGCCATACCCCCCATGGAGTGACCGATCAGCACCACCGGACCGTCGCCAGCGACCTCGTCAAGGATCTGAGCCAGGTCCGCGGCCAGCTGAGGCACCCGGCAGAGCTCCGGCGCCGACCGGCCCGACCGGCCGTGCGAGCGCTGGTCGTAGAAGACCGAGCGGACCCGGCCGCGGTAGTGCTTGCGCTGGAAGTGCCAGCAGTCCAGGCTCAGCGCGTACCCGTGCACGAAGACGAGAGTCAGGTCGTCCGCGTCGACCTCGGCCTCAGCCACCTCGTCGACCTCGGTGTGCAGCACCACACCATCTGGTGTCGTGATCTGCGGTCCGTCGGACCGGAGCGAGAAGAAGGGCTCGTCGTCGTCGGGCTCCGCTTGGAGCCGCTTGGTGATGATCCTGTGCTCGAGCTCGATACCGGCCGCGACCCCACCGGCAGCCAGCGCCAGCACCCCGGCCACCAGGCCGACACCCTGGGCGATCTTGCTCGGGGGGCGCCGCCAGGTCTTCGGCTGGAAACGCGCGAGGCCGTGCCCCGGTGGGTGACTCGGCATCAGCGACCACCACCCCCGACGTAGACGCGCGGCACCCGAGCACCGATCCGGGTGACGATCTCGTAGCCGATCGTGTCGCACCACCCGGCCCAGTCCTCGACGGTGGGTTCGCCGTCGTCCCCCGGGCCGAAGACGACCACCTCCTCGCCGGCCCGATCGGTCGAGTCCGATCCGAGCTCGACCACGAACTGGTCCATGCAGATGCGTCCGCGGATCGGTGCCCGTCTGGAGCCCAGCTGGACCTGGCCGCGGTTGCCGGCATGACGCGGGATCCCGTCGGCGTACCCCAGTGGCACCAGGCCCATCCGGGTCTCAACCGGTGTCACCCAGGTCAGACCGTACGAGACACCGGTGCCCGGATGGATCCGCTTGGCGTTGACCAGCTGGGCGCGCAACCGCATCACCGGGCGCAACGCGACCCCGGCCAGACGGGACAGCCCCGGCGCCGGGTCGATGCCGTAGGCCGCGATCCCCACCCGGACCAGGTCGAAGTGGGCCTCCGGAACGATCAACGCACCCGCCGAGTTGCTCAGGTGCCGCAGCTGCGGCTCCAATCCGGCGGCACGGGCGATCCCGTCCGCCCGGGCGAAGGTCTCGAGCTGGAAGGGGACGGACGCGTCTCCCGGCTCGTCGGCTGAGGCGAAGTGCGACCAGACCGCGACGACCTCGATGGCTCCGGCCTGTTCAGCCTCGGCGGCGACGTCGCAGAGCTCGGGCCAGTCGTCGAGCGTGGCCCCGTTACGCGAAAGACCGGTGTCGACCTTCAGGTGCACCCGGGCGCGCTGCTCGGCGATCCCGGCCGCGGCGGACAGCGCCGAGATCTGGTCGACCGTGTGGGCCGACAGGTCGACGTCGGCCGCGACGAGCGAGCTGAGATCTTCCTCAGGACCGTAGAGCCAGGCGAGCAACCGACCCTGGTCACCGGCCTCCCGCAGCCTCAGCGCTTCGGTCGGGGTGGCCACGCCGAGCCAGCTGCTGCCCGCCGCCCGGGCCGCGCGGGCACACTCGACCATGCCGTGGCCGTACCCGTCGGCCTTGACGACGACCATCACCTGCGCCGGGCTGACGTGACGCCCGAGAGCGGCCACGTTGGTGGCGAAAGCGTCCAGATCGATCTGCGCGCTGGCCGTCGAGCGGTCGATCATCGGCTGGAAGTGTGCGGGAGGCCACCCAGCACCTCGGCGCTGCGCTGGGCGAGAACGTGCGGGGGCAACGGTCCGGGATGAGCCGCCGCGGTGGCCGCCTGCAGCGAGGCGCCCATCAGTCCGGCGTCGTAGGCGGAGGCGCCGGCGGCCAGCACGGCAGCGCAGATGCCGGCCAGGGTGTCGCCGGATCCGGCCTGCGCGGTCCAGGACGGACCGGGAACGGCCACCCCTACGTCGCTGGAGCCCGGGGTGGCCACGAACTGGCTGGCCCCCTTGAGCAATACGGTGGCTCCGGTCTGCTGGCTGGCGGCCCTGACCGCGGCCACTGGATCGGCCTGCACGTCGGTCCGGTGGCACCCCAGCAGCCGGGCCAGCTCGCCGGCGTGCGGCGTGAGCAGGCAGCTGTCGGGCAGCGCCGCCGGGAGGTAGCGGAGCCCGTCGGCGTCGATCAGGACCGGTACACCCGAGTCGACGGCAGCCCGGATCAGCTCAGCACCGTCAGCGCGTTCGCCCCAGCCCGAGCCCAGGAGGTGGGCCTGCACCCGGCCCGCCGCGAACACCACGTTGGGCAGCTGGGCGGCGATGACGCGGGCCGCCGACTCCGGGCCGAGGAAGCGGACCATGCCCGCTCCGGCGAAGACGGCGCCGAAGGTGTTCATGATGGCGGCGCCGGGGTAGCCGGGCGAACCCGAGTTGATGCCCACCACGCCGCGGGAGTACTTGTCGCTCGCCGCGTCGGGGAACGGCCAGCGATCGGCCAGGTCCGCCCGGTCCCAGCCGAGCAGGCTCGGCCGCTCCAACGCCAGGTCCAGACCGATGTCCACCAGGTCGATCTCTCCGCACCGCGTCCGCGCCGGTTCGATCAGATGACAGGGCTTGAGCGTGCCGAAGGTGACGGTGCGCGTCGCTCGGAAGGAGTCCGAGGGCGCCGCGCCGGTGTCGGTCTCGACGCCTGAGGGCAGGTCGACCGAGATGATCGGGACCTGCCAGCTCACCAGGTCATCGGCCAGCCGGGCCAACGCCTGCGGCAGCCCGGGCCGGCCACCGATGCCCAGCACGCCGTCGATCACCAGGTCGATCTCGGGGGCGTCGCCGGGGCCCGCAACGTAGTCGTCGGCGTCGAACCGGTCGAGGTCGACCACCCGACCCCCGGCGGCCAGCAGCGCCGCCAGACCACGGGTGTGTGGCGTCCCCAGCGCGCGGACAGCGACGACGGCGACCCCGCGCGACGCCAGCCGGACACCGGCGAACAGGGCGTCGCCGCCGTTGTTGCCCGGCCCGACCAGGATCACCACCTGCGTCCCGTACGTCTGCCCGTACCGACGCTTCAGCTCCGCAGCGGCGACGCCGGCGAGCGCGTGGGAGGCTCGCTGCATCAGCACGTCGTCGGACGCCGCCGACATGGCCACCGCCTCGAGGTTGCGGACCTGCTCGGCGGTGTACGCAGGCCTCATCAGGCCTCGCAGATCACGACCGCCGAGGCGATGCCGGCGTCGTGGGAGAGGGACACGTGGATGGTGGCGACGCCGAGCTCGGCGGCTCGCCGGGCCACGGTACCGATGACCTTGAACGTCGGTTTGCCGTCGCTGTCGGTGATCACCTCGGCATCCAACCACACCAGTCCCGACGGTGCGCCGAGCGCCTTGGCCAGGGCTTCCTTGGCCGCGAACCGGGCAGCCTGGGAGGCGATCGGACGCGCCGCCTCGGCCGGCGTGAACAGCCGGTGCACCAGTCCCGGTCGACGGTTGATCGACTCCCCGAACCGCTCCACGTCGCAGACGT
>JBBRYD010000066.1:0-18672 GCA_038238065.1 Propionibacteriales bacterium | reverse complement strand
CCGGTCGAGCTGTAGCCTCTGGATCTCAAGTTGCCGCTCGACCGCTTGCCGCATGCGTTCCGCCGGGTCGTTCGAGGCGTCCCGCTGTGATGCGTTGATCGCGGACAACGCGTCGCTCGATCCTTCCGTCAAGGCCTTCGGGGCGGCCGCAGCCTCCTCCGGCGGGGTCGCCCTCTTCCACGTCATCGGCGTCACTCCCGAGGCGCCGAGCCTGGCCGCGGCCCTGCAGGGTGCCGAGCCGCTGGAGACCCATCAGGTCACCCTGGAGCTGTTGCGGCAGGCCCGCAGCGAGCTGTCCACGGTCACCACCGGACGGCTCGACGCGGTGAGCATCGGCACCCCGCACGCTTCGTACGCGGAGTGTCAGGAGCTGGCTGACCTGCTGGCCGAGGGACCGCCGCTGCGTCCCGGCTTCGGCTTCTACGTCTCCACCGGCCGCGGGGTCCTGGAGCGCCTGCGGGCCAGCGGCGCCGCGTCGGTGCTGGAGCGAGCCGGCGTCACGGTCGTGGTGGACACCTGCACCTACGTCACGTCCATCCTGTCCCCCGACGCGAAGGTCGTGATGACCAACTCGGGGAAGTGGGCGCACTACGCACCGGCGAACCTCGGCATCGACGTCGTGGTGGGGTCGACGTCGGAATGCGTGGCGTCGGCGCGGGCCGGCCAGATCCAGCTGGACGACGCGTGGTGCGACGACGGTGGGTCGTGAATTCACTTTGCCCTCGCTCCCGGCAGGAGCGACGGTGATCCATAGGGTTTCCGGTTTTCCCCTCACTGCGGGGACCGCGACCGGGTTGGCGTTGCGGCTCGATCGACCCCTCTCGTTCTGGGGCGGGACCAACCCCGACGGCCTGATCGTCGACCAGCACCATCCCCAGTTCGGCGTGCACCTCGTCGGTCGGGTGTTGCTGATGACCTCGGGCCGTGGGTCGAGCTCGAGCTCGAGCGTGCTGGCCGAGCAGATCCGGGCCGGCACCGCGCCGGCGGCCATCGTGCTGGCGCACGCGGACGCGATCATCGCCGTCGCGGCCATCGTGGCGTACGAGCTGTACGGGGTGGCAGTGCCGATCGTGCTGGTCGACGAGGAGCAGCACCGCGCACTGCCCGACCACACCCACCTCACCGTGCTGGCCACCGACGAGCTGGCGAGCATCAGCTGGAGCTGAGCTCCAGACTGAACTGTCGTGTGACCCGGTTGGACAGCCGCCAGCAGGGACAGCCCTCTTGTGTACGGCGTAAACTGACGGTCCTGGCGGCGCTGCCGCCGATGTCCCATGGCCGTAAGCATCATCGCTCGCGCGATGAGCATTCGACGAACGGATCTCCGCCGATGATCGGCTACTACGTTCACCATCAGGGCTCCGGTCACCAGCACCGGGCCATCTCCATCAACGCCGCCCTGCACGGGTCGCTGACCGCTCTGTCCAGCGCCGCGCGGCCGAGCGGCTGGCGCGGAGAGTGGATCCAGCTGGCCGACGACGCGGGTGGACGTGCCGACGACCGACTGACCGCGGGCGGGGCGTTGCACTACGTCCCCGAGCATCATCACGGTCTGCGGACGCGGATGGCGCAGATCGCGGCGTGGATCGAGTCGGCCCGGCCCGAGGCGATGGTGGTCGACGTGTCGGTCGAGGTCGCCCTGCTCGCCCGGCTGCACGGCATCCCGGTCGTCGTGGTGGCTCTGCCCGGCCGTCGCGGAGATCGTCCGCACCAGCTGGGCTACGACGTCGCCCGGGCCATCGTCGCCCCGTGGCCGGCAGCGGCCTGCTCGATCTGGCCCGAGGGGACAGCCGACCAGCTGGCCCGGACGGAGTTCGTCGGCGCTATCTCGCGCTTTCCTGTGGTCGCCCGACCCGAAGGTATCCCTCGCCGCGTCGTCGTCCTGAACGGCACCGGGGGCGGCGGACCCGGCGCCGCCGAGGTCGAGGCGGCTCGCGCGGCCAGCCCCGACTGGGATTGGGTCCATCTCGACCGCGCGTCGGGCACCTGGGTCGACGATCCGTGGCCCCTGATCCGTTCGGCCTCGGTGGTGGTGAGCCATACCGGCCAGAACGCCGTCGCGGAGATCGCGGCTGCGCGGACCCCGGCCATCCTGATCCCGCAGGACCGTCCGTTCGACGAGCAGCGGACCACCGCTCAGGCCCTGCTGGACCTCGGCGGCCTTCCCGTCCTCGTCCGCGACCACTGGCCGGACTCCAGCGACTGGCCGGCCCTGCTGGCCGGGGCCGAGCGGCTCGACGGTGCCACCTGGTCGGCGTGGAACGACGGCCTGGGCGCCGGACGGGCCGCGGACGTGATCCGGATGGTCGCCTCCCGGGACCGGGTCCTGACGTGAGGACGGCAGTCATCACCGTCGCCCACGGGCGGCACGACCACCTGCGACGGCAGCACGAGATGTTGTGGCGGTCGAGCGTCCGCGCCGACGACTACTTCCTGGTGGCCATCGACGACCCGGCCCTGGCACGGTGGCACCCGTGCCCTCCCGTGGTGACGGTCATCCCGTTCGTGGGCGGCAGTGTCGAGCTGCCGGTGGCCGGCGCGCGAAACGCCGGTGCGGTCGAGGCCCTTCGCCGCGGAGCCGACCTGCTGGTGTTCCTCGACGTCGACTGTCTGCCCAGCCCCGACATGATCGCGAGCTACGTCAAAGCGGCTGAGCACCGAGAGCACGGCTCGTCGCTGCTGTGCGGTGCCGTCGCCTACTTGCCGCCACCGCCGCCGGGCGGGTACGACCTCGACCGGCTCGACGGGCACCCACCCCACCGGTCTCGGCCGACACCCGCGCCCGGGGAGCTCCAGCCGACCGGTGAGCACCGACTGTTCTGGTCACTGTCGTTCGCCGTCACCCGAGAGGTGTGGGAGAGGGTCGGCGGCTTCTGCGAGGAGTACCGCGGGTACGGGGCCGAGGACACCGACTTCGCCCAGCTCGCCAAGAGTGTCGGCGTCGATCTCACCTGGGTGGGCGGCGCCACGGCCTACCACCAGTGGCATGCCACCTCGAGCCCACCCGTGCAACACGTCGACGACATCCTGCGTAACGGCGCGATCTTCGCGCGTCGCTGGGGCTGGTGGCCTATGGAGGGCTGGCTGGCTCAGTTCGTCGAGCTCGGACTGATCCGCTGGGACGACGCAGCGCAGGGATACCGGCGGACGTCTGCCGAGGACGCGGCAGCGGGCTCTTCGACAGAGCCTGACCCCGGCAGCCCGGTGAGCTCGACCAGCACCGGAGGCAGCACCGAGTTCGCCCGGGCGGAGGTTCGGGTATGAAGATCGCGCTGTTGGCCCACCTGCACCATCGCATCGCGGAGCCGTTCCTCGGCGGGACCGAGATGCACACGGCTCTGGTGGCCGACGAGCTGGTGGCGCGCGGGCACGATGTGACGCTGTTCGCCAAGGCCGGCAGCCGGACACGGGCCACGCTCGTCCCGATCGTGCCCAGCGACTTCGCGTTCGGCCAGACGATCGGGCCCGACGGGCACGACATCTCCGATCAGACCGTCAGCCACGCGGTGCTCGGCGCGATCGCCACCATCAAGGCGGGCGGTTTCGACGTCGTCTTCAACAACTCGCTCGGCCCGTTGCCGTACACGGAGCTGGTCGACCACCCGATGGTCACGGTGCTGCACACCCCGCCGACCCTGGCGAAGGTGCTCGCCGTGGTGCAGGAGCCGGGCTGGCGGTCCGGCCGGCGGCACGCCTACCTCAGCGTGTCGGAGCTGAATACCGACGCCTGGCGTGCGGTGCTGCCGAGCGTGCAGTGCGTCCCCAACGGCATCCACCTGGACCAGTGGGTCGACCCGGGGCAGGCCGAACCCGACCTGGCCGTGTGGTCCGCTCGGATCACACCGGAGAAAGGACTGCCGCTCGCCATCGAGGCAGCGCGCAAGGCCGGCATGCGGCTGGAGTTCAGCGGTCCGGTCGGCAACCAGGAGCACTACCGGAGTGAGGTCGTGCCGCTGCTGGGCGAGGACGTCGTGCACCGCGGTCACCTGCGCCACGACGAGCTGGCCGGGCTGCTCGGGCGCGGTTCGGTGTTCGTCTCGTCGTCGCTGTGGGCCGAACCGTTCGGGCTCGCCCTTGTCGAGGCGATGGCGTGCGGAACGCCAGTCGCCGCCTTCCCGATGGGCGCCGCCGCCGAGGTGGTGAACGGCGAGGGTGGTCGGGTCGCCCGGGACTGCACGGCGCCCGCGCTGGCCGACGCCATGCTCGCCGCCCGCCACCTCGATCGTGAGTCGGTCCGAGCCAGCGTGCGCCGCTACGACGCCTCGGTGATGATCGACCGTTACGAGGAACTGCTGCACCGTTTGATCGGCTGACGGCCGCCTCCGGCGTTAGGCTGACACCGGTGAAGTGGCTCCGGTTCCCCCGCGTGCTCGGGGTGGTCGTGTGTTTGTATCTCCTCGCCATGGCGGCGTTGTTCGGCTTCCTGTCCACCCAGAGCCTCCGGTTCGTCCACAACGCCACGGCGACGCAGGGCACCGTCGTCGGCCTCGAGGTTAAGCGCACGGCGGGGTCCCAGCGCAGACCCGACCTCCACAGCCCCAACCCGCCCACGGCCCCGAAGGTCACCTACGTCGTGGCCGGGAAGACCTACACCTACGTGGCGGCGCACGGCCGCCGCCGACAGCCACTGGCGGTCGGCGACCACGTAACCGTGCTCTACGACCCCAGCAACCCGGCCCGGGCCCGGCTGCGCGGCGAAGGTCGGATCCTGGTGCCGTTGATCACCTCGGGGTTCGCCACCGCAGCCGTTGGTGTCGGCGTGATCGTGTTCCTGACCCGCAACAGCCATCCATCCCAGACTCAGGCACCTCCGAGCGCAACGGCTCAGCATAACGGCTAGGGCGTGGCAGACTATGGCTCGCCTGGAATCCAGTATCCGCATCGGACCAGCAGCCCGAGACGACCGCAGGAGTGAGATGACGGCACCCAGCCGTGAAAGTGAGACAGAGTCGCAATTCGACCCCGTCTATCACCATTACGGGCCCCACCGCGCCGGCCTGCCTCCACTGGCCACCTACTTCCGCGAGCTGTGGCACCGTCGCCAGTTCGCCGCGGAGATGAGCAAAGCCAGCATGCGCGGCGCCAACACGTCCACGTTCTTCGGTCAGGCGTGGCTGGTGCTCAATCCCCTGCTGCTGGCGGGCGTCTACTACCTGCTGGTCACCATCATCCGTGGCCAGCACGACCCGAACCTGTTCACCCACCTGACGCTGAGCCTGTTCGCGTTCACCGTGGTGTCCACCTCCGTCAACAGCGGCTCCACCTCGGTGACCGGCTCGGGCAAGCTGCTGATCAACACCGCCTTCCCGCGGCTGTTGATCCCGCTCGCCACCGTAAGGACCGCGTTCTTCCGATTCCTCCCCACCCTGCCGGTCTACTTCGTGTTCCACCTCGCCTTCGGCAACCAGTGGCACCCGCGGATGATCCTGGCCGCCTACTTCCTCGCCACGATGGTGATCTTCGGGATGGGCCTGGCGGCGTTCTTCGCCACGGTGCAGGTGTACTTCCGTGACACCTCCAGCTTCCTGCCCTACTTCGTGCGGATCTGGATGTATCTCTCGCCGGTCCTGTGGCTGCCCGAAAGCCTGTCGCACTTCAACCCGGCCGTGAAGACAGTGGTCGAGTTCAACCCGATGTTCTCCATGCTCGGCGGCTGGTCCGACCTGATCCAGGAGGGCCGCTACCCGCCCGCGTACATGTGGGTTTCCTCGGCAGCCTGGGCCATCGCCGTCGCGGTGATCGGGTTCTTGTTCTTCATGTCCAAGGAGCGTGAGTTCGCTGTCCGTCTTGTTTGAGGAGAACACCGTGCCGACCAACACGACCCAGCTGGCCGTCAAGGTCGACGGCGTCTCCATCACCTACCGGACCACGTTCGAGCGCAAACCGACGTTGAAGCAGGCGCTGGTGCGTTTCGGTCGCGGCGAGCGTGCGGTGCGCGAGGTGCACGCCCTGAAGAACGTGTCCTTCGAGGTCCCCAACGGGACGTCGATGGGCATCATCGGCGCCAACGGAGCGGGCAAGTCCACCCTGATGCGGGCCATGGCCGGCATCCTGCCGCCGACCTCGGGTTCCATCGAGGTGTGGGGCAAAGCGAGCACGCTGCTGGCTCTCGGCGTCGGTTTCAACCAGAACCTGTCCGGCCGAGAGAACATCATCCTCGGCGGCCTGGCCTCCGGGCTGTCGCGCAAGGATGTGGAGGCGCGTGCCGAAGACGTGGCCGAGTGGACCGAGCTGGGCGACTTCATCGACATGCCGATGCGCACCTACTCCTCGGGCATGTCCGCCCGGGTGGGCTTCTCCGTCGCGGTACACATGAAGCCCGACATCCTGATGATCGATGAGGCGCTCTCCACCGGCGACGCGCACTTCCGCGAGAAGGCCAACGCCAAGATGACGGAGCTCCGCGAGAGCGCCCGGGCCATGTTCCTGGTCAGTCACGGGCTCGGCAGCATCAAGGAGATGTGCACCGAAGCCATCTGGCTCGACCACGGGACCTTGATGATGCGCGGTGAGCCGGGCGAGGTCGTCGACGAGTACATGAAGTTCCTCAAGGTGAAGAAGTCCGCCACCACCACCGAGGACATCTGAGCTAGCCGGCTTCGAGGACCCAGCGCAAGAACTCGGTCAGATCACCGGTCTCGCCGTCCCGACCCCCCTTGCCCACGATCAGCGGAGGCGCGGAGGCGGTCAGCTTCACCCCGGTGAACCGCTCCCGCAGGCCACCGGGAACGGTGAGCACGTAGTAGGAGCCGTCCTCACCGATGGCCAGGCTGCGGTTCTGCCTCAGATACCAACCCCGCTGGTCGGTCTTCACCGACTGGCCCGTGTAGAGCGTGGCCTTGAGTGGCTGCGGCGTGAGGCCGGCCGCCCGAGCGTCCACCAGGAACTGGTCGATCAGGATCTGAGCCTTACGGGACTCGGCACGCTCTTGACCAGCCGCCAGCTCGACCCGGCGGGCGGCTTCCTCGGCACGCGTCATGGCCCGAGCGTACCTCTGGGATTCGCGGCCGTGGCCATGCCACCTGTCCGGCCGACGTAGACTTCCCCGGGCTCTCACAAGGCCTCTCACCAGGGTTAGGAATGCTTTTCATGGATCAACACGGGTCTGGGGACCAAGCGGAGGCGGCGTCGGCACCGGCTGCACCACCGAAGAGACGGCTGATTCCACGGCTGCTGATCGGGGTCGCGGCGTTGCTCGTGGTCGTGTTGGGGGCGGGGGCCATCTACGCGTACACGATCGACCGCAGCCTCACCAAGAACATCTCGCGACAGGACAACCTGCCGGCTGACAACCCGACCGCACCCGGGCAGTCGCCACGTCCCACCCGCGACCCGCAGATCACCGGCACCCTCAACTACGTGCTGCTCGGCTCGGACAGCCGCGACCCCGACAACTGTGGAAACGGCCGCAGCGACTCGATCATGCTGGTGCACCTCAACAACAAGCGGGACAAGGCCTACATCGTCTCCTTCCCTCGCGACATGTACGTCAACATCCCCGGCTACGGCAAGAACAAGATCAACGCGTCGTTCGCGTTCGGAGGCGCCCAGCTGACGGTGTCCACGCTGGAGGACCTGCTCGGCGTTCGGATGGACCACGTGGCGCTGGTCGACTTCGAGGGTTTCATCGAACTCACCGACAGTCTGGGCGGTGTGACCGTGAAGAACGCGCACGCGTTCTCGTCCCACGGCTTCGACTACCCGAAGGGCAGGATCACCATCAAAGGCGAGCAGGCCCTCTGGTTCGTCCGCGAACGGCACCACCTGCCGGCCGGTGACCTCGACCGGGCGGAGAACCAGCGCAACGTGATCCAGGCGATCGTCAAGAAGGGTCTCAGCCACTCGACCATGGCCGACCCGGTCAGGTATCTGAGCTTCATCGCCGGTCTGGCCAAGCACGTCACGGTCGACTCGAGTCTGAGTGACGCCGAGATCCGCAAGACTGCGCTGTCGGCCCACCTGACCGGCGACGATGTGCAGCTCCTGCAGGCCCCACTATCGGGGTTCGGGACCACGGCCGACGGGCAGAGCATCGACGTGGTGGACCAGGCCCAGCTGAAGGCGTTGGCCACCGCACTGAAGACTGACACCATGGAGCAGTACCTCAACGCACATCCGGAGGGCTAGTCGGGTGGAATTCGTCCGGAGTCTGCAACAGCTCTGGCGGCACCGCTACTTCCGCCGGTTGCTCGCGGTACGGGTCGCCACCCAGTCCTGCGACGGACTCCTGCAGATCGCGCTGGCCTCGTACGTCCTCTTCTCCCCCGAACGTCAACCCGACGCGGCCTCCATCGCCGCAGTGCTGGGCATCACCCTGCTGCCCTTCTCGGTGCTGGGGCCCTTCGTCAGCGTGGTGCTGGACCGGTGGTCGCGGCGGCAGATCCTCGTCGTCGTCGACCTGACGCGCTCCGCCCTCGCGCTCGCTCTGGCCTTGCTGGTCGCGACGGGTCTGCGGACGTCGGGGATCGAGGCGTTGTTCTACGGGGCGGTGCTGCTGGCCATGAGTCTCAACCGGTTCCTGCTGGCGGCGCTGTCGGCGGCGCTGCCCCACACCATCGACGCCGACGAATACATGGTGGCCAACTCCGTCGTCCCCACCGTCGGTCCGGCCGGCGCGCTGATCGGGGTCGGGGTGGGCACCGGGTTGCGACTCGTCCTGGGCGTCAACCTGCCGGACTACTACGCCAACGCGGTGCTCTTCGCGGTGGCGGCCGCCGGGTTCGTGCTCAGCGCCTCGCTGGCCCTGCGGATCCCGCGGCACCAGCTGGGCCCCGACGACGTGGTGCCCGGGACCACTCGGGAGATCGCCGTCGGGCTGGCCGCAGCCCTGCGGCACCTGAACGAGCGCCGGCCCGCCGCTCTCGGGCTGCTGACCATCGGCGCGCACCGGATCGTCTACGGCGTGGTCACGGTGGCGACGATCCTGGTCTACCGCAACTACTTCCACGCTGTCACCGACGTCGACGCGGCGATCGCCGACCTGGGACTGCTGGTGGTGTTCACCGGTGCTGGGTTCGTGCTGGCCGCCGTGGTGACCCCACCGATGACGTCCCGGATCGGGGTGCGGGCCTGGATCGTCGTCAGCCTGGTCGCCTCCGGGTTGCTGCAGGTCGTTCCGGGCGCGATCTACACCAAGATCGCCCTGCTGGTTGCCGCGGTACTGCTCGGTATCACCGCTCAGAGCGTCAAGATCTGTGTCGACACCCTGGTCCAGGCGCACGTGGACGACGAGTTCAAGGGCCGCGTCTTCGTGCTGTACGACATGGTCTTCAACGTGGCCCTGGTGCTGGCCGCAGGCATCGGCGCGCTGATCCTGCCGACCGACGGCAGGTCGGTCCCGATCCTGGTCTGCCTGGCCGCCATCTACCTGGTGACCGCGGCGGCCTTCGCCGCGTTGAGCCGCGGGTTGGACCTCAACGCCGGTACCGAGTCACTGGCCAGGGCCAAGCCGGCGACCGCGGGCTGAGCCGTCAGGTCTACCCAGGATCCTGTCACTCTGAGCGCGAAACTTCCTGGGTAGAGCGACAGTTCCCCACGTTTACCTGGGGAACCGGCAACGCCTCGCCCGGCAACGCCTCGCCCGGCAACGCCTCACACCCGGCAGGGCCCACCATCGGCCCGGCTCAGGAGTCGGTGGAGTCGCGGCCGGCCCACCAGGCCAGGAGTGCCTCCCTGGCGCGTTCGGGGCCGACGGGACCCTCGTCGATCCTCAGGTTGAGCAGCACCTTGTACGCCTGACCGATCACGGGTCCGGGCGGGACGCCGAGGATCGCCATGATCTGCCCTCCGTCCAGGTCGGGGCGCAGCGCGTTGAGCTCCTCCTCGGCGGCCAGCTCGGCGATCCGGGCCTCGAGGCTGTCGTAGGACGCTCGCAGCTGCGCGGCCCTGGCCTTGTTCCGGGTGGTGCAGTCGGCCCGGGTCAGGATGTGCAGGCGTTCGAGCTGCGGGCCGGCGTCGCGGACGTAGCGCCGCACCGCAGAGTCGGTCCACTGCCCGTCGCCGTAGCCGTGGAAGCGCAGGTGCAGCTCGACGAGCTCGGACACCGCCTTGATCTCCTCGCTGCTGAAGCGCAGCGCGGTCATCCGGGCCCGGACCAGCTTCGCGCCCACCACGTCGTGGTGGTGGAACGACACCTTGCCGCCGGCCTCGAACCTCCGCGTGGCGGGCTTGCCGATGTCGTGCAGCAGCGCGGCCAGCCGGTTGACCAGATCGGGTGGGCTCGGCAGCCGATCCTCCTGTTCGATCGCCTGCTCCAGCACGGTCAGGCTGTGCTCGAACACGTCCTTGTGACGATGGTGCTCGTCGCGCTCCAGTCGCAGCGCGGGCAGCTCGGGCAGCACATGATCGGCCAGTCCGGTGGCCACCAGCAGCTGCAGCCCGACCCGCGGCTGGTCGGTCAGCAACAGCTTGGACAGCTCGTCGCGGACCCGTTCGGCCGAGATGATGGTGATCCGTTCCGCCATCGCCGTCATCGCCGCGACCACCTCCGGCGCGGGTCGGAACCCGAGCTGGGCGCTGAACCGGACCGCGCGCATCATCCGCAACGGGTCGTCGCTGAACGACTGCTCCGGCGTGGCCGGTGTCCGCAGCACACCGGCCGCCAGGTCCGCCAGCCCGCCGTACGGGTCGATGAACCGCTGGCCCGGCACCGAGACCGCCATCGCGTTCACGGTGAAGTCGCGGCGCAGCAGGTCGCCCTCCAGCGTGTCGCCGAACGCGACATGCGGCTTGCGGCTGGTTCGGCGATAGACGTCGGAGCGGAAGGTCGTCACTTCGATCACCCACGACGCTCCGCCGGTGGTCACCTTGCAGCCGATGGTGCCGAACTCCTTGCCGATCGTCCACACCGACGCGGAGAACTCGCGCAGCAGATCCTCGACCTCGTCGGGACGGGCCGAGGTGGTGAAGTCGAGGTCGTGGCCCAGCTGGCCGAGCAGAGCATCCCGGACGCTACCGCCGACCAGGTAGAGCTGATGACCGTGGGACTCGAAGCGCGCACCCAGCTCATCGGCCACCGGCGCGATGCGCAGCAGCTCGGTGACGGCGTTCGCCTGCGCCTCGTTCAGACTGACACTCGCGGACGTAGACACGCTGCACCACTTTACCGTCGTTTGGCCACCTCACCTGTTGTCGCGTCGGGGCCACGAACCGGGGCGCCAACGACCCCCGGCTCCGCTCACGGTCCCGATGGGGGTGCCGATCGGCGATTAGGATGGCCGAATGCAGAGCGGTCGCGCGTGAGGGCATTACGGGCGCTGCTCGCGACCCTTGTGCTGGCCGCAGCGGTGTTCGTACCGGCGCTGGGCGGGAATACCCACGCCCGGGCCGCCGAACCCGAAGCCCTGGTCTCGATCACCCTGGCCTCGTTCGACCCGGCCCTGCCGAAGCGTGACGGGACCATCACGATCACCGGCGAGGTGAAGAACACCTCCGACAAACGGCTCGAGCGGCCGCGCGCGTACTTCTGGCGCAACCAAGCTCCCATCACCGACCGGGAGGGCTTCGACGCCGCGCTGGAGTCGTCGTCCAACGAGCCACTCGGTGCCCGGGTCATCGAGAACGGCTCGATCGAGAACCTGTTCAGCCACGACAAGCCGTACCTGGAGATCGGCGGCCAAGCCGCCTTCACCCTCAAGGTCAAGGTCGCCGATCTCGACCTGTCCCCGACGTCCGGGGTCTACCTGATGGGGGTCCACGTGCTGCAGAACGATGCACCCGTGGCCATCGGTCGGTCCCGACTCTTCGTCCCCATCCTGGCCAAGGCGCCGCGCAACTCGCTGCAGATGACGTCGGTGGTCGCCTTGAGCAGCCGGCCGTCGCTGCTGCGGCCGGCGACGCCGGCCGGCAAGGCGATGTTCGCCGACGACCATCTGTCCAAGGAGATCCGCTCGGGCGGCCGGCTCGACACGCTGCTGAAGGCGGCCGGCGAGAACAACGCCAGCTTCGCCGTCGACCCGGCACTGGTCGAGGAGCTCCAAGCCATGAAAGGTGGCTACCAGGTTCTGGACGGTGCCGCGGACGGGCCGGGCAAGAGTGACGCCGAACGCTGGCTGGACAGCTTCAGCCGGGTGCTCGACAGCCAGGACGGGTATCGGCTGCTCTACGGCTCCCTCGACGTCGCCGCGCTCAGCCACGCCGGCCGTACCGACGTGATCCAGTCCTCGGAGTCCGCCGCCAAGACGGTGACCCTGACCGCATCGCTGCCGTTGCTGATCTGGCCCGGCAGCGGGGCCGCCGACGGGTCCACGCTCGCCGACACTGCAACCGCCGAGCCCGCCGCCCTGCTGCTGTCGGACTCCTCGACGAGGGCGACCGAGCCGTTGCTCCGGTCCGGAGCCGGGCCGGTGGTGGTCAACTACACCTCGACCGCGTACGGCGGCGGACCCGGTCCCGACCCGAGCGACGACTCGGTGCACCTCCAGCAGCGGCTGCTCGCCGACAGCTGGATCCAGGCCAGCACCGAGCCGGCCGGGGCCACGCTGGGCCACGTCCGACTGATCAGCACCGCCGCGCAGGCCGAAAGCGACGACGAGGCGGTCAAGGCGCCATGGTTCCGCCAGTCCACGTTGACTCAGCTGCTGCGGTCCACCCCGACACCCTGGAACGGCGAGCTGCGCTACAGCGACTCGAACCGGAACAAGGAACTCAGCGCGGCCCAGCTGAGCGAGCTGGGTGCCCTGTCCAGGGCGTGGTCGACGTGGCAGGACCTGTTGGTGGACCGAACGGCGGCCAAGGCCAACGCCGACGCGGCCGTCGCCCGCGCGGCCAGCGTGAAGCGGCGCGGTACCGAATCGGCCTACGCGGCCTTCGTCGCCCCACAGCTGAGCGACCTGGACAGCAAGCTGAACGCCATCGTGATCAGCCGAAACCGGCGGGTGCTGACCCCGAAGAGCGGTGCCTCCTTCCCCATCACGATCCGCAACACCTTGCCCCCGTCGGGCAACCCGGCCACCCCCAACGTCAACGCCGTTCGGGTGAAGCTCGTGTTCACCTCCACCAACAGCCAACGACTGACCGTGCAGCCGATCGCGCTCACGGACCCGATTCTGGCCGGCGACAACATCCAGGCCCGCGCCCTGGTCGAGGCCAAGACCAACGGCACCGTCCAGGTCATCGCCCAGCTCTACACCAGCTCCGGTGCCCCGGTCGGTGAGCCGGCGACCATCGACGTGCAGGCCACCGAGGCAGGCACGGTGGGCTGGTTGATCGCGATCGGTGCCGGCATCGTCCTGATCGGCACCACGGCACTGCGGATCCGGCAGGTGACCCGTGAGCGGGCGCGGGCGGCAGCCCAGGCCGACCGCGAGGCGGCCGCGAACCCAGCCAACGGCGCGCCCCTCGGTGCCACTCGGTCGGCTCCGGCCGTCGACACCCGGTCTCCCGACCAGTCCGAGAGCATCGATGTCTGAGACGAGCACCCGCGAGTCCGATGCCCACCAGCCCGACAGCCCGCCCAGCAGCTCGGCCAGGCTGGTCTCGGCCAGCGCGATCATGGCCGCCGGCACCCTGACGTCACGAGTCCTCGGCTTCGGCCGGCTGATGCTGCTGGTGGTGCTGTTCGGCAACGGCACCCGGCAGGCCGACATGTTCACCTTCGCCAACACGGTGCCCAACAGCATGTACATCCTGTTAGCCGGCGGGGTGCTCAACACGGTGCTGGTGCCGCAGATCGTGCGCGCCATCAAGGGGGACCCGGACGGCGGAGAGGCCTACACCAACCGGATCATGACCGCCGGGCTGCTCATCCTCGGCGCCATCGCGGTGGGCCTGACCCTCGCCGCGCCACTGATCATCCGGCTCTACACGCCGCAGGGTTGGCAGGCGCCGGGGCTGTCCGCCCAATACGACTCCATGGTCACCCTCGCGTACTTCTGCCTGCCGCAGGTCTTCTTCTACGGCGTACACGTGCTGGCCGGGCAGGTGCTCAACGCCCGGGACAAGTTCGGTCCGATGATGTGGGCACCGATCGCCAACAACGTCATCTCCATCGGCGTGCTGGTGCTGTTCCTGCTGGTGTTCGGGGAGGGGAACCAGGTCGGAGCGTTCAGCACCGGTCAGGAGGTGCTGCTCGGGCTCGGCTCGACGCTGGGTATCGCCGCCCAGGCGGCGGTGCTGGTCCCGTTCCTCCGAGCGGCGGGCTATCGGTTCCGGCCACGGTTCGACTTCAAGAACACGGGACTCGGTCACACCCTGCGGCTGGCCAAGTGGACGCTCGGCTTCGTGCTGGTCACCCAGGCCGCCCTGGTCGTGGTCTACCGGCTTGCGGGCAGCGCCACCGCCACCGCGGGCGGGCGCGGAGCGGGCCTGACCGTCTACAGCAACGCCTACGCCGTCTGGATCCTGCCGCACTCGCTGATCACCGTCTCGCTGGCCACCGCGATGCTGCCGGCGGCGTCTCGACTCGCGGCGGCCGGAGACCTGGCCGGCGTCCGGGACGAGACGATGCGCACCATGCGGCTGGCGGTCACCGCGCTGCTGCCCACCGCCGTCGCGCTGGCGGCGCTGGGCCAGCCGATCGCCCAGCTCGCCTTCGGCTTCGGCCAGGGCGCTCGTGACGCCCACCTCGTGGGCTGGGCACTGATGGCGCTGGCGCTGGGCCTGGTGCCGTTCACCCTGCAGTACGTCTGCCTGCGCGCCTACTACTCGCTCGAGGACACCCGAACCACGTTCTTGCTGCAGCTGGTCATCTCCGGCATCCACGTGACCCTGGCGCTCGCCGTGGTCGCTCTGCTGGGCTCGGTATCGCTGGTCGCCACCGGTCTGGCGTTGGCCTACGCCGGGGCCTACACCATCGGGGTGCTCATCTCGTTCCGGGTACTGCGCCGCCGGCTGCCCGGCCTGGACGGTCGCGGGCTGGTCCGGCACCTGCTCCGGCTGCTGGTCGCCGCGGCGCCCGCGGGTCTGGTGGCGTACGCCATCGCGACAGGAATCGCTGCCTGGTCCGGCTCCCGCTGGGCGCTGGTGCTGGCCCTGCTGGTCGCCGGTCTGGCCGCGGTGCCCGTCTTCGTGCTGATGGCCCGGCTGCTGCACATCGAGGAGGTCAACGACATCCTGGGGACCTTTCTGCGCCGCGGTCGCGGTCACCCCGGTCAGGACACCGGGCTCGAGGTGCCACCCGGCGATGCCGACGATCCGGGTTCTGTCGGCGATTCCACCGCCGTGTTGCCACCAGCCCCTCTTAACATCGAGACAGCACACACCGCCACGCCGAGCTCCTCCTCCGAGCCGGGTGGCCCGATGGAGAGCACTGCAGCCATGCCGACCCAGCCAGGCGCCACCGATGGTCCGGGACGAACGACCGCTCTCGCCGACCGCATGGACCCCGCCGATGCCGAGGTCACCACCCCGGCGGCCGCGACCATCCCGGCGGGAACGGTGCTCGCCGCGCGCTACCGGCTCGAGGAGCTGTTGGCGGACTCGGAACCGACGGTCACCTGGCGGGCCTTCGACCTGGTGCTGTCCCGGTCGGTGCTCGTCCACCTGCTCCCACCCCTGGACCCGGGTGCCGAGGACCTGCTGGCCGCAGCCCGTAGCGCCTCGGTGGCCACCGACTCACGCTTCCTCCGGGTCCTGGACGCGGTCTACAGCGATGATCCCCGGCTCGGCTCGTACATCGTCTGCGAGTACGCCACCGGCCAGTCGCTGGAGCTGATCCTGGGCCACGGACCGCTGTCGGGGCTGGAGGCGGCCTGGGTGATCCGGGAGGTGGCCGACGCCCTGTCCGGTGTGCACGTCTACGGCCTCTACCATCGCCGCATCAACCCTGACACGGTGATCATCACGCCGACCGGCAACGTCAAGATCGTCGGTCTGATGATCGAGGCCGCACTGAGGCCCAACCGCGCATCGGCTGTGCGCGGCGCCGACACGCCGGAGCTGGTGGACGTGCTGGACCTGGGACGGCTGCTCTACGCCGCGCTGGTCTCCCGGTGGCCGGGGGGCCCCGCCTACGACCTACCGGACGCGCCGGTGGTCGCTCGACGCTGGATGACTCCTCGCCAGGTGCGCGCCGGTGTCTCCCCCGCGCTCGACGCCGTCTGCGACCAGATCCTCGGCGAGCCACCCCGCCACCACGCCCCACCGCTCAGGACCGCCAACGACGTGGTCAACGCGCTGACCAAGGTCCTCGGAGCCGCGGACGCGTCCGGAGACCTCGAGCGCCGGCTGCGCCAACCCGTACCGAAGGTCGACTCGCGCCGTGCGGTGCCGGTGTCCTCACTGCTCGAGGGCCGGTCCGACGTCGACCTACGGATCGGCGACCCGGGCGGCGAAGCCGACCAACGCACCGAGCGGATGGCGAGGGTGGACCTGCCGTACGCGCGCCCCAACGCAGCCGACGCGCCGCCCCCGGTCCCGGCTCCCCCGGCCGCCGCGAGCCACCCGGTCCGGGTGACTGCGGCCCCCACCGACGGAGCGGGCGCGCCCCGCGGGAGTGGCTATGAGGCCAGCCAGACCACCCTGATCCGTCAGCCCCCACCTCCGGCCGGACGTGAGCCCCTGCGCCCGACTCGGACCAGGCCGCCAGCCAGGTCGCGCCGGTGGATCTTCCCGGTGGTCGTGCTCGGGGTCCTACTGCTCGTGGCCGGCCTGATCGCGGCCTCGGTGATCAGCGACAGGTCCCCCCGGACGTCACCGACCACCGGGACGAGCGCGCCGGCCAGCAGCGCACCGCCGCCCGTGACCACGAGCGTGGCGATCCCCGTCACCGGCGCCCGCGACTTCGACCCTCAGGGCGATCCGGACAGCGAAAATCCCCAGCTGGTCAAGAACGCCTACGACGGCGACCCCTCGACCCGCTGGCAGAGCGTCACCTACTTCCGCAACCCCAAACTGGGTGGGCTCAAACGGGGCGTCGGCCTGGTCGTCGACCTGGGCAAGCCCCAGCAGGTCGGTTCGGTGAAGGTGTCGCTGTCCGGCGACGGCACCGCACTGGAGGCCCGGGTGCCCGAGAACGACCCGGCCGGTACCGACAAACCGCCGATGAGCTCGGACAAGCGGTGGCGTACGGTGAGCGAGCAGACGAAGGCCAAGAAGACGGTGACCCTCGCCTTCAAGGACCGCCTGACCACTCGGTTCGTGCTGGTGTACCTGACCTCGCTGCCGAAGGAGGGAAGCGGCTACCGAGGCGGGATCTACGAGGTCGAGGTCTATTCGTGACACCGACTCCGCCGTGACCGAGCCCCCCGGTAACCCGGTGTCCGGTCAGCCCCTGTCCGGGGTCGACGAGCGCAGCGACCCCGAACTGCTGCAGGCCCACGTGGACGGCGATCCGGGGGCGTTCACCGTCCTGGTCACCCGACATCAGGATCGCCTCTGGGCCGTCGCCCTGCGGACCATGCGCAACCCCGAGGATGCGGCCGACGCCCTGCAGGACGCCTACATCTCCGCGTTCCGCCGGGCCGCCGGCTTTCGGGGCGATGCGCTGGTCACCACCTGGCTGCACCGGGTGGTGGTGAACGCGTGCCTGGACCGCATCAGGGCCAACAAGGTCCGAGCGGCTGAGCCACTCCCCGAGGATCCCGACCGCAGCACCGACCTGGGCACGACACACCGGGCCGATCCGTTGGAACAGCAGGAGGAACGCAGCACCGTCGCCGCCGCTCTGGGCCGGCTCAACCCGGACCAGCGTGCGGCCCTGGTGCTGGTCGATATGGAGGGGTACTCGGTGGACGAGGCGGCGCGACTGTTGGGGTGCGCCCCGGGCACGATCAAGAGTCGCTGCGCCCGCGGCCGAGCCAAGCTGGTGCCCCTGCTGGTGCACCTTCGAGCAGCCGGCCCGAGGGAGAGTCGCTGATGGCTCGACCTTTCGGTGGCCCAGCGACAACAATTTCCTGCACCCGGGAACCGAACGGGTGCCGGTGACGTCGAACCGACGGGGCCGCGCCGTAGCCTGCAGGGGCGGTCTCGACCGCATGCGGTCCGACCAGAGATTCTGAGGAAGTCACCCGTGTCTGACCACATCGCCCTCGAGGAGCTCGCCGACGCAGCCGCCGGCGTCCTCGACGACCGGCGCACGGGCCAGATCCAGGCGCACACGCTCTCGTGCGCCGAGTGCCGGGACACCTGGGACGCGTTGGCCGAGGTCAGTGATCTGCTGGGCGCGCTACCCCAGCCGGTCATGCCCCCCGAGGTGGCGCAACGGCTCGGTGACGCGATCGCCGCCGAGCAACGCCGGACGGTCGCCGCCGCCGCGGCTGCTTCTGTCCCGGCAGCCCACGCACGCACGCTGGGTGCCTTCGGAGCCGACCTGGCCAAGCCGCCCCGGACGCGATTGGTGCTGGGTGCCCTGATGGCGTGCGTGGCTGCCGGTGTCGTCGGGTTCGGCGGGTACGTGCTGAGTGCCTCGGCGGGACTGAACGAGCCGTCGAGCACGGCGCCCGCGGTGGTCAGCACGTCCCGGCTCGCCGCGCAGGCGAACTCGCTGCTGCGCGGCGCCGACCTCAGCCCGCACCGCTTCTCCCAGGCCTGGCGCTGCGCCCGGAACGTCACCGGTGGCCGGATCACCGCCATCACCAATGCGGTGGTGGACGGCCGACCCGCGTTGCTCGTGTACACCCGGTCCGACGACGTCGCCCAGGTCACCGTGGTGACCGGTTGTGAGGACGCGCATCCGGTCGCCGGCCCGTCCACCACCCTCGAACGCTGACGTGGGCCCTGCGGCTCCTCGGGGGT
>JBBRYD010000065.1:0-18891 GCA_038238065.1 Propionibacteriales bacterium | reverse complement strand
TGGTGGCCGAGACCACCGCCCTGGGCGCCGCCTACGCCGCCGGCCTGGGCGTGGGGGTCTGGTCGTCGCCCGACGAGCTCCGGGAGAACTGGCACGAGGACCAGCGCTGGTCACCACAGACGTCACCGGCGCAGCGGGACGAGGGGTACGCCGGCTGGAAGAAGGCTGTGGAACGTACGTTGGACTGGGTCGACGTCTCCTGAGGGACCCGTTCACCCGTCGAAGCCGCACCCCGAAAGGCACCATGTACACAATCACCTCACCCATCGGACCCGAAGCCCGGGCCGGGGCGCTGCGCCGGTTGGAGACGGTCGAGCTGGACGTTCTGGTCGTCGGCGCGGGGGTCACCGGCTCCGGCTGCGCGCTGGACGCGGTCACCCGTGGGCTGAAGGTCGGGCTGGTCGACGCCCGGGACTTCGCCGCCGGCACCTCCAGCCGCTCCACCAAGCTGTTCCACGGCGGGCTGCGCTACCTCGAGCAGCTCAACTTCGCGCTGGTCTTCGAGGCGCTGAAGGAGCGCTCGCTGGCCCTCAACAAGCTCTGCCCGCACCTGGCCAAGCCGGTGCCCTTCATCTTCCCGATCCGCCACCGGGTGATCGACCGGGGCTACGCCGGTCTGGGTATCGGCGTCTACGACCTGATGGGCGCCGGCCGCGGCGTCCCCCACCATCTGCGGCACCTGGGTCGTCAGAAGACCTTCGAGGCCTTCCCCTCGGCCAACCGGACTGCGGTCAACGGCTCCATCCTGTTCTACGAGGGCCAGGTGGACGACGCGCGGCACACCATGATGCTGGGTCGGACCGCCGCCCACTACGGTGCCAGCGTGGCCATGAGCACCCGGGTGATCGGGTTCATCCGGGAGGACGACCACATCGCCGGAGTGCGGGTGCGTGACCTGGAGTCCGGCCACGAGTTCGAGATCCGAGCCCGGCAGACCATCAACGCGGCCGGGGTCTGGAGCGACGACCTGCAGAAGATGATCGGCGGCCGCGGCCAGTTCCAGGTGCGGGCCTCCAAGGGCGTGCACCTGGTCGTGCCACGCAACCGGATCAACGCCAGCACCGGCCTGATCACCCGCACCGAGAAGAGCCTGCTCTTCATCGTGCCCTGGGGCAGCCACTGGATCATCGGCACCACCGACACCAAGTGGGACCTCGACCTGGCCCACCCCGCGGCCAGCCAGGCCGACATCGACTACCTGCTCGACCACGCCAACGCCCTCCTGGCCGACCCGCTGACCCGCGAGGACGTGGTCGGGGTCTACGCCGGGCTGCGGCCGCTGCTGGTCGGTGAGTCCGACTCCACCTCCAAGCTGTCCCGGGAGCACGCCGTGGCCTCGCCGGTGCGCGGCCTGGTCACCATCGCCGGCGGCAAGTACACGACGTACCGAATCATGGCCAAGGATGCCGTCGACGCCGCCGTCCACGCGATGCAGCCGCTGATTTCGGGGGTGCCCGCCTCCTGCACCGAGGACGTCCCCCTGTTGGGCGCCGACGGCTACCAGGCGCTGTGGAACTCCCGCGAGCTGCTGGTCCAGCAGACCGGGCTGCGGCTGGGTCAAGTCGAGCACCTGCTCAACCGGTATGGTTCGCTGCTCGCCGAGCTGCTGAGCATGATCGAGGAGGATCCGACCCTGGGCGAGCCGCTCGAGGCAGCCCCTGAGTACCTCAAGGTCGAGTCCGTGTACGCGGCTTCGCACGAGGGCGCGTTGCACCTCGACGACATCCTCGCCCGCCGGACCCGGATCTCCATCGAGACCTGGGACCGCGGCGAGACAGCGGCACCCGAGGTGGCCGCTCTGGTGGCCCCGGTGCTCGGCTGGGGGGCCGAGGAGATCGACCGGGAGGTGTTGCACTACCTCAAGCGGGTGGCCGCGGAGCGGGAGTCCCAGCACCAGCCGGACGACCTGTCCGCGGACGCGGCCCGGCTGGGTGCACCCGATGTACGGATGGGCGGCAACCAGTAGCCTGTGGTCCTCCGGACCCAGGGTCCCCGTCCGGCCCGGAAGCAGCTGATCGGTGTAACGCATTGGAGCGCAGCATGCCGCTGAACCCGCACGTTCGAGCCGCCAGGGACTTCCTGGTGCAGCATCGTCTCGACTACGACGTGGCCTACCAGCACTTCAGCTGGCCGCAGATGAGCCTCTACAACTTCGTCACCGACTGGTTCGACGGTCTGGCCGAGGAGAACCCCGACCAGACGGCCCTCTGGGTGATCGACGGCGACACCGAGCACCAACGCACGTTCGCGCAGCTGGCCGCGTGCTCGATCGTCGTGGCCCACTTCCTTTCCTCGCTCGGGGTCCGGCGAGGTGACCGGGTCCTGCTGGTGCTGGGCAACTGCGTGCCGCTGTGGGAGATCATGCTGGGGGCTATCCGGCTCGGTGCGGTGGTCATCCCCGCCACACCACAGCTCTCCCGCACCGACCTCGAAGACCGGGTCGCCCGCGGCGACGCCAGACTGCTGATCGCCCACGCCGCCGACGCTGACAAGTTCGCCGACCTCGACCTGCCGCTCGGCAAGCTGGCGGTGCCGACGACACCGGGTGAGGCCGCGCCCGAGGGTTGGCTCGGCTACGACCGGCTCGACCACTTCGTCGGCTCCGACCGATACCTCCCCGGGGCCAGCAAGGGCGGTGACCCTCAGCTGCTGTACTTCACCTCCGGTACCACGGCCCGACCCAAGCTGGTCGAGCACACCCAGACCTCCTACCCGATCGGGCACCTCTCCACGATGTACTGGATGGGGCTGCGGCCGGGCGACGTCCACCTCAACATCTCCTCGCCCGGCTGGGCCAAGCACGCCTGGAGCAACTTCTACGCACCCTGGCTGGCCGGCTCCACCGTGCTGGTCTACAACTACACCCGGTTCGACGCCGCCGAGCTGCTGCAGGTGCTGCAGCGCACCGGGGCCACGACCTTCTGCGCTCCGCCGACCGTCTGGCGCATGCTGATCCAGGCTGATCTGACCTCGGTCACCACGTCGCTGCGGGAGTGCCTGTCGGCCGGCGAGCCCCTCAACCCCGAGGTGATCGAACGGGTCCGAGACGCCTGGGGCATCACCATCCGCGACGGGTACGGTCAGACCGAGACCAGCCTCCAGGTCGGCAACTCCCCCGGCCAGCCCGTCAAGCCGGGCTCGATGGGTCGGGTGCTGCCGGGTTATCGGGTGCAGCTGCGTGACCCGGCCACCGGTACGCCGAACGACACCGAGGGTGAGCTGTGCCTGGAGCTGGACCCCCGGCCGGTATCGCTGATGAGCGGCTACAAGGAGCGGGCCGACGCCTTCGACCTCGACCTCAACCGGGACGCCTTCGTGGGCGGGGTCTACCACACCGGCGACGTGGTCAGCCGTGACGCCGACGGCTACATCACCTACGTCGGCCGCGCTGACGACGTGTTCAAGGCCAGCGACTACCGGATCAGCCCGTTCGAGCTGGAGTCGGTGCTGATCGAGCACGAGGCGGTCGCGGAGGCCGCGATCGTGCCGGCTCCGGACCCGCTGCGGCTCGCCGTGCCCAAGGCCTACGTGGTGCTCGCCGCGGGCTTCCCCCCCGACGCGGTCACCGCCCGATCGATCCTGGCCTACGCCCGCGAGCGCCTCTCCCCGTACCAACGGATCCGACGGATCGAGTTCGGCGAGCTGCCGAAGACGATCAGCGGGAAGATCCGCCGCGTCGAGCTCCGCGACCAGGAGACCGGGCGCAGCGCGCGGGCCAGCACCGAGTTCCGGGACTCTGACTTCGACTTCTGAGCGGGCCGTTCACGCCGCGTTACCGAACCGCAACAGACCTGTGGTTTCATATTCGCGAATCATGTCGACCCCCTCCCGCACGACTGAAGGACGTAGATGCACATCTCGGGCACCAACTCGCGGGCTGGTCTCAGCAGGCGCGCTTTTCTCGCGGGCAGCGTGGCGACCGCGCTGGTGGGTTCGACGGTCACCTCCACGTTGACCGCCGCGGCGACGACGACGGCCCCGACCGTGGCCAGCGTGACCAGCACCGACCCGTTCTACATCGCCCATCGTGGGGGCGGGCGCAACTGGCCGGCGATGACGGCGTACGCCTACGCCCAGGCGGTCAAGGTGCCAGGCGTCAAGGCCCTCGAGATCTCGGCCTGCCTGTCCTCGGACGGGATCCTGGTCTGCAGCCACAACCCCACCACGACGGCCATGACCGGCGTTCCGTACACGATCGCCGACGAGACGTGGGCCACGCTGTCGCAGCTGCAGGTGCTTCCCACGTACACGCTGGACCCCGACCAGCCGTCGCGACCGATGACGCGTTTCAACGAAGTCGCCTACCGATACATCGACGACCACGTACTCTTCGTCGAGCCCAAGACGGCGTCCGCGGTCCAGCCGCTGCTGAGCCGGATGCGCCAGATCGGACAGCCCGAGCGCGTGGTCTGGAAGCAACCCATCAACTCCAGGAGCTTCGCGGCGGCCAAGGATCTCGGCTTCACGACCTGGGGCTACGTTCTGAACGAGCCGGCGCACACGGGCCTGCACCTGGCTCGGTACGCCGCCTCCGAGAACGTCGACATGCTCGGCGCCTTCGACTCCGAGTCCGACGCCTTCGTCTCCGACGTCGTCCGGGCCGCCGACGACAACGGAAAGAAGACCATCGCCTGGGAGATCTCCAGCGTCGCCGAGAGGGATCGTGCGCTGAGGCTCGGTTGCGTGGGCCTGATGACGTCGGATCTGCTGAATGTCGTCGACGCGCCGCTCTAGCCCATGGGGCAGAATCTCGATGTGAGAACACGAGCCGAGCGAGCCGTCGATGGCGCGTAAGTCGTCCATCCCACCTGACGACGACTTCACCGAGCACATCGTGGACGTCGACGTGTCGTCGGAGATGCAGACGAGCTTCCTGGAGTACGCCTACTCCGTCATCTACTCCCGCGCCCTGCCCGACGCCCGGGACGGTCTGAAGCCGGTCCAGCGGCGCATCTTGTACTCGATGAGCGAGATGCGCATCTTTCCTGACCGGAGCCACGTGAAGAGCGCCCGGGTCGTCGGCCAGGTGATGGGTCTGCTGCACCCCCATGGTGATGTGGCCATCTACGACGCGCTGGTCCGCACCGCCCAGCCGTGGACCATGAGGCTGCTGATGGTCGACGGCCACGGCAACTTCGGCTCGCTCGACTCAGGTCCGGCCGCGATGCGCTACACCGAGTGCCGGATGGCGCCGGCCGCGTTGGCCATGACCGCCGGCCTCGACCAGGACACCGTCGACTTCAAGCCCAACTACGACGGCAAGGACGTCGAGCCGACGGTGCTGCCGGCGGCCATCCCCAACCTGCTGGTCAACGGGGCCAGCGGGATCGCGGTGGGGATGGCGACCAACTGCCCGCCGCACAACCTGGTCGAGGTGGTCCAGGCGCTGCGGCACCTGATCAAGCACCCCGACGCCGACGTCGAACAGCTGATGCGGTTCGTGCCCGGACCCGACCTGCCCACCGGCGGGAAGATCATCGGCCTGGAAGGGATCCGGGACGCGTACCACACGGGCCGCGGATCCTTCCGGGTCCGCTCCACCGCCCGGATCGAGCAGGTGCACCCGCGGCGCAAGGGCATCGTGGTCACCGAGCTGCCGTACACCGTTGGTCCGGAGCGGATCATCGAGCAGATCAAGACGGCGGTGAACGCGCGCAAGCTGCAGGGCATCGCCGACGTCAAGGACCTGACCGACCTCAACAACGGGCTGCGGCTGGTCATCGAGGTCAAGAACGGTTTCAACCCCGACGTGGTGCTCGAGCAGCTCTACAAGATGACCAAGATGGAGGACTCGTTCTCGGTCAACGCGGTCGCCCTGGTCGACGGGCAGCCCCGGACCCTGACTCTGAGGGACATGCTGACCGTGTTCCTCGAGCACCGCTACGAGGTCACCCGGCGGAGGACGGAGTTCGCGCGGCGCAAGGCCTCGGAGCGGCTGCACCTGGTCGAGGGCCTGATCACGGCCATCGTGGACATCGACGACGTGATCGCCATCATCCGGTCCTCCGACGACACGGCCCAGGCGCGCGAGCGGTTGATGGCGGCGTTCGACCTGAGCGACACCCAGACCAACTACATCCTGGAGATGCCGCTGCGCCGGCTGACCAAGTTCAGCCGGATCGAGCTGGAGACCGAGCGGGACGAGCTCCGAGCCCAGATCGCCGAGCTGACCGAGATCCTCGATGACCCGGCCCGGCTGCGCCGGGTGGTCGGCGACGAGCTGGCCGAGGTGGCCAAGACCCACGGAAGCCCGCGCCGCACCATCCTGCTGGCCTCCAGCGGGGTGGTCAGCACCGCCTCCTCTCAGCCGCTCGAGGTGGCCGACGACCCGTGCTGGGTGTTGCTGTCGTCGGCAGGGCTGATGGCCCGGACCCATGACGCGGAACCGTTACCGGTCGAGGGCCCGCGCGCCAACCATGACGCGATCGTGTCCCGCGTCCAGGCGACCGCGAGAGCCGAGGTCGGCCTCGTCACCAGCCGGGGCCGGCTGGTGAAGGTCAGCGTGCTGGACCTGCCGAGCGTGCCCAGCACGGCCAACGCTCCCAACCTGCAGGGCGGCGCCTCCGTGGTCGAGCTGGTGGCCCTGGAGAGCGACGAGTCGGTCATCTGCCTGACCTCGTTGTCCGCGGCCTCGCTGGGTCTCGCCCTGGGGACGGCCCAGGGGGTGGTGAAGAGGGTCAACCCGGAGGTGATCAGCAAGGAGAGCTGGGAACTGATCCGGCTGGAGCCCCAGGACCGGGTGGTCGGTGGGGTCGAGCTGACCAGCACCGACGTGGAGCTCGTCTTCGTCACCAGCGACGCGCAGCTGCTGCACTTCCCGGCCGACGGGGTGCGCCCGCAGGGGCGGGCCGGCGGGGGCATCGCCGGCGTCAAGGTGGCCCCCGGCGCCCGGGTGACCTTCTTCGGCGCGGTCGCGGCCGGCGATGCGGTGCTGGTCTCGGTCTCCGGTACGTCCGCGGCACTGCCCGGCACCGACGTGGGCTCGGTCAAGGTCACCCGGTTCTCGGAGTATCCGGCCAAAGGCCGGGCCACCGCCGGGGTCCGGTGTCACCGGTTCCTGAAGGGCGAGGACACCTTGCTGCTCGCCTGGGCCGGGTTGGCTCCCGCCGTGGCCGCCGCGGCCAGCGGGTCGCCGGTGGAGCTGCCACCGGTCGACACCCGCCGGGACGGTTCGGGCGTGAGCATCGGGCAGCCACTGGCTGCAGTGTCGTCACGGACCTGGTAGTCCGCCGGCGGCCTCGTGCACCTGATCGTCACGTGAGGGTTTTAAGGTGAACCTCGTGAAAACGTCTGGGTTCGACGACCTCCTGACCAAGAACCGCGGCTACGTCGCCCGGTTCACTCTCAACGGCTTCGACGGCATCGCGCACGCCGGGGTGGCCATGGTCACCTGCATGGACTCGCGGATCGAGCCGTTGGAGATGATCGGGCTCCAGGTCGGGGACGCGAAGATCCTGCGGACCCCCGGCGGACGCCTGACCCCCGACGCGCTGATCGGCTGCATCCTCGGTGTGCATCTGCTGGGCGTGGACCGTATCATGGTCGTCCCCCACACCCGGTGCGCCATGGCCAGCGGCGACGACGCCGACGTGGCCGAGAGGGTCCGGCAGGCCACCGGCGCTGACGTGTCCCAGATGACCCTCGGTGCCTCGCCCGACCAGCTGGCCCGGCTGGAGGAGGACGTGTCGACGCTTCGCCGGCACCCCCTGATCCTCGGCCGCGCCGTGGTGGGCGGGTTCAAGTACGACGTGGACACCGGGGAGCTCAACCAGCTGTTGTAGCCCCGCCGACGACCCGGCTCACGCGTCGATCGCCGCGGCGTCCAGCTGGTAGGCCCCGTCGATGATGAACTCGCGTCGCGGAGCTACCTCGTTGCCCATCAGCATCTCGAAGGTGGTGTCGGCGAACAGTCCGTCGTCGACGGTCATCCGCCGCAGGGTGCGGTGCCGTGGGCTCATCGTGGTCTCAGCCAGCTGGTCGGCGTCCATCTCCCCGAGGCCCTTGTAGCGCTGCGGCTCCTTGAAGTTCTGGCCGCGCTTGGTCAGCTCGGCGGCCCTGCGCTGGTATTCGGCGTCGGAGTAGGTGTAGATGTATTTCTCCACCCCCTTCTTGGGGTTGGTCAGCTCGAACCGGTGCAGCGGCGGTACGGCGGTGAACACCCGACCCGCCTCGACCAGCGGACGCATGTAGCGGAAGAACAGGGTCGCCAGCAGACAGCGGATGTGAGCCCCGTCGGAGTCGGCGTCGGCCATGAAGATGACCTTGCCGTAGCGCGCCGCGTCGAGGTCGAAGGTCCGGCCGGTGCCGGCCCCGACCACCTGGATGATGTTGGCGCACTCGGCGTTCTTCAGCATGTCGCCGACCGAGGCCTTCTGCACGTTGAGGATCTTGCCGCGGATGGGCAGCAGAGCCTGGAACTCGGAGTTCCGGGCCAGCTTGGCCGTCCCCAACGCCGAGTCACCCTCCACGATGAAGAGCTCGGAGCGGTCCACGTCGCTGCTGCGACAGTCGACCAGCTTGGCCGGTAGCGAGGAGGACTCGAGCGCGTTCTTCCTGCGCTGAGCTTCCTTGTGCTGGCGGGCGGCGACGCGCGCGCGGGAGGCGCCGACCACCTTCTCCATCACCGTCCGCGCCTGCAGCTTGGACTCACGCTTGGTCGAGGTGAGAAATGCCGTCAGCTCGCGTTCCACCGCCTTGAAGACCAGGCCCGAGACGGCCGGCGTGCCCAGCGTCTCCTTGGTCTGCCCCTCGAACTGGGGCTCGGCCAGCCGGACGGTGACGACCGAGGTCATCCCCTCGAGCACGTCGTCCTTGACCACCTGCTCGCCGGCCTTGAGCAACCTGGTGCCCTGGAGCACCGAGGCGAAGGTCTTGGTCAACGCCCGCTCGAAGCCGGCGACGTGGGTGCCGCCCTTCGGCGTGGAGATGATGTTGACGTAGGACTGCAGCCTGCTGTCGTACCCCTCGCCCCAGCGCACGGCGATGTCGATCTCGAGGTCGCGCTCCACGTCGGTGGGGGTCATCCGTCCCGCGTCGTCGAGCATCGGCACCGTCTCGACGAACCGGTCTCGGCCCTGTAACCGGATCACGTCGGTGACCGAACGGTCGGCGGCGAGGTATTCACAGAACTCCGCGATCCCGCCGTCGTGGAGGAACGTCTGCTCGGTCGGCTCTGCCCCGCGGAGGTCAGTGACGTGCAGGGCCAGGCCGGGCACCAGAAAGCTGGTCTGCCGGGCCCGGGCCTCGAGGTCGGGCAGCGAGAGCTGCGCCTCGCGCAGGAAGATCTGCCGGTCCGGCCAGTAGACGATGCGGGTGCCGGTCACCCCCTTCTTGGCGCGACCCAGCTTCCGCAGACCGCCGCCGGGGGTGAAGGGGGCGTCCGGGCCCGGCCCGTCGAAGAGTCCCGGGACGCCCCGGCAGAAGGACATGCCCCACACGGTCGAGTTGCGGTCCACCTCCACGTCGAGCCGCGTCGAGAGTGCATTGACCACCGACGAACCCACCCCGTGCAGGCCACCGGTCGCGTTGTAGGAACCGCCGCCGAACTTGCCGCCGGCGTGCAGCTTGGTGAAGACGACCTCGACGCCGGACAGACCGGTCCGCGGCTCGATGTCGACGGGGATACCTCGGGCGTGGTCGACGACAGTGATGCTGCCGTCCGCGCCGAGTGTGACCGAGATCTCAGTGCCATGGCCGCCGAGTGCTTCGTCCACCGCGTTGTCGATGATCTCCCACAGACAGTGCATCAGTCCGCGGGTGTCGGTGGACCCGATATACATCGCCGGACGCTTGCGCACCGCCTCCAAGCCCTCCAGCACCAGGAGATGGCGGGCTTCGTACTCCCGGCTCTCCGTCGCTGGCTTGGTGATCGTCACGGCCCCGACACTACCGGCCGGCCCTGACACATCCGGTGTCCTCACGACCAATCCAGTCGGTGTCGTGGTCCGAATCAAGAGTGTCTGGGGTAAGGCGCATAGGCTGGGGCCATACCGTTACACCAGAGTCATGCGTCCGACTCACCTCGGGGGAACAATAGGGACCAGGTCGGATGTTGACTAGACGTACGGGTAGTCGGGACCGAGTAACAGCACTCAGAACCATATGAAGATCAGACTCTGCGAAAGAGAGGCCTATCGTGAGCTCCACCATCATCGAAGGTGCCGCACTGAGCGCGGCAGATCGTTGTGATCGTTGCGGCGCGCAGGCCTATGTCCGAGTCACCTTGGCTAGCGGCTTCGAGCTCCTCTTCTGTGCACACCACAGCAAGGAGCACGCCGACAAGCTCAAGCAGGTAGCGCTCAAGATCCAGGACGAAACTCAACGCATCAGCTGAGACCCCGGTCGCTGACAGCCCCCCACTCGCAAGGGTGGGGGGCTGTTGTGTCCCCGAGCAGCTGCAGGGGACGCTCAGCCGCCTAGGATGTCGACAGTGCGCACATCCCCCCGCGACGGTGTCGGTTGGCGACTGGGGTGCGCGCTGCTGGCGGCCGTCCTGGCCGTGGGGTCGCTCCAGATGATCCGCCCGTCGCGTGCCGACGCCGCGCCACCGTCGTCGGTGGGTTGGTTACATACCGACGGTTCTCGCATCCTCACCGCCGCCGATCGGCCGCACACGATCAAGGCGGTCAGCTGGTTCGGGATGGAGACGTCCACCTGTGCGCCGCACGGGCTCTGGCAGATCAGCCTGGACGCCGGACTGGCGCAGATCAGGTCCTTCGGCTTCAACACCATCCGGCTGCCCTTCTCCAGCGAGTGCCTGCACAGGGCCTCGACCACCGGGATCGACGCGACGAAGAACCCTATGTTGGTCAGCCTCACTCCGCTGGAGCTGATGGATGCATTCGTCGCCCGGGCCGAGGCGCACGGCCTCAGCGTGTTCCTCGACAGACACCGGCCGGACTCCGCCGCGCAGTCGGCCCTCTGGTACACCGACGCCTACCCGGAGTCCAGCTGGCTCTCCGACTGGAAGATGCTCGCCCAGCGCTACCTGACCAACCCCACAGTGATCGGCGTCGACCTGCACAACGAGCCGCACGGGAGCGCCTGCTGGGGCTGCCCGGATGCGGCGTTGAACTGGGCTGCGGCGGCCACCCGAGGTGGTGACGCCGTGCTGGCGGTCAACCCCCACCTGCTGATCATCGTCGAGGGCGTCGAGGCACAGGGCAACGGCGAGAACACCTGGTGGGGCGGCGGGCTGAGCGACGTGAAGGCTCATCCCGTGACGTTGACGGTCGCCCATCGGCTCGTCTACTCCGCGCACGACTATCCCGCCTCGCTCTTCGCCCAGTCGTGGTTCGACGCGCCCGACTATCCGGCCAACCTGCCGGCGCAGTGGGACAAGTCCTGGGGTTACCTGCAGAAACAGGGCGTGGCCCCGATCCTGTTGGGTGAGTTCGGCACCAAGCTCGAGACCACCTCAGACCGGCAGTGGTTGGCCAGCCTGGTCAGTTATCTGCACGACCAGCAGATGAGCTTCGCCTACTGGTCGTTCAACCCCAACAGCAGCGATACCGGCGGCCTGGTCGCCGACGACTGGGTGACGCCGCAGACCGCCAAGCTGAGTGCACTGGCGCCGTTGCTGACCCCCACCGCTGCAGAGCGCTACCAGCCCTCCGCGGTCCGGAGCTCGCGCCGACCCGTCAAACCCCCAGCGGCTGCGCCCCACCCTGCGGCACGCGGTCCTCGACATCATCAGCCGTGACGGGGACATAGACTTCGCGCAATTTCAGCCGAGACGAGAAGAGCCCGGACCCCGACCGTGCGGTCGGGACCGGGCTCTCGTCCAGCTCAGCGTTGAGCCGGTCGCTCAGTCCAGGTAGTCCCGCAGCACCTGGCTGCGCGACGGGTGACGGAGCTTGCTCATCGTCTTGGACTCGATCTGGCGGATCCGCTCGCGCGTCACCCCGTAGACCTTGCCGATCTCGTCCAGCGTCTTGGGCTGGCCGTCGGTCAGACCGAACCGCATCGAGACCACACCGGCCTCGCGCTCGCTCAACGTGTCCAGCACGTCGTGCAGCTGCTCCTGGAGCAACGTGAAGCTCACGGCGTCGGCGGGCACCACGGCCTCGGAGTCCTCGATCAGGTCACCGAACTCGGAGTCGCCGTCCTCGCCCAGGGGCGTGTGCAGCGAGATGGGTTCGCGCCCGTACTTCTGGACCTCGACGACCTTCTCCGGCGTCATGTCCAGCTCTTTGGCCAGCTCCTCGGGCGACGGCTCGCGGCCCAGGTCCTGGAGCATCTGACGCTGGACGCGGGCCAGCTTGTTGATGACCTCGACCATGTGCACCGGAATCCGGATGGTGCGGGCCTGGTCAGCCATGGCACGGGTGATCGCCTGCCGGATCCACCAGGTGGCGTAGGTGGAGAACTTGTAACCCTTGGTGTAGTCGAACTTCTCGACCGCCCGGATCAGACCCAGATTGCCCTCCTGGATCAGGTCCAGGAAGAGCATGCCGCGGCCGGTGTAGCGCTTGGCCAGCGAAACGACGAGGCGCAGGTTGGCCTCGAGCAGGTGGTTCTTGGCCCGACGGCCGTCCTCGGCGATCCAGTCGAAGTCCTCGGCCTGAGCGGCCTTGATCTTCACCCCGGCGTCGTTGATCTTCTCGTCAGCGAACAGGCCGGCCTCGATGCGCTTGGCCAGCTCGACCTCCTGTTCGGCGTTCAGCAGGGCGACCTTGCCGATCTGCTTCAAGTAGTCCTTGACCGGGTCGGCCGTCGCGCCGGCGGCCATCACCTGCTGCTCGGGCTCGTCGGCGTCGTCGGCTTCGGAGAGGGTGAAGCCCTGGTCCTCGGTCAGTTCCTTCTCGAGCGTCTCGACCTTGGCCGGCTCGAACTTGGCGTCGTCGACGTCGTCGAGGGTGCGCTTCTTGCCGGCGACCGTGAGCACGACCTCTTCTCCGGCGACCGCGACCTCGACGACGACCTCGGGGACTGCGTCCACGTCGGGGTCGATCGCCTCGATGATGTCGATGGGCGTGATCGCCGCAGCCTCGTCGGCATCGGCAGCCGCCTTCGCCGCAGCGGTGGCCTTCTTGGTCGGCTTGGCGGCGGTTCCGACGGCCTTCAGAGCCGACTCCTTCAGGGCCGACTTCCGGGTGGCCGGGGCCTTCTTGACCGAGCCGTCAGCCGCCTGAGATCGGCTGGTCGCACCATGATGTGTGGGGGCTTCGCCAGAGGTCAGAACCTCGGCGGGGTTTGAAGCTTGGGCTTTGGAGGGGGGTGTCACAAAGAACCTCTCGGGCTTACAAGATTGAGACTAGGGCAGGCAAGAGCCAATGGATGTCAAGAGTTGCTCCTATACGTATTGTGGCACGCCTCACCAAATTCTTAGCATCCACGGACAGCAGAAGTGCGCAACGCGAGACGCAGCCCGAACAGCCCGGGGCCGACCGGTGCAGCCAAGCGGCCGGATAGGGTTTCCGGCTGTCGCTCAGACCGGTTCGGCCTTGACCGCCAGCACCGGGCAACCAGCATCCAGCAGGACCCGCTGAGCATTCGAACCCAGCAGGAGCTTGCCCACCGGGGAGCGCCGCCGCAGACCGATGACGATGAACTCAGCCGAGCATACGTCGGCGGTCGCGATCAGCTCTTCGGCCGGATCACGAGCGTCCGGCGCCTGCCGGACGGTGAAGGCGATCCCCGAGGACTCGAGCTCGGCCGTCAGTGAGGCCACTTCGGTCTCCGGGGAGGTGTGCACCACGATCAGCCGTGAGTGACGCAGTTCGGCCTCGGCGATCGCCCGCCGGAGCGCAGCCCGCCCCTCAGGCTTGGAGGAGTACCCGACCACGATCGTCGACAGGGCCGGCTCAGCCGTCGTCGCCTCCGACGTCGGGTGGCTCACCGTCTCCGACATCAGTTGCTCTCCCAGGTGTGGACGGGCTCGTTGCTGTGCATCAGCTCGAGGTAGCGGCCGAGCATCAACCGCAACGCCTCTCGTCTGTTGGCCCCCGCGTCTTCGGCTCGGACTACCTGGGCAGTCTGCCACGTCGCCCCGTTCGCCGCACTCAGGCAGCGGCGCTCGATGATGTCGAGCAACCGACCGATCTCGGACTCCTCGACGTGCCACAGCCGAAGCCCTTCCGCGGCCAGCGGCAGCAGCTTGCGGAGCACCAGCTCGGTGGCCCTGACCTGGCCGGCGCCGGGCCAGTAGACGTCGGCGTTGATGCCGTTGCGGGTGCCGGCGATGAAGTTGTCCTCTGCGGCCCGGAAGGACATCTGCGACCACACGGGCCGGTCATCGTCGGCGAGCGCCCGGACCAGGCCGGCGAAGAAGGCAGCGTTGGCCATGGTGTCCACCACGGTCGGGCCTGCCGGCAGCACCCGGTTCTCCACCCGTAGATGCGGCTGGTCACCGCTGATGTCGTAGACCGGCCTGTTCCAGCGATAGACCGTCCCGTTGTGCAACCGCAGCTCGTCGAGCTTCGGCACGCCACCGCCGTCCAGCACCGCCACCGGGTCCTCGTCGGTGACCACGGGGAGCAGCGCCGGGAAGTAGCGTGAGTTCTCCTCGAACAGGTCGAAGATCGAGGTGATCCAGCGCTCACCGAACCAGACGCGCGGCCGGACCCCCTGAGCCTTCAGCTCGTCGCTCCGGGTCTCGGTGCTCTGCTCGAACAGGGGGATCCGGGACTCCGCGAGGAGCTCCTTGCCGAACAGGTACGGGGAGTTGGCCCCGACCGCCAGCTGGATCCCGGCAATGGCTTGCGCTGCGTTCCAGTAGCCGGCGAAGTCGTCAGGGCTGACCTGCAGGTGCACCTGGGTCGACGTGCACGCGGCCTCCGGCATGATCGTGTCGGAGATCATGTGCAGCCGCTCGACGCCGTCGATGATGATCTCCAGATCCTCACCGCGGGCGGCGAAGATCTGCTGGTCCAGCAGTGAGTAGCGCGGATTCTCGCTGACGCTGTCGTGGGTGACGTGCTCGGGGTGCAGGGTGGGGAGGATGCCCACCATGGCGGTGTGGATGCCGACCGCCTCAGCCTTCGCCTCGGCGTCGTTCAGCGCGGATCGCACTGAGTGCTCGAACGAACCGAACCCACCGTGGCCGAGCTCACGCGGCGCCACGTTGATCTCGATGTTGAAGCGACCGAGCTCGGTCTGGAACTGCGGGTCCGCGATCGCGGCCAGCACCTCCGCGTTGCGCATCGCCGGCTCGAACCGCTCGTCGACCAGGTTGAGCTCGATCTCCAGCCCGGCCATCGGTTTCTCGAAGTCGAAGCGAGACTCGGTCAGCATCCGCGCCAGCACGTCGAGGCCTGTGCGCACCTTGGCCCGGTAGCGTTTGCGGTCGTCACGGGTGAACGACGTGAGGTCGACTTCTTGTCCCATGTCGCTATCCTCACGTACTCGCCGCCGCTGCGTGGAGCCACGCACCAATCTGGACGCGGGCTAGGCTCAAGACCTATGTCTGCCGACGAATCCACCCCCGCCCAGTCCCCTTCCGAGTCCCCGGCGTCCGATCCCCACGTGTCCGACCCGATGACCGGGACGTCAGCTCCCCTCCCGCCCCTCGCGGAACGACGACCACAGACCCGGGTGCACCACGGCGACGAGTTCGTCGATGCTTACGAGTGGCTGCGGGACAAGAAGGACCCCGAGGTCATCAGCTATCTCGAGGCCGAGAACGCCTACACGCAGGCCCAGACCGCGCATCTGAGCGAGCTCAGTGACGCCATCTTCGGTGAGATCAAGTCGCGGACCAAGGAGACCGACCTCAGCGTGCCGGTCCTCTCCTCACACGGGACCGACGACGACGGCCGACCGGTCGCCTTCTGGTACTACGACCGGACCGTCGAGGGCTCGGAGTACTCCATCTTCTGCCGCGTCCCCGCGGAGTCGGTTCCGGTGGGTGAGCGTCGGTTGCCCCCGGACACCGAGGGCGAGATCGTCGGGGAACAGGTGCTGCTGGACGGCAACGTGGAGGCCGACGGTGAGGAGTTCTTCTCCATCGGCGCTTGGTCAGTCTCGCCGGACGGCACCCTGCTGGCGTACTCCGTCGACACCACCGGCGACGAGCGCTACACCCTGCAGGTCCGTGACCTGACCACGGGTGAGCGGCTTCCCGACGTGATCGAGGACACCGCCTACGGCGTCGCCTGGGCCGGCACCACGCACCTCTTCTACACGCGCGCCGATCAGGCCTGGCGGGCTTACGTGGTCCGGCGGCACCGTCTGGGCTCGGCCACCGAGGACGACGTGGACGTGCTGACCGAAACCGACGAACGCTTCTGGGTCGGCGTGGATTCCAGCCGCGATGACGCCTGGATCATGATCGGGGTGGCCAGCAAGCTGACTTCGGAATGTCTGCTGCTCAGCGCGACCGACCCCGAGGGTGAGCCCCGGGTGGTCGCGCCACGTCGCCAGGGGGTGGAGTACGAGATCGAGCCCGCCGGCGACCGACTGCTGATCGTGCACAACGACGGTGCGGAAGACTTCGAGCTGGCTGAGGCACCTCTGGACGCCACCAGCCACGAGCAGTGGACCCCCGTTCTCGCCCATCACCTGGGCGTCCGGATCACCGGCGTGGACGCCTACGCCGGCTACGCCGTGGTGTCCCTGCGACGCAACGGCCTGACCGGTCTGCACGTGCTCCCCCGCCACGCCGACGGCGCCTTCGGCGCCGGGTCCGACGTGGTCTTCGACGAGCCGCTCTACAGCGTCGGCGCGTCCGGGGCCGCCGACTACGTCACCTCCAGCGTGCGCCTCGGCTACACCTCGATGGTGACGCCGAGCTCGACCTACGACTTCGACCTGAACACCCGTGAGCTCACTCTGCTGAAGCAGCAGCCCGTGCTCGACGAGCCGACGTTCGGGCCGTACGAGCGGTCCGCCTACGTCCAGGAGCGCGGCTGGGCCACCGCGCCCGACGGCACCCAGATCCCGCTGTCGATCGTGCGCCGGGCCGACGTGGCGCTGGACGGGACCGCGCCGGCGCTGCTCTACGGCTACGGCTCGTACGAGATCCCGATGGACCCGTCGTTCTCGGTGGCCCGGCTGTCGCTGCTGGACCGCGGTTTCGTCTTCGCCGTCGCTCACGTCCGCGGCGGCGGGGAGCTCGGCCGCAGCTGGTACGAGAACGGCAAGACGCTGACCAAGCGCAACACGTTCACCGACTTCATCAGCTGTGCGGAATGGCTCATCGAGCAGCGCTACACGGCCGCCGACCGGCTCGGCGCCCGGGGTGGCAGCGCCGGCGGACTCTTGATGGGCGCGGTGGCCAACCTGGCCCCCGACACCTTCCGTGCCATTCACGCCGACGTGCCGTTCGTGGACGCCCTGACCACCATCCTCGACCCCGATCTACCGCTGACCGTGATCGAGTGGGAGGAGTGGGGCGACCCGCTGCACGACGCCGAGGTCTATGCGTACATGAAGTCGTACACGCCGTACGAGAACGTCGAAGCGAAGCCCTATCCGGCCATCCTGGCCACCACCAGCCTGAACGACACCCGCGTGTTCTTCGTGGAGCCGGCCAAGTGGGTGGCGACGCTGCGGCACACCGCGACCAACGACGCCGGCACGCCGATCCTGCTCAAGACCGAGATGGTCGCGGGCCACGGTGGGGTCAGCGGCCGGTACGCCGGCTGGCACGAGGTCGCGTTCGAGAAAGCCTGGGTGATCGACCAGCTGACCCGACGCCGCTGAGCCGGGCGCCGCTGAGCTGGGCGCGACTGGGAACGTCGTATTCGTGTGTGACACTGGAGGGGTACCCGGGGACCCCAGCCCAACCTCATGTGAGGTCCCGCGATGGATGCATCCGATCACCCCCTCCGCTCCGAACCACTACTACGGGATGACCCCTACGGGGTCTCAGGGATTCTTCAGGGGTGTGGAGGAATCCTTTTAGGTCCCCAATGCGTTTACAGATGTGTAGGCAACGGAAGGGGCCCCCAGTGGTAGCACGTGCAACTCGCTCGCGAGTTTCTGAAGGTATAGATGGCAAGGACGCGGTCGGACTCTATCTCGAGGGCATCGCCAAGACACCTCTGCTGACGGCCGAGGAAGAAGTCGACCTGGCCAAGACGATCGAGGTCGGCCTGTACGCCGAGAAGATCCTGTCCGGTGAGGTGACGTCAGCAGAGCGTGGCAGGGGCGCCAAGCGACCCACCCCGGCCGAGCTGGAGTACCTGGTCGATGAGGGTCAGCGTTCCCTGCAGCGGTTCGTCACGGCCAATCTGCGGCTCGTGGTCTCGGTGGCTCGTAAGTACGGTCGGTCCCAGATGCCGTTGCTGGATCTGGTCCAGGAGGGAAACACGGGCCTGATCCGTGCGGTCGAGAAGTTCGACTACACCAAGGGCTTCAAGTTCTCCACCTACGGCACCTGGTGGGTACGGCAGTCCATCAGCCGGGGCATCGCCCAGCAGGGTCGGATCGTGCGGCTCCCGGTGCATGTGGCCGAGCAGGTCAACCAGGTCGGCGCCGTGCGCCGCACGCTGGAGCGCCGGCTGGGTCGTGACCCGGAGATCCCCGAGATCGCGGCGGAGATGGGTCTCGAACCCGAGCGTGTCCTCGACCTGATCCGTTACGGTCGCGACCACGTCAGCCTGGACGCTCCGGTCGAGGAGGGTGGCGACACCGCGCTCGGTGACCTGATCGCCCGTGAGCCCATGCCCGGGCCGGACGAGGTCTTCCTCGACGCCGAGGAGCACGACCGGCTGGAGGCCCTGCTCGACCAGCTCGACGACCGTTCCGCGGACGTGGTCCGGCGGCGCTACGGCCTGATCGACGGCCGGCAGGCCAAACTGGCCGACATCGGCGCCCTCTGGGGCATCACGGCCGAGCGGGTCCGCCAGATCGAGCGGCACGCCATCGCCAAGCTCCGGGGCAAGTCGGTCCTCGCGGCGTAGCACAGCCCAGACAGCGTCCGGTGGGGCGATCCGGTTCTCCGGGTCG
>JBBRYD010000064.1:0-18992 GCA_038238065.1 Propionibacteriales bacterium | reverse complement strand
CGCGGAAGCCGTGTTCCTCGAACAGGCTCGCCTCCCACAGCGCCGACTCGACCAGCGCCTCGGGGGTGGCCTTGCCATACTTGGCCATCAGCCGCTTGTCCAGGGAGCCGGCGTTGACGCCGATCCGGATCGAGGTGCCGTGATCGGCGGCCGCTCTGGCGATCTCCTTGACCTGGTCGTCGAAGGCGCGGATGTTGCCCGGATTGACCCGAACGGCCGCGCAACCCGCCTCGATGGCCGCGAAGACGTACTTGGGCTGGAAGTGGATGTCGGCGATCACCGGGATCTGGCTCTTGCGGGCGATGGCCGGCAGCGCGTCGGCGTCGTCCTGGCTGGGCACGGCCACGCGGACGATGTCACATCCGGTGGCGGTCAGGGCGGCGATCTGCTGCAGGGTCGCGTTGATGTCGGAGGTCAGGGTGGTGGTCATCGACTGGACGCTGATCGGGGCGTCCCCGCCGACGAAGACCTTGCCGACCTGGATCTTGCGGGTCTTGCGGCGCGGCGTCAGCACCGGTGGGGGAAGGGCGGGAAGTCCGAGGTCAATTGACATAGCGCCTCAAGACTAGCCGTTGGTGCGCGCGCGGGAACGGGGTCCGGCAACGCGGGTGGCGGCCACCAGCGCAGGCGCGGCAGTCGGGGTCAAAAGAGCCTGATCGGATCGATGATGTCGGCGAGGATCAGCACCACGCCGGAGATGGCGATCACGCCACCGACCACGTAGGCGACCGGCAGCATCCGGGCGGTGTCCACGTGGCCCGGATCCGGCCGCCGTCGCAGTCGCGCCAGCCCCCGCTTGGTCGCCTCGTAGAGCGCTCCAGCGATGTGACCGCCGTCCAGCGGCAGCAGCGGGACGAAGTTGAAGAGCGCGACGAACAGGTTGACCGAGCCCAGCAGGGAGAACAGCGTCGCGACCTTGTCGCCGGCGTTGATCTGGTCGGTGGAGGCCACCTCACCGGCGGCGCGGCTCGCGCCGACGATGCTCATCGGTCCGTAGATGTCGCGCGGCCTGCCGGTGATCAGGTTGGCGGCCGTGTGAAATACCTTGGCCGGAAAACGCACCAGCGCATAGGCGGTCTGTTCGGTCATCTTCCACATGTCCTTGACCACGGCGATCGGACCGCCGCGCTGCCGTTCGACCACCGGCTCCAGGCCGAGGAAGCCGGCGGCCACCCGCTTGGAGGGGTCCCAGGTGTCCGGCACGCCGGTGACCACGGTGTTGACCGGAGTCAGCTCGACGAGCCGGCCGTTGCGCTGCACGGTGATCTGCGCCCGCCCGTCGAGGTTGCCGCGGATGGCTGACGACATCTGTTCCCAGGAGCTGATCGCGGCACCGTTGAACGCCACGATGGTGTCCCCTGCCTGGATGCCGGACAGCTTGGCGGGCGTGTCGGGCCGTCCCGAGCAGGACGTGGTGTCCGGGGCGTTCGCAGGAATCATGCACTCCTGCACCCGGCTGACCTCGAGCTGGGTGCGGTTCATGCCGTAGATGCCGGTCACCCCCAGCAGGATGACGAAGGCCAGGATGATGTTCATGACCGGGCCGCCGGCCATGATGGTCAGCTTCTGCCAGGACTTCTTCTGGTAGAACAACCTGCCTTCGTCCTCGGCCGTGATGGTCTCGTACTCGGCCGCCCGGGCGCCGTCGGCCATCGCCCGGAACGGTCCGGTGCTGTAGCGGCGGACCCGCCCGTCGTCGGCCTTGGCGGGCGGGAACATGCCGACCAGCCGGACGTAGCCGCCCAGCGGCAGCAGCTTGACGCCGTACTCGGTCTCGCCCGAGCGGCGCGACCAGATGGTGCGGCCGAAGCCGACGAAGTACTGCGTGATCTTGACGCCGAAGATCTTCCCCGGCACCAGGTGACCCACCTCGTGCAGGGCGATCGAGGCCATCACCAGAGCGAAGAAGACCAGCGCCCCGCCGATGTAGATTACGAGCTCCATCTAGCCAGCGCTTTCCGTCCGGACGTTCAGTGAGTTGTGGATGCGGGCCCGGTCGCGGGCCCACGCGTCGGCCGCCAACACCGTGGAGACGTCGAGATCGGCGTCGGGGACCAAGGACGAGCCTACGTCTGGAGGTGAAACGGTGCCGCTGACGTGCTCCTCGAAGACCGCTGCCACGACGTCGAGGATGTCCAGGAACGCGATCCGCCCGTCGTGGAAGGCGTCCACACACTCCTCGTTCGCCGCGTTGTAGACCGCCGGTGCGGTGCCGCCGAGGTGGCCGGCCCGCCGGGCCAGCTCCACGGCCGGGAACGCCGAGTTGTCCAGCGGCTCGAACGTCCAGCTGCTGGCCGCGGTCCAGTCGACGGCGCGGGCGGCGCCGGCGAGTCGGTGGGGCCAGGCCAGACCCAGCGCGATCGGCAGCTTCATGTCCGGCGGCGAGCACTGGGCCAGCGTGGAGCCGTCGACGAACTGCACCATCGAGTGCACCATCGACTGCGGGTGCACGACGACGTCGATCCGGTCCAGGTCGACGCCGTACAGTAGTCCGGCCTCCAGCAGCTCGAGGCCCTTGTTGACCAGGGTCGCCGAGTTGGTGGTGATCACGCGACCCATGTTCCAGGTCGGATGAACCAACGCCTGCTCGGGCGTGACGTCAGCCATCTGCGACCGGGTCCGACCGCGGAACGGTCCCCCGCTGGCGGTCAGGATGAGCCGGTCGACCTCGGCGGCGGTGCCACTGCGCAGGCACTGGGCGAAGGCTGAGTGCTCGGAGTCGACGGCGACCAGCTGGCCCGGGGCGGCGGCGGCCGTGACCAGGCGTCCGCCGATCACCAGTGACTCCTTGTTGGCCAACGCCAGCGTGGTGCCGGCGGCCAGCACGGCCAGGGTGGGCGGCAGACCGGCCGAGCCGGTGATGGCGTTCAGCACCACGTCGCAGGGGGTCGACGCGACCTCGGTCGAGGACGCCGGACCGGCCACGATGCGGGGCAGCTGGAACTCCCCGGTGGACCAGCCGCGCCGACTCGCCTCGGCGTAGAGCGCGAGCTGGAGGTCCTGGACGGCGGTGGCTCTGGTGACCCCGACCAGGCGGGGAGCGGTGTCCAGGACCTGACGGGCCAGCAGCTCGATCCGGGCGCCCCCAGCCGCCAGCCCCACGACCCGGAACTCCTCGGGGTGCTCGGCGATGACCTCCAGGGCCTGGGTGCCGATGGAACCGGTACTGCCCAAGATGACGACGTCGCGCATGCCGTCAGTGTGTCAGCCCCGTCGGTTAAGGTGCCAGAGTGACCAGCCCAGCCGCTCCCAGCCCAGCCCTCACCCTCACCCTCTCGTTGCCGCGGAGCACGCCGGCCGAGCAGGGCGTGGACCCGGGCGGGATCTCCGGCCTGCTCGATGCGCTGGAGTCCGCCGCGGTCGAGATGCACAGCCTGATGGTGCTGCGCCACGGCCAGGTCGTCGCGGAGGGTTGGTGGGCGCCGTACGAGCCGTCGGGGCTGCATCTCCTCTACTCGCTCAGCAAGAGCTTCACCTCCACGGCGGTGGGGCTCGCGGTGCACGAGGGCCTGCTCGGCGTGGATGACCTGGTCACGTCGTTCTTCCCTGATCAGGTGCCGTCCCACGTCAGCTCCTCCACCGCCAAGCTGACGGTCCGTGACCTGCTGAGCATGGCGACCGGGCACCGTGAGGACACTCTCGACCGGATGGACCGCAACCACCTGGTGTCGTCGTTCCTGGCCCTGGCGCCGGAGGAGGAGCCGGGCGCCTGGTTCACCTACAACAACGGGGCCACGCTGATGCTGTCGGCGATCGTCACCCGGCTGACCGGAGAGCGCGTGCTCGACTACCTCCGTCCGCGGCTGCTGGACCCGCTGGGGATCGCCGAAGCCAACTGGCAGGGTGTGGACTCCCTGGACTACGGGTTCTCCGGTCTGCACCTGCCCACCGAGGCGATCGCCAAGCTCGGCCAGCTCTACCTCCAGCACGGCCGCTGGCAGGGCGTCCAGCTGGTGCCCGAGGCGTGGGTCGCCGAAGCCACCCGCACCCAGGTGGAGAACCCGCGCGAGCCAAACCCTGACTGGCGGCAGGGGTACGGGTACCAGTTCTGGATGGCGCGGCACGGTTATCGAGGTGACGGGGCGTTCGGCCAGTTCTGCCTCGTGCTGGAGGAGCAGGATGCGGTGGTCGCCATCACCGCGGCCGCCGCCGACATGCAGTCGGTGCTGGACTGCGTCTGGAGTTCGCTGCTGCCGGCGCTCGGTGCCGAAGCCGGGCCGGCCACGGAGGCCGAGGCGCTGACGGCGCGGCTCGGCCGGCTCACCCTGCCGCTGGGTCTCGGCGGGAGGTCGACACCCGCCACGGTGGATCTGCCGTTCAGCACGGTGCAGAGTGCGGCGAAGGCCTCCGGCGCCCGGGTGGACGTCACCGGGATCGAGGAGTCCGGCGACGGCTGGCGGCTGACGCTGGCCGACCAGTTCGCCACCTACGAGGTGGGCTGCGGCTACCAGTCCTGGACCCGGAGCGAGTGCGACGTCTGGCCCGGGGCGCGGCTGCAGGTTGCCGCGAGCGGCGGCTGGACCGGACCCACCACGTTCACCGCCGAGGTGGCGATGGTGCAAACGCCGCACCGGCTCACGCTGGTGTGCGACGTGGCCTCGGGTCTGACCACAGCGAGCTGGAACGTCGCTCCGCTGGGTCCGACCTCGGCCAGCCCGCTGGCGCTGGACCTCGCCCGCGGCTAGCCGGGTGGGAGGATCTGCCCGTGCCCATCGCCGTCGGATCTGACCGGCAGGCCTTCGTGGTCGCTCACCGCGGAGCGAGCGGCTACCGTCCCGAGCACACCCTGGCCGCCTACGCGCTGGCGATCCACCAAGGGGCCGACTACATCGAGCCCGACCTGGTCTCCACCAGGGACGGTGTGCTGGTGGCCCGGCACGAGAACGAGATCGGCGGCACCACCGATGTCGCCGACCACCCCGAGTTCGCGAGGCTTCGGACCACCAAGCTGGTCGATGACGTCGAGACCACGGGCTGGTTCACCGAGGACTTCACCCTGGCCGAGCTCAAGACCCTGCGAGCCCGAGAGCGCCTGCCGGCGATACGTCCAAACAACACCGACTACGACGGCCAGTTCGAGATCCCCACCCTGGAGGAGATCCTCGATCTCACCGCCGGCGCCACCACCCGGTACGGCGATCGGGTGGGCATCTACGTGGAGACCAAGCACCCGAGCTACTTCGACACCCTGGGCCTGCCGCTGGAGCGACCCATGCTCCGGTCTCTGGCCGAGCACGGTTACGCCGAGCCGGGTGCTCCCGTCTTTCTGGAGAGCTTCGAGACCGCCAACCTGCGCTATCTGGCCGAGGTGACCGACTACCGGTTGATCCAGCTGGTGAAGGACGCCGGCGGCCCGTACGACCTCGCGTCGGGTCCCGACCCGCGAAACTATCTCGACCTGCTGACCCCCGCTGGGCTGAGGGAGATCAGCAGCTACGCCACCGGGGTGGGCCTGCCCAAGGCGGTGATGATCCCCTGGGACGAGACCGGAGCGCTGCTGGAGCCGGCGGCGGTGATCGCCGACGCCCACGCCTGCGGTCTGGCCGTGCACGGCTGGACCTTCCGGCGGGAGAACTTCTTCCTGCCGGTCCAGTACCGACGCGGCAGCGACCCCGCTGGGGTCGGGGACCTCGGGGCTGAGATCGCCACCTTCCTGGCCGCCGGCATGGACGCGATGTTCATCGACAACCCGGACCTGGTGCCCGTGCCGACAGCCTGAGGGCGCCGTCTGGAACAGTCAGTTCCGCTTCTGCTCCGCAGAGGTGGTCAGCGTCGGCTCGTCGGTGGTGGACAGGGTCAGTACCGCCTCCTCGACGTTGTCGCGCGTCTCCAGCTCACGCGCGACCCGACGCAACCGAACCGCCAGATCCTTCTCCGTCTCGTTGCCGGTCATGTCGATGGCGGCCACCAGATACATCCGGCTCGGTCCGACGAACTCCACGTGCAGATAGGTGACCCGGTCGATGTCCGGATTCTCGTTCAGTCCCCGGAGGACAGCATCGCGCACCACCGGGTCCACCTGCTCGCCCACCAGGAAGCGACGGTTACGGTCGATCAGCACCACCGCGACGACACCGAGCAGCAGTCCGACCAAGATCGACCCGACCGCGTCCGGGGTCGCGTTGCCGGTCAGCTGGTGCAGACCGATGCCGACGCCCGCCAGCAGCAGCCCGACCAGAGCAGCCGCGTCCTCGAAGAAGACAGCTCGCAGCGTGGGGTTGGAGGTGTTGAGGATGTGCCAGACCGGCTGTCGGTCCAACGACCTGGCCGCCTTGCGGGTCTGGCGCAGCGCCTGCAGGAACGAGATCCCTTCCAGCACGAACGCGATGGCCAGCACCACGTAGGCGACCTGATAGTCGGTGGCCGGCTCGGGGTCGATCAGTTCGGTGATCCCGTGCCAGATCGAGACGATGGCGCCGGCGCTGAACAGTCCGAAGGCAGCGAACATCGACCAGACGTAAGCCTCCCGGCCGTAGCCCAGCGGGTGCGCGCTGTCGCTCTGGCGACCGGACCGGCGGTCGGCGATGAGCAGGAAGATCTCGTTCCCGGCGTCGGCCCAGGAGTGCGCGGCCTCGGCCACCATCGAAGCCGACCCGGTCATCACCGCCGCCACCGACTTGGCGATGGCGATCAGGAGATTGGCTCCGAAGGCCACCAGCACCGTGACCAGACTCTCGTTGGGCTGAGGAGCCTCCCGGTCGGTCGATACTGCTGCTGTCTTGGTCGTGGCCACGGTTTGACGATAGTCGGCCGCTGGTGACCGGGACGGATGCGGCGACGCACAGCCGACCACAGGCTCCTGCCAGGTTGCTGCCAGCCCGTCGCCAGATTGCTGCGGCACCGTGGGACTCACGTCATCGCGGCCTCAGCCTCGATGCGTCATCCAGGCAACACCCACCCGGAGCGCCAGCTTCGAAGACGAAGGAGAAAACGACATCGTGGCCCGATCACCGAAGACCACCGCCCTAGCCGTTGCCGCAGGAGTCCTGACGCTCGGCGCCGGCGTCGGCGCCGCCACCCTGGCCTCGGCCGACCCGACCCCCAGCCCATCGACCTCGCCCAGCCAGACCGCGCCGGCACCGGCACCGGAGAAGGGTGGCCCGGACGGCCATCGCGGACCCGGCGGCCGCGGCGACCGCGGGCTGATGCAGCAGGAGCTGGCCAAGACGCTCGCGTCGAAGCTGGGCGTCACCGAGACCTCGGTGACCAAGGCGCTCAAGACGTTCCGCGATACGAACAAGCCGGCGGGCAAACCGACCCCTGGAGCCAAGCCGGCACCGGGCACTGCCAAGCCCGACCCGAGCGCCCGCGACGCTGCCATGGCCACGTCACTGGCCAAGTCGCTCGGGCTGGACGTGGCCAAGGTGACCAAGGCACTGGACGAGATCCGAGCCGCCGGCCGGGCCGACCGGGCCGCCGCCCTGAAGACCAGGCTCGACGCAGCTGTGAAGGCGGGCACCCTGACCCGGGCCGAGGCGGACGCAGTCACCAAGGCCGTCGACCGGGGTGTCATCAACGTCGGTCCTCGCTGAGCTAGCCCGCGCCGGGTCCGCCCTGTCTGAGGTGGTCGGCGCTGAAGATCGTCGCCAGTGCTGCGGCCCGCTCGCTGACCAGGACATCCTCGAGCATCACCAGCTCGCCGTCCGGGCCGGCCAGCGGCACCCGCCAGTTGGGGTACTCGTCGACGGTGCCCGGCTGGTTCTGGGTCCGGCGCTCACCCACCGCGTCAGTCAGGGCCAGGCACAGCAGCCGGGACGGGGTCCACGTGAGGTAACGGTGCAGAGCCTGCACCGTCTCCTCGACGTCCGCCCCTTCCGCCAGCGCACCACGAGCCGTCAGCTCGTCCAGCCAGGCCCGCCGCTCGGACGCGTCCACCTCGAGCTCCTCGGCCACGGGGCGGGTCAGCACGCCCAGCTGGTCACGCAGCCGGACGTGGTCCCCGGCCAGATACCCCGCCGTCGGCGGCAGGTCGTGAGTGGTCACCGAGGCCAGGCAGTACTCGCGCCACCCTTCCGGTCGCAACGGAGCACCGCCTGCCTCGAACTCGAACTCGAACCACAGGATCGAGGTACCGAGGATCCCCCGGTCGCGCAGGTAGTCCCTGACCCAGGGCTCCACCGTGCCCAGGTCCTCACCCACCACCAGTGCACCAGCCCGGTGCGCCTCCAAGGCCAGAATGCCGATCAGGGCCTCGTGGTCGTAGCGAACGTAGGTGCCGACAGTGGGTGGCGAGCCTTCCGGGATCCACCACAGCCTGAACATCCCGATCACGTGGTCGACCCGGATACCGCCGGCGTGCCGCAGCAGGGTGGCGACCAGCTGCCGGAACGGCTCGTAGGCAGTCTCCGCCAGCCGATCCGGACGCCACGGACGCTGGGTCCAGTTCTGCCCGTTCTGGTTGTACGGGTCCGGCGGCGCCCCCACCGAGATCCCGCTGGCGTAGACGTCCTGCAGGCTCCACGCGTCGGCGCCGCGCGGGTGTACCCCCACCGCCAGGTCGTGCATGATACCCAGGCCCATCCCCGCGGTGGTGGCCGCGTGCTGGGTCGCGCCGAGCTGCTCGTCCAGCACCCACTGCAGCCAGCAGTGGAAGTCGACCTCGGCCGCGTACTCGGTGCGGAAGGCCTGCACCTCCGCCGTGTGCGGATGCCGCAGCTCCTCGGGCCAGGTGGTCCAGTCGGTGCCATGGACCTCCACCAGGGCGCACCAGGTCGCGTAATCCTCCAGACCCCGCCCTTCCCGTGAGCGGTACGCGCGGTAGGCGAGCTCGCGGCCCGCCGTCCGCGGCACCGTATGCAGGAGGAGCAGGGCCGCCCGCTTGGCGGCCCAAGCGGCGTCCCGGTCGATCCGAGCGAGCAGGCCGGGTTGGCGGCTCAGCTGGGTCCGCAACGAAGCCACCTCGGCGCGAACCGCCTCGCTGGCGTCGGCGTACTCCGGGACCCGTTCGACCCGGAGGTAGATCGGGTTGGCGAAGCGCCGGGTGGTCGGTAGGTAGGGCGACGGTTCCATCGGCGGGATCGGCTGGGCGGCGTGCAGCGGGTTGATCAGCACGTAGTCCGCGCCGTGCTCGGCGGCCGACCAGACGGCCAGGTCGGTCAGATCGGTCAGGTCGCCAACCCCCCACGACTGAGCCGAACGCACGCTGTAGAGCTGGGTGGCGAGGCCCCACCCACGGCGCTGCCCCATCCGCTCGGGAAACCCCAGCCAGTCCGGCGTCACGACCAGCGGCATGGCCGACTCGTGCTCACCGCTGTGCGCCCGAAAGGTGTGGTAGCCCAACGGCAGGTCCATCGGTATCGCGAACGACGCCTCACCGACCAGCCGACCGTCGACCTCTCGGGCAGGCTGCCAGTTCTCCAGCTGGATGAGGTGGTGCCGGCTCTCGCCGTTCTCCAGGTCGATCCAGACGGTGACCGGGTCACCGTCGGTGACGTGCACCCAGACGGTGCGGGGTTGGCTCTGCCGGGTCGCTAGGAAGGCCGGCAGCATCCGGGTCCACGGTTCACGCCACACCCGCGCCAACGCTGCCCCGGCCAGCTCCGGCGTGGAGGCATCCACACCGAGGGCGCTCAGCACGGCGATGACTGTCTCCGGAGACACGCTCACGTGCCGTCCCTGCCAGTCCCAGTAGTCGGTGGCGATGTCGTAGGCCTCCGACAGCTGCTGCAGCTGGGGGTCCAGATCCGTCACGGGCCGATCTCCTCTGCGCGCTGTCCGACCTCGGGTGTGCGGCCTGAACCTATCAACACCAGCGACGCTCCGGCAGCGTCAGACTCAGTCGGCTGCGACTTCCCACCAGGGCGTGATCACCGCGCGGGCCAGCGTGTGGCCGAACATGTTGAAGCTGAGGAAGGCGGGGGTGGAGTCCGCGCCGAGGTCGATGTGCTCGACGTCCAGGGCGTGCACGGCCACGAAGTAGCGGTGCGGACCGTGTCCGGGGGGCGGGGCGGCACCGACGAATCCGGCGAAACCGGCGTCGTTCCTCAGCTGGTCAACGCCGGCTGGCAGTCCGGCGTCGGCCGCGCCCGAGCTCAGGGTCGTCGTGGTGACCGGCAGGTTACCGACCGCCCAGTGCCAGAACCCGCTCGGGGTGGGCGCGTCCGGATCGAAGACCGTGACCGCGAAGCTCTTCGTCTCGGCCGGGAAGCCGGTCCAGGTGAGCTGCGGCGACGTGTCGGTCCCGTCGTAGCCCATCTTGCCGCTCACCTGCGGCGACGCCAGCTCTCCGCCGTCGGTGACGTCGGTACTGGTGATCGTGAAGATGTCGACCTTGCCGATGCGGTCGTACGGTGTCGTCATAGCGGTCCCCCGGGTTGGTGATGTGCGTTCGGTGTCGGTTCAGTTCTTCGTGGCTGCGAGCTGGCCACAGGCCCCGTCGATCTCCCGGCCGCGAGTGTCGCGGACGGTGACGGGGACGCCCTTGGCCTCGAGCCGGCGGACGAACTCGTCCTCGTCGCGACGACGGGACGCGGTCCACTTGGAGCCGGGCGTCGGGTTCAGCGGGATCAGGTTGACGTGCACCCAGCCCCAGTTGCCCCGCCGCTTCAGCACCTTGGCCAGCAGGTCGGCACGGAAGGCCTGGTCGTTGATGTCACGGATCAGGATGTATTCGATCGAGACGCGACGCTTGGTGACCTTGGCGTACTCCCAGGCCGCATCGACCACCTCGTCGACGTTCCATCGGGTGTTGATCGGGACCAGCTCGTCGCGCAGCTCGTCGTCGGGTGCATGCAGGGACAGTGCCAATGTGACCGGAATCTGCTCGGTGGCCAGCTGCTGCATCCGCGGCACCAGGCCGACGGTGGACACCGTGATGCCGCGCGCACTCATCCCCAGGCCGTCCGGCGCGGGGGTGACCAGCTGTCGCACCGCTCCGATGACCGCCTTGTAGTTGGCCAGCGGCTCCCCCATGCCCATGAACACGACGTTGCTGACGCGGCCGTGGCCCGAGGGACCTCCGGCGCCGGGGCGTCCACCCGCGATCTCGCCCCGGTCCAGCCGGCGCGCGCCATCCACCACCTGCTCGACGATCTCGGCGGTGCTCATGTTGCGCTGCAGCCCGCCCTGACCGGTGGCGCAGAACGGGCAGGCCATCCCGCAGCCGGCCTGGCTGGACACGCACAACGTGACGCGGTCCGGGTAGCGCATCAGCACGCTCTCGACCAGGGCCCCGTCGTGCAGCTTCCACAGCGTCTTGACGGTGGTTCCCTGGTCGGCGGTCTGGTTCGACATCGGGGTGAGGAGCTGGGGCATGAACAGCTCCGCCAACTCGTCACGCACACCTGCGGGTAGGTCGGTCCACTCGGCGGGGTCGGTCCGAAGCCCCTCGAAGTAGTGCGCGGACAACTGGCGCGCCCGGAACGACCGGTGCCCAGCGGCTTCCACCTGCTCGCGCCGCTGGGTCGGCGTCAGATCCGCCCAGTGCCGTGGTGGCTGGCCCCGACGCGGGGCGTCGAAGACGAGGGGCAGGTTTCGGGGCCCGGCAGGTGTCCCGTTCGGCGCTTCTGACGTGGACGGCGTGCTCATCCGCCGGGGACCAAGATGTACATGATGAACCAGGCTACCGGGGCCGCCAGCAGGAGCGAATCGAGACGATCCATCACCCCGCCGTGGCCCGGCAGGAAGGAGCTCATGTCCTTGATCCCGAGGTCACGCTTGATCATCGACTCGATCAGGTCACCGCAGGTGCCGACGGCGACGAGGGTCACCCCCAGCAGGATGCCCACCCAGAAGGGCACCCGCAGACCGTAGACGGCCATCAGCACCCCTGAGGCGATCCCGAACACCACCGATCCGGCGAAGCCTTCCCAGGACTTCTTCGGGCTGATCCTGGGTGCCATCTGGTGCTTGCCGAACAGCACACCCGCCACATAGCCGCCGACATCGTTCATCACCACGATCAGCAGGAAGGTCACCACCCGAGCCGCGCCGCGATCTCCCGCCAGCATCAGTGCCGCGAACGAGCCGAGCAACGGGACGTAGGCGATGATGGCGAGACTGGCGGCGATGTCGTGCACGAACCCCGGCGCACCCCGCGGCATCCGCCAGATCAGCGCGGCGACCACGGTCAGCGCGAGTGAGGCCAGCAGCACACTGGTGGTCGAGAACACCACCGGCTTCTGGTCCCCAGCCAGGTAGGACCCGGTAGCGATGGCGACTGTCCCGATGGCGATCGGGACGATGGCGGCGGTCATCTGCAGGTGGCGGTGAAACGCCTGGTAGAGCTCGACCGATCCGAGGACGAGGGCGAGGGCGAGGAGCGCCACGAACGCCGGCTTGAACAGGATCAGGCTGAGCACGATGTACGCGCCGAGGCCCACGCCGACGCCGATGGCCGCGGGCAGGTTGCGTCCCGCTCGACCATAAGCCTTGGCCGCCGGTTCGGCGGGTGACGGAGGCGTGGCAGGCGGGATGTCGGTCATCGGCTAGACCTCGAGGAGCTCGGCTTCCTTGTGCTTCAGAACGTCGTCGATCTCGTCGGTGTGCTTCTTGGTCGCGGCGTCGAGCTGCTTCTCGGCCCGCCCCACCTCGTCTTCGCCAACTTCCTTGTCCTTGACCATCTTGTCCAGGGCTTCCTTGGCGGATCGCCGGGTGGTGCGCACGGAGATCCGCGCGTCCTCGGCCTTGGTCTTGGCGAGCTTGATGTACTCCTTGCGGCGCTGCTCGGTGAGCAGGGGCAGCGAGACGCGGATCGAGACGCCGTCGTTGGAGGGGTTGACCCCGAGGTCTGAGTCGCGGATGGCACGCTCGATCCCGTTCATCGCCGTCTTGTCGTACGGGGTGATCAGGATCATCCGGGCGTCGGGCACCTGGAAGCTGGCCAGCTGTTGCAGCGGGGTGGGGGCGCCGTAGTACTCGGCACTCAGCTTGGCGAACATCGCCGGATGTGCCCGACCTGTCCGGATAGCCGCGAACTCCTCCTTGGCGTACTCGACCGCGTCCGCCATCTTGGTCTCGGCGTCGCGGATGATGTCGGAGATCACGGTGATCGTTCCTCTTTCTTCGTCATGTGCTGGTCCTCGTGGTGCCTGACAGCCTAGAGGAGGCTAGCCGTGGACCGTAGTACCGATCTTCTCACCTGCGACGGCGCGCACGATGCTCCCCGCCTGGTCGAGGCTGAAGAAGACCATCGGCAGCGAGTAGTCGCGCGCCATGCTGATCGCCGTGGCGTCAGCCACCTTCAAGTCGCGGGCCAGGTAGTCGTCGTAGCTCAGGTCGTCGAACTTCACCGCCTCCGGGTGCTTCTGCGGGTCGGCGTCGTAGACCCCGTCCACGCCCTGTTTGCCCATCAGCAGCACCTCGGCGCTGATCTCCAGCGCCCGCTGGGCGGCGACGGTGTCGGTCGAGAAGTAGGGCATCCCGGAGCCGGCGCCGAAGATGACGACCCGTCCCTTCTCGAGGTGCCGCTCGGCCCGGCGCGGGATGTAGGGCTCGGCGACCTGACCCATCGCGATGGCGGTCTGGACCCGGGTCTGCACACCCGCCTTCTCGCAGAAGTCCTGCAGGGCCAGGCAGTTCATCACCGTGCCCAGCATCCCCATGTAGTCGGCACGGTCGCGGTCCATGCCGCGTTGTTGCAGCTCGGCGCCCCGGAAGAAGTTGCCACCCCCGACCACGATGGCCACCTGGACGCCGGCCGCCGCGACCTCGGCGATCTGGCCGGCGATGTCGTGCACGACGTCGGGGTCGACGCCGACCCGGCCGCCTCCGAAGGTCTCACCCGAGAGCTTCAGCATGACGCGGTGGTATGGACTTTTCATTTCGAGCTCCGTTCCGTTATGGCCGTGCACAACAGACATGCGCCACGAATCTCGGCGATTCGCAGCGCATGTCTGACATCGTGCTCAGGCTCCGGCGGCCTCGAAGCGGACGAACCGGGTGACCTTGATGCCGGCCGCCTCGAGCTGTTGGCCGACCGTGCTCTTGCTGTCGGTCACCGACGGCTGGTCGATCAGGCAGACATCCTTGAAGAACCCGTTCACCCGGCCCTCGATGATGCGGGGCCAGGCCTTTTCGGGCTTGCCCTCTTCCTTGGCCGTGGCCTCGGCGATCCGTCTCTCGTTCTCCACGGTCTCGGCCGGGACCTCGTCGCGGGTCACGTACTGCGGTCGCATAGCGGCGATCTGCATCGCCGCCGCGCGAGCCGCCGCCTGGTCGGTACCCTCGTACTCCACCAGCACGCCCACCTGCGGCGGCAGGTCGGAGGCCCGCTTGTGCAGGTAGAGAGCAGTCTGACCGTCGAAGTAGGCGGCGTTGCTCAGTTCCAGCTTTTCACCGATGACCACGGCGAGGGCCTCGACGGCCTCGTCCACGGTCTTGCCGGACGGCAGCTCGGCTCCCCTGAGGGCGTCCACTCCGTCGAGCCGGCGCGCCGACGCCATGGTGGCGATCTGGTAAGCCAGGTTCTGGAACTGCTCGTTCTTCGCCACGAAGTCGGTCTCCGAACCCAGCTGGATCAACGCGCCACCCTCGGCGGCCACCAGCCCGTTACTGGCCGACCGCTCGGCCCCGCGCTTGGCCGCCTTGGCCTGACCGGTCACCCGGAGGATCTCGATCGCGTGGTCGAAATCGCCCTCAGCCTCGGTCAGGGCCTTCTTGGCGTCCATCATTCCGGCGCCCGTGGCGTCCCGGAGCTTCTTCACATCAACAGCGGCAACAGTCGCCATGAAAAACTGTCCTCAACTTCCCTGAATGTTCTGCTGGTTCGATGACTGAGTCACTCAGTTGGTGGCCGGAGCCGGAGCCTCTGCCTCGTCGGCGACGGCCTCAGCGGAGTCGACCGACGGCACCAGGGTCGCCGCCTCGTCCTCCACCACACGCTCGGGCGATGTCGGACCGGTGGAGGCCTCCCCGCCGGCCTCGGCGTTGCCCAGCAGCTCCTTCTCCCAGTCGGGCATCGGCTCGGCGCCGGGCTCGGCGGTCGACTGCGCGCCGGAGCGAGCCATCAGGCCGTCGGCCACGGCGTCGGCCAGCACCCGGGTCAACAGCGAGACGGAACGGATCGCGTCGTCGTTGCCCGGAATGGCGTAGTCGACCTCGTCGGGATCACAGTTGGTGTCCAGGATGCCGATGATCGGGATCTTCAGCTTGCGTGCCTCGTCGACGGCCAGGTGCTCCTTCTTGGTGTCCACGATCCAGACGGCCTGCGGGGTGCGGGCCATGTCCCGGATACCGCCCAGGGTCTTCTCCAGCTTGTCGCGCTCGCGACGGAAGCCGAGCAGCTCCTTCTTGGTGAAGCCGGAGCCGGCCACGTCGTCGAAGTCCATGCCCTCGAGCTCCTTGAGGCGCTGGATCCGCTTGATCACGGTATGGAAGTTCGTCAGCATGCCACCGAGCCAGCGCTGGTTGACGTAAGGCATGCCCACGCGGGTGGCCTGCTCGGCCACCGTCTCCTGAGCCTGCTTCTTGGTGCCGACGAACAGCACCGAGCCACCACGAGAGACCGTCTCCTTGACGAACGCGTAGGCGGCGTCGATGTAGGTCAGCGACTGGTGCAGGTCGATGATGTAGATGCCGTTGCGCTCCGTCAGGATGAATCTCTTCATCTTCGGGTTCCAACGGCGGGTCTGATGACCGAAGTGGACGCCGCTCTCCAGGAGCTGGCGAGTTGTCACGACCGGCATGGTCGTCTTCCTCTCTCTGACCGGCACACGTGTCCCGCACAGCTGTGAGGCTGTGGGCGTGGTGCCGGCGTACGGTTTGTTCGGCGCCGAGCTCTTCGACACCGCCTGATGTCCGCGCAACGCGACACCCGACGGATCGGGACCGCTCGCGCTGCCCGCCTCAGAAGAGACGGCATGCGGACATGCGAAGTCAGCCCAGATCTCTGAGCTGCTGACACACAGGATACGCGCGGGGGTCATCCCGAGGGAAATCCGTCGAGGAAACCCCGCGACGTGTTGTCCACAGGTCGGGGCAATCACCAGGCGTTGTCCACAAATTCCGGCACCGGTGCACCCTGGTCGGGTCACAGCACCAGAGTCCCCGTATGCACCGCAACACCCGACCTCCCCCGCGACCCGCCGCGCTCTGCGCCGCCGTGCTCAGCGTGCTGCTCATCGCTCTGCTGCTCCCGACGGCACCCGCGGCTGCGGCGGACCGGCTGCTGCTGACGCCCTCGGGCTGGCCGCTGGCGGGTCCGGTGACCGTGCTGAAGGGGTTCGATCCACCGGACACCCCCTGGGGTTCTGGCCACCGTGGGGTCGACCTCGCCGCAGCGGTCGGCGACCCGATCCTCGCGGCCGCCGCGGGACGGGTCAGCTATGCCGGCCGACTGGCGGGACGCGGCGTGGTGGTGGTGGACCACGGCACCGTCCGCACGACCTACGAGCCGGTCGCCGCCGCGGTGGGGGTCGGTGACCACGTGGCCGCCGGACAGCCGATCGGCCGGTTGGCGGCCGGGAACCACTGCGGCGACACCCCGTGTCTGCACTGGGGTCTGCTCCAGGGCAGGACCTACCTCGATCCCCTCGGGCCGGGGGCCGGCACGTCGCTGCAGGGCAACGGCCAGGTCCGGCTGCTGCCCGCGGCAGCCCGGGCCGTGGCGCAGAAGCGGGCCGAAGCCCGAGCGGCGGCGGCGGCCCGAGCGGCGGTGGCCGGCGCGCAGGGGAATGGCGTGCAGGGGAATGGCCTGCAGTCGTCGGACCCGACGGGCACGAGGACCCGCCACGGCTTCCGCCGTCCGGTGCCCGGCGCCATCACCTCCGGCTTCGGTCGCCGCTTCCACCCGGTCCTGCACCGCTGGAAGCTGCACGACGGGACCGACCTCGGCGCGACCTGCGGGACCCCGATCCGAGCTCCCGCTCGCGGCGTGGTCACTCGGACGTACCTCGATCCGGCCTACGGCCACCGACTCTTCCTCGACCACGGCGCCGTGGACGGTCGGCACGTGGTCACCGGCTACAACCACGCCACCCACTACGTCGTCGAGGTCGGCGCCCGGGTCAGCCGCGGTCAGCTGATCGGCTACGTCGGGGCCACCGGGTATGCGACCGGTTGTCACCTCCACCTGATGGTGTGGCTGGACGGACGGCTGACCAACCCGGTGACCTGGTTCTGATGACGCGCCTGAGTGGCCGGTTCCTAGGCGCGCGGGTGCGCCTGCTCGAAGGCTCGCCGCAGCCGGTCGTTGCTGACGTGGGTGTAGATCTGAGTGGTGGCCAGGGAGGCGTGGCCCAGCATCTCCTGGACGCTCCGGAGGTCGGCCCCGCCCTCGAGCAGGTGGGTCGCCATCGCGTGCCGCAGCCCGTGCGGGCCGAGGTCCGGCGCGCCGTCGACCAGCCGAAGGGCCCGGTGCACGATCCGACGGACGACTCGCTGGTCGATCCTGGCCCCTCGCTCGCCGACGAATACGGCGGCAGCGCACCCCGGGCCGCTCAACAGGGGACGACCAATGGTCAACCAGGAGTCCAGCGCCTGCCAGGCCGGCGCGCCCGCAGGCACCGAGCGTTCCTTGTTGCCCTTGCCGATGACGCGCAGCACCCGCCGGTCCCGATCGAGATCACCGATGTCCAGGCCACACAGCTCCGAGACCCGGATACCGGTGGCGTAGAGCACCTCGAGGATGGCCACGTCCCGCAGACCCACCGGACCACCCGCCTCCTCGGCCACTGCGATCGCCCTCGACAGCATCTGCTCGGCGGCGGCCCGGTCCAGGGTGGGCGGCAGGCGTTGGACGGACTTCGGCGACCGTAGTGTGCTGGCCGGGTCGCGCGGGCTGCGGCCCGACTCGTGAGCCCAGGCAAAGAACACCCGCGCCGCAGCCGACCGACGCTGCAGGGTCGACCGGGACTGGCCTCGAGTCTGCTGGTTGGCCAGCCAGCTCCGGACGGCCCGCAGCTCGACGGCGTCGAGCGACTCGAGTCCGAGCCGCTGCAGGTGCAGCAGCAGGCCGGCGATGTCGCTCCGGTAGGCACGGACCGTGTGTTCGGACAGGTTGCGCTGCAGCCGCAGGTGGCGCACGTAGTCCTCGAGAACGGCGCTGTACCCGGTCCCCAGTGGCTCGACCCCAACAGCGGCTTCCGGTGCGGGTTCGGGCGTGCTGGCCGGGGTCACCCCCTCACCATGAGCGTCACCGTGCTCTCACGCAAGCCGCCACTCCCGGTTGGCTCGACCGGGTCCACGGAGCGACGTGATATCAAGACGGGATGGTCACCCGCGCTACGTCAACCACCGTCCACGCGCTGATCGGCGGCTACACCGCCGAGATGGACGGCTCGGCGGTCGGCATCGACTCGCTGACCGTCACCCTCGACGACGACGGTGGGGGGCGGACCAGTGAGGTGATGTCCACCCCAGTGTCGTCGCCCAGCTACCTTCTGCGTCATCCGAGCGAGCCGTGGCTGTTCGCGGTCAGCGAGACCGAGCCGGGAGCGCTGTCGAGCTACCGGCTCGAGGAAGGCGGGACCCTGGCTTCGCTGGGCACGGTGACGATGACGGCCGACGGACCGTGTCACCTGGCCATGGCGCCGGACGGTGAGCACCTGGTGGTGGCCAACTACGGCTCGGGCTCCGTCAGCAGCTTTGCCGTCCGCCCCGACGGATCGCTGAGCACCACCCTCGACCTGTGGCAGTTCACCGGTTCCGTTCCGGTGACGGACCGCCAGGACGCGTCCCACGCGCACCAGGTCGTCTGGGACCGCGACGAGCTCCTGGTCCCCGACCTCGGTAGTGACCGGATCCACCGGCTCACGCTGACCGCATCGGGCGTCTTCGCCGTCTCGGCGCCGCCGCTCCAGCTGCCCGACGGCACCGGACCACGTCACCTGCTGCTCCTCGATGACCACCTCGTGGTCGCCTGCGAGCTGTCCGCCCAGCTCTGGCTGGCTCGCCGGACCGCCTCGGGATGGGAGTCGGTCCAGACGATCGCCGCCTCCACGGCCCCGGTTGACGTCCCCATCTACCCGTCGGCCATCGTGGGGTCGGGTTCCCGGGTCTTCGTGGCCAACCGGGGTGCCGGGACGGTCGGCGTGTTCGACCTCGACCCCGGCGCG
>JBBRYD010000063.1:0-19307 GCA_038238065.1 Propionibacteriales bacterium | reverse complement strand
CCCGTCGGCGACGACGTCTACGGCGAGGACCCGACGGTGCGGGCCCTGGAGGAGCGGGTGGCTGCCGAGTTCGGACATGAGGCGGGGCTCTACTGCGCGACGGGATCGCTGGCGAACGTGCTCGGGGTCCGGCTGCTGGTCGAGCCGGGCCAGGAGGTGGTCTGCGACGTGGAGGCGCACATCGCCCGGGCGGAGATGGGAGCGCACGCGGCGCTGCACGGGCTGACCATGCGGACGTTCCCGTCGGAACGAGGGCTGATCGAGGTCGAACAGGTGGCCAAGATCATCTCGCCCGACGCCGGGCCCTACCTGGTGTCCACGGCCGCGGTCGCGGTGGAGAACACGCACAACTTCGGCGGCGGCACGGTGCAGCCGATCGACAGGTTGCGGCAGATCAGCACCCTGGTCCATGACCAGGGCATCAGGCTGCACCTCGACGGCGCCCGGCTCTGGAACGCCCACGTGGCCACCGGGGTGCCGCTGCTGGACTACGGCCGGCTGTTCGACACGGTCAGCGTGTGCTTCTCCAAGGGCCTGGGCGCCCCGATCGGCACCGTGCTGCTCAGCAGCGCCGCCAACATCGCCCGGGCGCGGATCTGGCGCAAGCGGCTCGGGGGTGGTTGGCGGCAGGCCGGGATGCTCGCGGCCGCCGCGCTGTACGCCCTCGACCACCACGTCGACCGGTTGGCCGACGACCACGCGGCCGCCCAGCTGTTCGCCGGAGCGGTCGCGGAGCGGACGCCCAGTGCCGTCAAGGTCGAGTCGGTGGCCACGAACATCGTGGTGCTCGACACCGGAGACCTCCCGGCGGCGGCGGTCGCGCATGCGGCGGGCCAACAGGGCGTGCAGGTCTCCGCCCTCGGCGCCCACATGATCCGCGCCGTCACCCACCTGGACGTGACGCGCGACCAGTGCGTGGAGGCGGGCGCGATCATCGGCGACGCCCTCCGCGGATGACCGAGGACGCCCGCGGGCAGTTCCTCAGCCTGGCCACGACCGACAAGTGGTCAGAGCTCCAGTCGCTGATGGTGGAGATGGCCGGCGCGGCTCCGTACTGGCGGACCCAGACCACCGACGGTGTGGTCGACCCGCCCGACGAGGGAGGCTGGTACACCGACTGGGACCACCAGTTCCGGCTCGGGACCTACAAGTACATCCAGTGGTGCGAGCTGTACCCCCGTCCCGACGACACCAGCCTGACCCTGGAAGACGTCCGGCAGGCGTGTGTGGCCATCGGCTTCGAGGTCGAGACACAGGACGACCGGATCCGCGTGCTGGGCTACCGCCGGCTGTCCTGACCGCCGCCGGGTGCGTCGGAAGGCGTGCGGTCCCGGCCCCGCCGAGCCGGAGCGTTGTCGTACGGTGGGGGCCATGCGCATCACTCACCTTGGTCACTCGGCGGTGCTGGTCGAGACGGCACGGTCCCGCATCCTGATCGATCCCGGCAACCTGAGCGAGAGCTGGCACGGCGTGACCGATCTGGATGCGGTGCTGATCACCCACGTACATCCCGACCATCTCGACGCCGCTCACCTGCCGCAGCTGCTCACCGCCAACCCGGGGGCGAAGGTCTACACCGAGACGTCGGTCCCTGAGGTGCTGGCCTCCGGTGATGTGGACCTCGGCACGTTGACGCCGGTCGAGGCCGGGGACGACCTCAAGATCGGTGACCTGGTGGTCAGCGCCGTCGGGGGCGTGCACGCAGAGATCCATCGCGACATCCCGCGCATTGGCAACGTCGGCTTCGTGCTTCGCAGCGAGGGACACCCCACGTTCTTCCACCCCGGCGACTCGTACGCGACCGCGCCCCCCGGTGTCGACATCGTGGCCATCCCCGCGTACGGGCCGTGGGCCGCGCTGAAGGAGACGATCGACTTCGTCCGTGAAGTGGGAGCCCTGGAGGGTTTCGGAATCCACGAGCAGCTGCTGAACGAGCGCGGCATGGGTCTGATCTCTGGTCGGATCGACGCCATGACCGGCACTCGGCTGGTCGATCTGCGTTCCGGCGTCACCCACGAGTTCTGAGGAGCAGCTGATGCGGGTAGCGATTGCGGGCGGTCACGGACAGATCGCGCTGACCATCGAGGGCCTCCTCCACGATGCCGGTCACGAGGCGATCGGCATCATCCGCAACCCCGAGCAGGCTGCGGACCTGGTGACCGCCGGCGGGATCCCGCTGGTGCTCGACCTCGAGCACACCGACCTCGACACCCTGACCGCGGATCTGGACGGCGTGGACGCCGTGGTGTTCGCCGCGGGTGGCGGACCCGGCAGTGGGGCCGCCCGCAAGCTGACGGTGGACCGGGACGCTGCCATCCTGTTGGCCGACGCGGCCGAGAGGCGAGGGATCGGCCGGTACGTGATGATCTCCGCCATGGGCGCCGACGACTACCAGCCGGACTCCGAGGACGTGTTCCAGATCTACCTCAAGGCCAAGAGCGAGGCGGATGCCGACCTACGCGCCCGCAGCCTGGACTGGACGGTGATCCGCCCCGGCGGGCTCACCGACGACGAAGCCACCGGTCGGGTCCAGGTCGCTGCCTCGACGGGTCGCGGGACCATCCCCCGGGCCGACGTGGCCGCGGTGGTGGTGCAGGTGCTCCTCGAGCCACAGACCGTGGGGTGCCAGTTCGAGCTGATCTCCGGCGCTACGCCGATCGCGGAGGCCCTGAGCGGGCTGTCCGCTGACGACTCGTCGAGGCCGAGCGGTGGCTCGGGAAGCTAGCGCTGGAACGCGGTCCGGAAACGCGGCGGGTCGATGCCCAGGTCGCGCCACACGAAGGACGGCACGCGGCTGAGGAACTCGTGCGGGAAGTCCGCGAGGTGCCCGATCAGCAGGCTGTCGTGGGTGCGCGGGGTGTAGCGGATCAGCTGACCTTCCATGCCGAAGTCCGGGGCTCCCGCGGCCAACAGGAACTCCATCATCTGGGGATGGATCACGTCGGAGGCGAACTTCGGGCTGTTGGTGCGGACGGTGAACCGGTCGTTGAACTCCTCCAGCTCGAACCTCACCTTCTGCCCGCCCCAGCCGCCGTTGATGGACAGCGCGGGCAGAGTGAACGGCATCCAGACGCCCATCACGTTCTCGCTGTGGTGGTCGGTCACGGTGCGGCTGGTCGTCCGACCCTCGGAGTCGGTGGAGGTCTCGGTGTGGGTGGTCTGCCAGCGGTGCACGAAGGCCTCCATCGGCAGACCGTCGTTGGGGCTGCGTACCACCTTCTCGGTGCGGTGGTGGGAGCCGGCCGTGGTCAGCCCGTACCTGCCGATCAGCGAGTCGTCCTGCCCGACCATCACCCAGTCAGGACGGCCGAAGAAACCGAAGCCGGTCGGTGTCGCCGGCACCGCCTCCGCGGAGAGCTGCGCGGTGTCGATGGCCCGGGCCACCCCGGAGAACGACTCGAGGTAGGCCTCGAGCTCCTCGGGGTCCTTGGGTGCCCCGATCGCCACCAGATGATCACCATCGATGCTGACATCGACTCGTCCGGCCGTCTGGGCGAAGGTCCGGACGGCGTCCAGGACGGCAGGGGACAGTACCGTCGCGGTGATCTCGGGGCGGACGGACCGCACCTGGTAGGCCCCGTCCATCTCGACGACGGGGACCTGGTCGAGGCCGTGGCGTGGGGTGCCGTCGGTGATGAACACGGGCGGCAGCGCGACCGGGATCCGCAGACTGGCCACCCGGCTGTCGAACGCTGGGCCGCCGTCGGAGCACGTGTACTCGAAGACGTGGAAGGGGACCCCCAGCCTGGTCACCCCGGAGATGCTCTCGTCAACGGAACGGCTGAAACCCAGCCCGAACGGAGGTGCCGAGTGGTCCAGCACCGTCTCCAGCGCAGGCTTGGAGTCGAACGTCCAGCCCCGGCTCCGCAGGGCTTGGACGTAGCGCCGCCGCCGGATGATCAACAACGCGACGACGGTGAGCAGCACCGCGACGACGATCAAGACGGTGACGGTGGTTCGGGTCATCGGTCAACCTTTCGGGGGCGGTGAGCAGCCGCTGTCCAGCAGTTCCTCGTCGGGAGCATTCCTCCCGGTCGGCCGGTCCAGGCTACGGCGGCGTGGGGGCATCTCGACGAGATACGTGGACGCCAGCACGGCAGCCCCACCGATCGCCATCCGCAGGGTGACGATCTCACCGCCGAGGAAGACCGCGAAGACAGCCGCCCAGACCGGCTCCATGGCCATCACCACGGCGGCTCGGGTGGCGTCGATCCTCGCCTGGGCCCAGGTCTGCAGGAACATGGTCAGGGCGCTGGCGATCACGCCGAGATAGCCGACGACCATCCAGTCGTGACCGGAGGCGGGCAGCTGGATCCCGTCCGGCAGCGCGGCCACGGAGCACATCAGCGCGATCACGATCATCTGCACCAGGGTCAGGCTCATGGTGGTGCCCGGAGCGGTCATCCTGCTCATGGCGATGATGTGACCGGCGTAGACGACCGAGCCGCCGAGGGTGAGCAGCTCGCCGTAGCCCGCCGAGAACCCGCTCAGCGAGAGCACCCCGAGGCCGACGGTGGCCAGCCCGACGGCGACCCAGACCCTCACAGTGACCCTGACCCGCAGGATGGCCGCGCCGAGCAACGGCGTCGCGACCACGTACAGACCGGTGATGAAGCCTGACACGCTGGCTGCGGTGTGCGCCAGACCGACGGTCTGCAGGATCTGGGCGACGCCGTAGAGCAGTCCGAGCAGCACCCCGCGACGCAGCGTCTGGGTCGACATCCTCAGCTGCCGGCCGGCCAGCACCACCAGCACCACGCTGGCCACGGAGAAACGGACAGCGAGCAGATCCACCGCCGGGAGGTGGGTGAGGAGGTCCTTGATCAGGAAGAACGTGGAGCCCCAGACCGCCGTCATCACCAGGATGGCCAGGATCGCCAGCCGTTCGGCACGGGTCTTCAGAGCTCCCCCCTTCGTGGGTTAGAGTCGCGAATTCTTCCGCATCGTCGCACGCCGCTCTGACACATCTCGTTGCTGGAGCCACAGGACAGGAACCCATGACGCTCATCAGCACGGCTCAGCTGCTCGACGACTCGGTCAGCGCCGCTCGAGGCCTGGCGGCCTTCAACGTCATCACGCTGGAGTACGCCGAAGGCATCGTGGCGGGGGCGGAGGCGGCCGGTCGGCCCGTCATCCTCCAGCTCAGCGAGAACGCGGTGAAGTTCCACGGCCGCAACCTCCGCCCCCTGTCGGCTGCGATGCGCGAGCTCGCCATCGCGGCCACGGTCGAGGTCTCGCTGCACCTGGACCACGTGGAGGACGAGGACCTGCTGCGGCAGAGCGGCGAGGCGGGGTTCAGCTCGGTGATGTTCGACGCAGGTCGGCTGCCCTACGCCGACAACGTCGAGGCCACGGCTCGGGCCGCCGCGTGGGCCCACGCGGCGGGGCTGTCGATCGAGGCCGAGCTGGGATACGTCGGGGGCAAGGACAGCCAGACCACGTCCGCGCATGCGCCCGGCACCCGGACCGATCCCCACCAGGCGACGGCCTACCTCGCGGCCACCGGGGTGGACGCGCTGGCGGTCGCCGTCGGGAGCAGCCACGCCATGACCTCCCGGACGGCCGCGCTGGATCTCGAGCTGATCGGGCGACTGCGACGCGCCGTGGCCGTGCCGCTGGTCCTGCACGGTTCCTCCGGCGTGCCGGACGAGGAGCTGACCGCGGCGGTCGGGGCGGGCATCACCAAGGTCAACGTGGGCACCCTGCTCAGCGTGGCCTACACCGGCGCGGTCCAGAGCTCGCTCGAGGCCACACCCGAGACCACCGACCCACGGCGTTATCTGACCCGGGCGCGGGACCGGATCGCCTCCGCGGTCGGCGACATCCTGCGCGTGGTGGACCCGGGGCCGGTACCGACCGACGCACCCTAGAGTCGTCCCTGCAGCCGAACACCTACTCTGAGGAGCACCCACATGCGCGGCGCCATCCTTCCCGGCAACAGCACGGTCGAGCTCGTGGACCTGCCCGACCCCACGCCCGGTCCCGGTCAGGTGCTGCTGGCCATGCGCGCCTCGACGATCTGCGGGTCGGACATCCGGGCCATCTACCGTGAGCACCTCCAGGGCGACCCGGCCGAGACGTACCAGAACGTGGTTGCCGGCCACGAACCGGCCGGGGAGGTGATCGCCGTCGGTCCGGACGCACGACGGATCGTGGTCGGTGACCGGGTGGCGGTCTACCACATCAGCGGCTGCGGCCAGTGCGACGACTGCGCCCGTGGTTACCAGATCAGCTGCAGCTCCCCGGATAGAGCGGCCTACGGCTGGCAGCGCGACGGTGGCCACGCTGACCGGTTGCTGGCCCAGGAGCGTGACTGCATCGTGCTGCCCGACTCGGTGTCCTACCTCGACGGCGCCTGTGTAGCCTGCGGTTTTGGGACCGCCTACGAGGGGCTGCTGCGCGCCTCGGTCAGCGGCCGGGACAGCCTCGCCGTGATCGGGCTGGGACCGGTGGGCCTCGCCGCCGGGTTGCTGGGCAAGGCACTCGGCGCCGTGCCCCGGGTCGGGGTCGACCCCAGCGCTGACCGGCGCGCTCTCGCCGTCGAGCTGGGCGCTGTTGACCTGGCGTGTGCGCCCGACGAGGTGGACTCGCTGGCCGACCTGCTGGGTGGTGGCGCCCATGTGGCCATCGACTGCTCGGGCAGCATGCCCGGCCGCAGGACCGCGGTCGCTCTGTTGCGCAGCCGGGGCCGGATGGTGCTGGTCGGGGAGGGCAGCTCGTTCGAGATCGACGAGGCCAGCCCGACCCTCATCCACCGGCAGATCACCATGTTCGGCTCCTGGGTGACCAGCATCGATCACATGCGCGAGCTGGTCGAGCGGCTACCGGTCTGGGGGTTGCGCCCCGAGGTCATCGTGTCCCACCGGTTCAGCCTGGAGCACGCGAGCGAGGCCTACCGGATCGCCGACGGCGGCCAGTCCGGCAAGGTGGCCATCGTCTTCGAGCCGTGATCCGAGCCCTGGGCTGGTCGAAGGGCCGTCAGACCGTGTAGAGCGTGATGGTCGAGCCCTCGGGTGCCTTGTTGCGGGCGCCCGGCTTGCTGTAGGCCACGTAGCCCAGGCCCAGGAAGTTGACCAGCACCGGCTTGGTCCTGACCTTGAAACCAGCGTCTCGCATCACCTGGGTCGCCGCCTTGGTGCCCATCGAGCGCACGTTGGGAATGGTCACCATCACGGGGCCCAGCGACGTCTTCAGGGTGACCGTGTCCTTGGCCTGGCCGGCACCGTGGTCGGGGCTCTGACCGATCACCCGGCCGGCCCGGACCGTCCGAGAGTTGGCGGTGGTGACCTTGACGACGAAACCTGCCTTCTTCAACGCAGCCTGGGCGTCGTCGGCCGACTTGTTCGTGTAGTCGACGATCCTGATCGGTCGCGGACCCTCCGACACCGTCAGATAGACCAGCGTCTGCTTCTTCAGCAGCACGCCGACCGCCTGCGACGCCGTGATCACCCGGCCCTCGGCGACGGTCTCGCTGTAGTCGGTCGTGGCGCGCCCCAGCTCGAGATTGGCCCTCTGCAGGGCTGCCTGCGCGTCCGCCTCGGGCAGCCCGACCACCCGGGGCATCGGGTAGCGCTCCGGGCCCTGGGAGACCAGGGCTGCGATCTTCCCACCCGCGAGGATCTGCTCGCCGGGTCCGGGGCTCGTTTCGATCACCACGCCCTTGGCCACCGTCTCGCTGTACTCCGGTTCGAACACCACGTCGAGACCCGCGCCGTGGGCGATGTTCTCTGCCTGGGTCGTGGTCAGGGCACTGAGCTCCGGAGCGCTGGTGAAGCGGCCATCGGTGTAGTACCAGCCGGCCAGGGCGGCCACAGCGGTGAGCAGCAGCACGAGCAGCAGGGCGATCCAGCCCCGGCGCCGACGACGCGACACCCGACGACGTTCGTCTTCGCTCCCGTCGCTCGCCGGCTGCCTCGGTCGCGCCACCGCCGGCGGTGGCGCATCCCAGGCGGTCGGCCAGGAGTTCTCCCGGCCGGGCTCCTGGTGGCGGGTCGCTGCCGGCGCCTGGGGGCCCTGCTGCCGCACCGGCGTCGGATCGGCCGGGACGAACTGGGTGACCTCGAAGTCACTGCGGTCGCCGATCGGGTCGGTGCGCAGCTGGTGGTCGGGGATGGTCAGATCCTGGGTGAGCTCGACGTCATCGAGGACGCCGTCCCGCAGGGCCGCCCGGACGCGGCGGACCAGGGTCAGCATCACCTTCGCGTCGGGTGGGCGCACGTCGGGGTCCCGCGCGGTCACCCGTCCGATCAGGGCGTCCAGGTACGGCGGGATCGGCCCCGCGGTGGTCCGCGTCGACGGAGCCGGCACGTCGGTGTGCACGTGGGCGTACGCGACCTGGATGGGCGTCTCACCGGTGTGTGGCTTCGTGCCGGTGATCAGCTCGAACAGGACCACGCCGGCGCTGTAGACGTCGGAGCGTGCGTCGGCTCGGCCGGACAGCACCAGCTCCGGCGGAAGGTAGGACACGGTGCCGATCAGCAGCCCCTGGGTGGCGGTGGACGTCTGGGCGCTGATCGCCTTGGCCAGCCCGAAGTCGGCGACCTTGATCTGGCCGCGGTCAGAGATGAGCACGTTCTCGGGCTTCACGTCGCGGTGCACCAGACCGGCGTCGTGGGCGCAGGCGAGGGCGCTGAGCACCGGCTCGATCATCTCCAGCGCCCGCAGCGGGGTCAGCGGGGCTTCCCGGCTGATCACGTCCCGCAAGGTCTGGCCGTCGACGTACTCCATCACGATGTAGGGCCGCGAGTCGCGTCCCGAACCGCTGTCGTGACCCTGGTCGAAGACCGACACCACGTTGGGATGGGACAGCCGGGCGGCCGCGCGTGCCTCCCGGTCGAACTTGCGGGCGAACTCCGCGTCGTCACCGAGGCCGATGTGCATCACCTTGATCGCCACCGTGCGGGTGAGCCGTAGGTCGACGGCCTGGTAGACGGTCGCCATCCCACCGCGAGCCAGCCGGGTGGTGATCTGGTAGCGGCCGTCGAGCACCTGACCCACCAACGGGTCGCCAACGCTCGTCATGGACACGCCTGCTCCAAACACGGAAGGGGGGCGGAAGCCGGGGAGGCCTTTCGCCGATTGTACGAGGGCCGATGGGCGATCACCGGGTTCAACGCGCGGCGCTGCCCCGTAGTTTCCGCGGGCCCGAGGTCGGCCGGTCAGTCGATCCGGCCCCGGTTCGGCGACGTGGCCTGTGCGTAGCGACGGACCGGGATCCGCCCCGCTCGTCGGGCCAGCCGGCCCGCCTGGACGGCCAGCCGCATCGCCTCGGCCATCCGACGCGGGTGCTCGGCCCGGGTCACGGCCGACGCCAGCAGCACGGCGTCACAGCCCAGCTCCATCGCCTGCGCCGCTTCGGAGGCGGTGCCGAGGCCGGCGTCCAGCACCACCGGGACACCGGCCGCCTCCACGATCAGCTCGATGTTGTGCGGGTTGCGGATGCCCAGCCCGGAGCCGATCGGAGCGCCCAGCGGCATCACCGCCGCGCAGCCCACCTGCTCGAGCTTGTGGGCCATCACCGGGTCGTCGTTGGTGTAGGGGAGGACGACGAAACCGTCGGCGACCAGGCGCTCGGCGGCGTCCAGCAGCTCGATCGGGTCGGGCAGCAGGGTCACCTCGTCGGCGATCACCTCCAGCTTGACCCAGTTGGTCTCCAGCGCCTCCCGAGCCAGCTGGGCGACGAGCACCGCGTCGACACTGGTGTAGCAGCCCGCCGTGTTGGGCAACACCGCGATGCCGTGGTGGTCCAGGATGTCGAGCACCGATCCGGGGGCGCTCGGGTCGATGCGGCGCATGGCGACGGTGGTCAGCTCGGTGCCGGAGGCCAGCAGGGCCGCCTCCATCACCTCGAGGCTGGGTGCACCGCCCGTGCCCATGATGAGCCGGGAGGTGAAGGTCCGGCCGGCGATGGTCAGCAGGTCCGGCTGCTCGCTGGGGGCGGTGGTCGGGGGGACCAAGGGTCCCGTCCGCACCTCAGCCACCCTGCACCGCCGTGACGATCTCCACCCGGGCTCCTTCGTGCAGGTCGGTCCGGCTGAGCTGCCCCCGCGGCACCACGGTGCCGTCCAGCGCCACCGCGATGCCGCGGGGAGCCGGGGCGCCGTCGGGTACGTCGAGCACCGTCAGCAGCCGGGCCGCCGTGGGCACCTGGCGCAGCTCGCCGTTGACGTAGATGTTCACTGAACGGGCTCCGTCCGGTGGGAGAAGCGGTCGAGGGTGAAGCCCTGCGCGGCCGTAGGCAGGTCGCCGTCGATCATCAGGGCGCCGATGGCCGCGGCCGTGACCGGGGTCAACAGCACTCCGTTGCGGTAGTGCCCGGTGGCCAGCACCAGCCCCTCGAGGTCACAGAGACCGAGGATCGGTGCGTGGTCAGGGGTGGCCGGACGCCAGCCGACGGAGGTCTCGGTCAGCGCGTACTCGGCGGTGATCGGGACCACGCTACGGGCGTCGCGCAGCAGCTCGTAGACGCCGCCGGCGGTGACTCTGGCGTCGAAGCCGAGCTCCTCGACCGTCGCCCCGACCACCACCTCGCGGCCCGAGGCCCGAGGCACCAGGTAGACCTCGGTGCCCTTGCTGATGGCCCGCACGGTGAGTCGGGGGGCGGGCAGCCGGCCCGGGTCCAGACGCAGGATCTGACCCTTGATGGGACGGACCGGTAGGTCGGGGATACCGCTGACCTGGCTGGCCCAGGCACCGTTGGCCAGCACGACGCGGTCCGCCGACCGCTCGGTGCCGTCGGCCAGCATGACGCCACGGACCCGCCCAGCCGTGCTCTGCACGGCGTGCACGTACCCGGGGAGCTCCGCCACCCCGGCCCGGCGACCGGCCTGGATCAGGGCGGTCCAGAGCAGCCGGTTGTCGCAGCTCCAGTCACCCTCGACCAGCAGCCCGCCACGGATGGCGGGGGAGAGCAGCGGCTCGTGCGCCCTGCTCTCCCGGCTGGTCAGGCGGACCGAGGTCAGACCGAGCCGGTCGAGGAAGTCCTTCAGCGTGCTCAGCCGGGTGGCGTCGTCGGTGTTGTAGGCCACCGACAGTGTGGCCGTTCGCCGGAGACCGGCCGGGAGCCCGCTGGCGTCCTCGAGCCGGGCGATGAAGTCGTCGTAGAGGTCGATCGACGCGAGGTTGAGCGCGAGCAGCTTCTCCTCGGTGAAGGAGATCTCGGTGACCGGAGCCAGCATGCCGGCAGCGACGCCGGACGCGGCGGCTGACCGTTCCCCGGTCACCACCGTCACCTGCAGCCCCGACTGCTGCAGCTGCCACGCGATGGCGGACCCGATCAGGCCACCGCCGACCACGATGACGTCTGCTGCAAAAGGCCCGATCACGCGTTCATCCTAGGTGGCGAGGGTTGACGTCGGTTCGGCACTAGCCTGTGGACCGTGACCGCGCTGATGGGACTCGACACGCGACTCCGGTTGTCCCGGCTGTACCTCTGCACTGACGCCCGGAGCGAGCAAGGGGACCTGGCTGACTTCCTGGAGGCGGCCTTCTCCGGCGGGGTGGACATCGTGCAGATCCGGCAGAAGGGGATGGACCCGGACGCCGAGCTGGAAGCGCTGGAGATCGCCCGGACCGTGGCGCTGCGGCACCAGGGCCTGGTCTGCGTCAACGACTCGGCCGAGCTGGCCGAACGGTTCCAGGCCGACGTACTGCACCTGGGACAGACCGACGGCCCGGCCGGCTCGGCGCGGAGGCACCTGAACGAGTGGGCCCTGATCGGCCGCTCCACCCATGCGCCGAAGCAGACCGACCAGGCGATCGGCGATCGGCAGGTGAACTACTTCTGCGTGGGTCCGGTGTACGCCACCGCGACCAAACCCGACGACGAGCCGGTCGGGCTGGACCTGGTCCGATACGCCACGCAGGCGGCGCCGCCGTCGCGACGGGAGGCGAAGCCGTGGTTTGCCATCGGTGGGGTGACCACCGACACCATCGACGACGTGATCGCCGCGGGAGCCCGCCGGGTCTGCGTCGTCCGGCCGATCACGCTCGCCTCGGATCCGCGAGCCGCCGCCCAGGCGCTCAGCGACCGGTTGCACGAGGCCTGGCAGGAACCGGCCATGCAGCGGTACTCCCTGGCCGCCTTCGGTTGAGCGGCGACGGCGAGCTCAGGAGACCCGGTGCACGGAGGCGGCGGCCAGCGCCGTGAGGGCTAGGCGACCCTCGTCGGTCATCTCCGCGCCGGTCAGCGACGTCATCGCCCGGTCGTACTCCCGGCTGATCATCGCCTCGACGGCGTCCTGCGCGCCAGAGCCGGCGATGACGTGCTGCAGGGAGGTCACGCCGTCCGCGTCCAACGCCGGGTCGCCCAACCGGGACACCAGGAGTCGGCGGCCGACGTCGTCGGCGTGCGCGTACGCATGGGCGATCAGGACGGTGCGCTTGCCCTCGCGCAGGTCGTCCCCGGTCGGTTTGCCGGTGACCTCGGGGTCGCCGAACACCCCGAGCAGGTCGTCGCGGTACTGGAAGGCGCGACCGAGGGGTGATCCGTAGCCGGCCAGTGCGTCGTGCAGCCGACCAGTGCCGTCACCCAGCGCCGCCCCCATCTGGCAGGGTCGCTGGACGGTGTAGCGGGCCGACTTGTACTCCACCACCCGGCTCGCCTCGTCCAGAGCGAGCTCGATGGTTCGGGCGTCTCCGCCGGGCTCGGTGGACAGGCGGAACGGCTGGGCCTGGGCCACCACATCGAGGTACTGGCCGCAGGTCACCTCGGTCCGCATGGCCTCCAGGATCGGCAGCGCGCGCTGCACCGTGGCCTCGGGCAGTCCGCAGCGGTGCAACAGCTGCACCGACCACATGAGCAGCAGGTCGCCGAGCAGGATGGAACCGGCTCGGCCGAAGGCCTCCGGATCGCCCAGCCAGCCCGAGCCGACGTGCAGCGTCTCGAACTGGCGATGGGCCGAGGGCTGCCCGCGGCGAACGTCGGAGGAGTCCATCACGTCGTCGTGCACCAACGCACTGACGTGCAGCATCTCCAGGCTGGCCGCAGCCGCCAGCAACGGTCTCAGCTCGTCGCCGGGCAGGCCGGCCGCGGCGACGTAGCTCCAGTACGCGAACGCGGGGCGCAGCCTCTTGCCGCCGGACAGCAGTGAGGTGGCCAGCTGGTGCACCGGCGCGAGCTCGACCCCCATGCTCGCCAGGACGTCGCGCTCGGCGTTCAGGAAGGCGGTGATCTCGGTCGATACACCGTCCCGAAAGGCCTGCGACAGAGGGGCGGCGGGGTCGGGCACCGATGCAGCTGTGGACGGGTGCTCGACGACGACGGGATGACTGACCACATGGTGAGCCTACGGAAGACCCCTTGGGGGGTGTCCTAGGGTGTTCGCATGTCGAGCGAAGCGGTGGTCCGGGCCCGCCGACCCACCATTGCCGAGCTGCTCGCCGCCAACGCGCGCCCACTGTTCTCGTTCGAGCTGTTCCCGGCGAAGGACGAGATCCAGGAGCGCCAGCTCTGGCAGACCGTCCGCGACCTCGAGGCGCTCGGACCCGACTTCGTGTCGGTCACCTACGGCGCCAACGGTTCCTCCCGCGACCGGACGATCCACGCCACCGAGGCCATCGCGCGGCACAGCACGCTACGCCCGATGGCCCACCTGACCTGCGCCAGCCAGTCCCGCGAGCAGCTCCGTCGGGTGATCGGCACCTATGCGGCGTCGGGGATCCGGCACATCCTGGCCATTCGCGGTGACATGCCCGGAGGACCGACGGTGCCCTGGGAACGGCATCCGGACGGCCTCGCCAACGCGACCGAGCTGGTGTCCATGGTGGCCGAGCTCGGCGACTTCTGCATCGGTGTGGCCGCCTTTCCCGATGTGCACCCGGAGCATCATGATCCCGATCTGGACGCCCGCATCCTGGTCGAGAAGGCCCGGGCCGGTGCCGGCTTCGCCATCACCCAGCTCTTCTTCACCGCGCGCCGCTACTTCGACCTGGTCGCCCGGGTGCGCGACCTCGGCTGCGACATCCCGATCATCCCGGGGATCATGCCGGTCACCCGGTTCTCCCAGATCAAGCGCTTCGCGGAGCTGTCCGGAGCCGAGCTGCCGACCCAGGTGGTCGATCGGGTGACCGCCGTCGCCGATGACGACGCCCAGGTCAGGTCGGTCGGGATCGACCTGGCCACCGAGCTGTCCGAGGACCTGCTGGCCGGGGGAGCACCCGGCCTGCACTTCATCACCATGAACCGCTCGCCGGCTACCCGAGAGATCTACGCCAGACTGCTTCCGGGTCTGCGTCGAGGGTGACCAACCGCTGCGTCGGGCGGGTCAGCGCGACGTAGAGCGAGCGGACGCCGCCCGGTGACTCCGCGACGACGTCGTCGGGGGTGACCACGAGGACACCGTCGTACTCCAGGCCCTTGGACTCCAGCGGGGTGACCACCGCGAGCCTCTCGGCCCCCGCCAGCTCGACCCGGTCGAGCTCGGCGGTCAACCCCCCGATGCGCGACGGCGGACAGATGACGCCGACGGTGCCCTCGACCTGATCGAGCAGGGTGCTGACGGCCTCGACCGCGGTGCTGACCAGCTCGGAGTCGGGCGCGACCAGCAGCCGGGGCTCGATCCCGGTGGAACGCACTGCCGTGGGCAGGTCGGCATCGGGGAAGGCCTGCACCACGACCTTGGCCGCGAAGTCGAACACCTCTGCCGGGCTCCGGTAGTTGGTGCTCATCCGGAACCGACGCAGCGGGGCGCCGCCGATCATGTCGCTGACCGCCTTGGCCGACTCCGCCGCGTCCGGCCACGAGCTCTGGGCCGGGTCGCCGACGACGGTCCAGCTCGCGCTGGCCCCCCGGCGGCGCAGCATCCGCCACTGCATCGGGGTGACGTCTTGTGCCTCGTCGATCAGGATGTGGGCGTACGTCTGGTACTCCGACTCGAACGGGTCGACCTCGCGGGTCGGTTCCAGCCGGTCCATGGTGGTCACCACCTCGGCGTACTCGGCGTCGGCGTCGAGGAACAGCAACTGCTCTCCCTCGTCGTCGGGCACCGGGCCCAGCAGATGGACCAGCTCGTCCAGCAGGGCACCGTCGGCGCTGGTCCAGTCACCGGCGACCCGGTCCGACGTTCCGTACGGCTCGTCCGGTGTGCGAGAGCCACTGGTCCGATAGCTGGCGCTGACCAGCTCCTGGTCGCTGCGGGACAGGATCGAGTCGGACACCTTCGCCATCACGGACGGATCGGCCAACCGGGCGAGCGCTGTGGTCGCGCTGAGGGTGGGCCACCAGCCCAGCCGGAACATCCGGTACGCCGCGGTCTCGGTGAGCAGTTCGTCGAACTGCTCGCGCTCGGTCTCCAGCTCGCTCGGCTTGGTCCGCCAGAGGGCGTTGAGGACACCGGTCTCGGCGGCTTCGCGACCCTGGTTGAGCTTGTGGTGGCTGAGCACGTCGGCCCGGATCCGGTCGAGCACGGTGGCGGACAGCGACAGCACCTCACCCCGCAGGGTGAGCCGGAGCTCCAGCGGCACGGACTGGGGCGGCTCGTGCACCAGCCGCTTGAGCACGGCCAGCATCCGCAGGCTGCCCTTGATGGCCGCGACCGGTGCGCTGTCCACCCGGTCACCGTTGAGCTTGACCACGTCGGAGGCGACGGCGCCGATGGGTCGGAGGGTGACGGAGTCCTCACCGAGGCTCGGCAACACTCGTTCGATGTAGTTCATGAACAGCCGGCTGGGACCGACCACCAGCACGCCGCCCGACTCGAACCGGCGCCGGTTGGAGTAGAGCAGGTAGGCCGCCCGGTGCAGCGCGACCACGGTCTTGCCGGTGCCGGGGCCGCCGGAGATCATGGTGACTCCCTGGTACGGAGCCCGGATGGCCTCGTCCTGCTCGGACTGGATGGTGGCCACGATGTCGCGCATCGTGTGGCCGCGGGCCCGGGACAGGGCCGCCATCAGGGCCCCTTCGCCGATCACCACCAGCTCGACCTCGGCGCTGTCGCCGTCCAGCAGGTCGTCCTCGATGCCGATCACCCGGTCGCCCTGACAGCGCAGCACGCGGCGTCGGACCACCTCCATCGGTTCGGCGGGCGTGGCGCGGTAGAACGGCTCGGCGGCGCGGGCCCGCCAGTCGATGACCAGCGGCTCGTAGTCGGCGTCGCGGACCCCGATCCGGCCGACGTAGCGAATCTCTCCGTCGGTGCGGTCCAGCCGGCCGAAGACCAGGCCCTCGTGCTCGGCGTCCAGCACAGCGAGCAGGCGAGCGGCCTGGAAGGCGAAGACGTCGCGCTCGTACAGCCCGGTACCGTCCTCCTCGCGGACGAAGTTGGCCCGGTCGGACTGGAACAGCGACCGCCCGGCGGTGGCGACGTGCTGGGCCTGCCGGGTCGCCTCAGCCAGCCGTTTGTAGACCAGATCGACGTGCTGCTGCTCCACCGCCAGCTCTCGTTCCAGAGCGTTGGGCGAACCGTTCGGGGAGAGCTGATCGTCCGGCGTGTGAGAAGCCTGCGCGTGAGACAAAGAGAAGGTTCCTTACCCAGGGAAAAAGGAGGTTGAAGTCTACAGGCGCAGCGCCCCGTTTTCTGCACCTGGGACGGTGCGGACCGGGACGCTCGAGCCCGTCCATCGGCTCAGCTGAGGTAGTCGTGACAGGCGTACGAGGCGAGGGCGCCGGACAGCACCACCGCTGACGGATGGCTACCGCCGGGTGAGAACGGCCCGGCCAGGAAGAGGCCGGGCACGGCACTGGTCACCGCAGGTCGAGCCAGCCAGCTGCGGAAACCGTCCCAGGCGATCCCGGCTGAACGCTGCGGAGTGGCCCGGACGTAGTCGTGCACCGTCTCCAGGGTTCGGTCGCCGACCGGGCGGGCGTAGCTGATGGTCGGCTGACCGGCTGCGGTCAGGGTCACGGTCTCGGTGACCGTCGCGCGGGTGAGCTGCGCACCGGTGGCGGCGGACGGGGAAGAGACGAACCGGTGGCTGATCGCCGGGGCCAGTGCTGGCCGCCAGTGTCGTCGGGCCCTGGCCATCGAGCGTCCGGCGGCAGGCAGCAGGGTGCCGTAGGTCTGCCACGGGTCGGCGGTGCTGACCACGGCACTGGCGGCCAGCGCGCCGTCCTCTAAGACCACCCCGACCACCCGGTCGCCCTCCCGGATCAGACCGGTCACCCGTCGGTCCGGCTGCACGATCACCCGCCGCAACGCCAGTCGGCTGGTCAGCGCGTCCACCAGCACCGAGCTGCGACCGACCTCGTCAGGATGGTCGTCGGAGGCGATCGCCCAGCGGCCGAAGGTGCGCTGGATGCTCAGCTCGACCGCACACCACGCCGGCGTCAGCTGCGGCACGCCGCCCAGCCGGTACGCCACGCTCGAGACCAGCGCGGCCAGGTGCGGCTCGTGGAGCTCCTCAGCCAGATGCTGGATGGTCCGGCGGGGCTGCAACAGCGCCCGGCCCGCTGCGAGCTGGCGGCGGTGGCGCAGCTCGGACTCCAGACCGAGCGGCCGGACCACCTGCCAGACCTGGTCCAGCCGGTCGAGCAGGTCCCGCCAGCGGATCGCCGCCGCGTTGCCGTACGTGTCGGACATCATCTCGTACTGGCCCGCTCGATCGGCCGGCAGAAACACGTCGCTGCCGTCCGAGAACACGTACCGCGCCGCCGGAGCGGGGTCGAGGGCGAGGCCGAGCCGGCCCAGTTCGGCCTCCAGCGGTCGGCCGCTCTTGCGGAACAGGTCGCGCCAAGGTGCCGGGAAACCGAGCACGCTGGGGGCGCGGTCGACCCGCACGCCGTCGAGATCGAACGGGGCCCAGGCTCCGCCGAGTCGGTCGGCAGCCTCGACGAGCTGGACGGAGTGCCCGGCCTTGGCCAGCCGGGCGGCGGCGGCCAGTCCGGCCAACCCACCGCCGATCACCACGACCGGATCACCCCCCGCCGACGGCGACCTCATGCTGGCGACGTCATGTTGGCGACCTCATGCAGACGAGGGTAGGGGATGGGTCGACGCGCGCACCGGACCCGAACGGCGCTGGAGGGCGGCCGGAGACGTTAGGGTTCGTCCGTGCAGATAGCCGTGACCGGATCCATCGCGATGGACCACCTGATGACGTTCTCTGGCCGGTTCGCTGAGTCCCTGATGGCGGCTGCTCTCGACCACGTGTCGCTGTCGTTCCTGGTGGACGACCTGCAGATCAAGCGTGGGGGGGTGGCGCCCAACATCTCGTTCGGGCTGGCGGCGCTGGGCCTCCACCCGCTGCTGGTGGGGGCGGTGGGCGCCGACTTCGCCGACTACCGCTCCTGGCTGGACCGGCACGGAGTGCTGACCTGGCCGATCCACGTCTCGGCCACGGCGCACACCGCCAGGTTCGTGGTCACCACCGACACCGACAACGCCCAGATCGGCTCCTTCTACACCGGCGCGATGGCCGAGGCCCGGCAGATCGAGCTGAAGCCGATCGCCGACGAGGTCGGCGGCCTCGATCTGGTCATCATCTCCCCGAACGACCCCGAGGCGATGCAGCGGCACAGTGACGAGTGTCGGCTGCGGGGCTACCGTTTCATCTCCGACCCGTCGCAGCAGATGGCGTGGATGAACGGACCAGACATCCGGCGGCTGATCGACGGCGCCACCTACCTGTTCTCCAACGAGTACGAGGACGGCCTGATCACCTCCAAGACCGGGTGGTCGCACGAGGAGATCCTGTCTCGGGTGGGGACCCGCGTGATCACCCGCGGCAAGGACGGTGCCTCGATCGAGGTCCAGGGCCAGCCGCAGATCAACGTCCCCATCGCGCCGGAGACGGGTCGGGTCGACCCGACCGGGGTGGGCGACGCGTTCCGTGCCGGTTTCATCGCCGGTCTCTCCTGGGGGGTGTCGCTGGAGCGCTGCGCCCAGATCGGCTCGGTCCTGGCCAGCTACGTGATCGCCATCGTGGGCACCCAGGAGTACCGCTTCAACGGCACCTTCCTGAGCCGCTTCGAGATCGGGTACGGAGCCGACGCCGCGGCCGACGTGGCACCGTACGTCAGCCGGCTCACCCTCTGACGCCGAGTAGGCACTAAACCTGCACCTCGGTCGGCGTGTCGTTTGTCGACAGACCGGCGGGGGTTCGGCTCAGCGTCGACACGCCGACAGAATGCAGGTTTTAGTGCCTACTCGGCGAAGGGGGTTGGCGCAGGTATCGAACTCGTGTTCTCATCGAGCATGCGGTGGCAAGCTCAGAAGCTCGACGACGAGACGGTTGCCGCACCGGGGTTGCTGCGGCTGTCATCACTGGTGCGCTCGGTGCAGACGCCCGAGTTCGACGGGATGACGTTCCACGAGGTACTGGCGAAGTCGGCACTCAACCACGTGCCGCTGAGCAGCCGGATGCTGCCGGGT
>JBBRYD010000062.1:0-19507 GCA_038238065.1 Propionibacteriales bacterium | reverse complement strand
GGCCGGGGTGACGTCGCTGACCGACTCGACGCTGGTGGCGGCCGGCTTCGACCAGACGTACACGCTGCAGCAGCTGGAACCCGACCTGGCCCGCTGCATGAGCGACGGTGGCCGGCTGCTGGTCCGGATCGGACGGCAGATCGCTGACGACTGGCTCGGCGCACCCGGCCACCCGGCCCCGCCCGGCTGAGCGCGACCGCCTGCCGGGTGGTCGCAACACGCCGACAAAAGCGCAGGATCAGAGCCGCCTCGGCGGTGGCGGGGCGTCGACTATGTTGGGGCCCGATGAACGACCCCGGGACCGACCTCGCCCAGCTGCTCCGACGTACGGTCCGGGGCCAGGTGTCCGACGACACCCGGCGCCGTGCCGAGTACTCCACGGACGCCTCGAACTACCGGGTCGTCCCGCAGGTCGTGGTGGAACCGCTCGACGTCGACGACGTGCTCGCGACGCTGGAGGTCAGCCGGAGTACGGGCACGCCGGTGACCAGCCGGGGTGGCGGCACCTCAGTCGCCGGCAACGCCGTCGGCACCGGCATCGTGATCGACTTCGCTCGGCACCTCAACCGCATCCTCGACATCGACACCGGCAGCCAGACCGCGCTGGTCGAACCGGGGGTCATCATGGCGCGGCTGCAGCGCGAGGTGGCGCCGGCCGGGTTGCGTTTCGGCCCCGACCCGTCGACGCACGCCCGCGCCACTCTGGCCGGCATGATCGGCAACAACGCCTGCGGTCCGCACGCGGTGGCCTACGGTCGCACCGCCGACAACGTCGAAGCGCTGACCATGATCGACGGTCGCGGTCGCCGCTTCACCGCCGGTCGGGGGCTCGACCCGGTCCCGGGCCTCGGGCCGCTGGTCGACTCCCACCTGGACATCATCCGGACCGAGCTGGGCACCTTCGGTCGACAGGTCTCGGGGTACTCGCTGGAACATCTGCTGCCGGAGAACGGCCGCAACCTGGCCAGAGGACTCGTGGGCACCGAAGGCACGCTGGGGGTGATCCTGGACGCCACCGTCAAGCTGGTCCCGATCAGTCCCGCCCGGATGCTGGTGGTGCTCGGCTACCCCGACATGGCCTCCGCCGCTGACGCCGTCCCGGCGCTGCTCACCCACTCGCCGTTGGCGATCGAGGGCCTGGACGCGCGGCTGGTGGACGTGGTCCGACGCGCCAAGGGTGCCGCCTCGGTGCCACCCCTCCCGCGCGGCGCGGGCTGGCTGATGATGGAGATGGGTGGAGACACCGCGGCGGTGGCGCGGATCGCTGCCGAGTCAGTCGTCCGGGATAGCCATGCGCTGGACACGGCGCTGATGCCCGCCGGCCCAGAAGCCACTGCCATGTGGCGGATCCGTGAGGACGGCGCCGGGCTGGCCGGCCGCACCCCGGACGGTCGCCAGGCCTGGCCCGGCTGGGAGGACGCGGCCGTCCCGCCGGCCAACCTGGGCCGTTACCTCCGCGAGTTCGAGGCGCTGATGGACTCCTACGGGGTGGTCGGCCTGCCGTACGGGCACTTCGGCGACGGCTGCATCCACGTCCGCATCGACCTGCCGATGGAGCGAGACGGCAGCGTCTTCCGGAGCTTCATCACCGACGCCGCCCACCTGGTGGTCAAGCACGGCGGCTCCTGCTCCGGCGAGCACGGCGACGGCCGGGCCCGCAGCGAGATGCTGTCCCTGATGTACAGCGCACCGATGTTGGACCTGTTTGCCGGGGTGAAGGCGCTGTTCGACCCCGACGACCTGCTGAACCCCGGTGTCCTGGTCCGGCCGAAGCCGATCGACGCCGACCTCCGCCGGCCGCAGGCCAGACCCCTGCTGTCGATCGCCAGCGGCTTCAGCTTCGCCCACGACGACGGCGACTTCACCCGGGCGGTGCACCGCTGCGTCGGGGTCGGCAAGTGTCGCGCCGACAACTCCGCCGCCGGTGGTTTCATGTGTCCGTCCTTCCTGGCCTCCAAGGATGAGAAGGACGTCACCCGCGGTCGTGCCCGGGTGCTGCAGGAGCTGACCAACGGGTCCCTGATCCCCGACTGGTCCAGCCCGGAGGTGCACGAGTCGCTGGACCTGTGCCTGTCCTGCAAGGCCTGCGGCAGCGACTGTCCCGCCGGGGTGGACATGGCGCAGTACAAGTCCGAGGTGCTGCACCGCACGTACCGCAAGAAGCTGCGCCCCATCAGCCACTACAGCATCGGCTGGCTGCCCCGGTGGATCTGGGTGCTGGACAAGCTACCGCGGATCGGGCCGGCGGTGCTCAACACGGCGCTGGGGTTCCGTCCGTTGGCCCGGCTGGTGCTGCGGGCCGGCGGCATGGATCCGCGGCGCACCGCGCCCCGGTTCGCTCCGACGACCTTCCATCGCCAGTCGCGACGCGCCCGTCGGCACGAGGTCAGCCAGGCCTCCGACGAGCGTCCGGCGGTGGTGCTCTGGGCCGACAGCTTCACCGACGGGATGAGTCCCGAGGTAGGTCTGGCTGCCGCGCAGGTGCTGACCTCGGCCGGCTACCGGGTGATCGTGCCCGACGACGTCGCCTGCTGCGGGCTGACCTGGATCACCACCGGGCAGCTCGACGGCGCCCGGACCCGACTGCTCAGGTTGCTCGACATCCTCGGCCCGTACGCCGACCAGGGCATCCCCATCGTCGGGCTGGAGCCGTCCTGCACCGCGGTACTGCGCTCCGACCTGGTCGAACTGCTGCCGAACGACCCGCGAGCGGAGCGGGTGCACGACCTGGCCAGGACGCTGGCCGAGCAGCTGACCAGCGACCCGGGTTGGCGGCCTCCCGACCTGAGCGGCGTCGAGCTGGTCGTGCAGCCGCACTGCCACCACCACTCGGTGATGGGCTTCGCGACCGACGAGAGGCTGTTGACCGCCGCCGGCGCGACCCTCCAACTGGTGGTCGGCTGCTGCGGCCTGGCCGGCAACTTCGGGATGGAGCGCGGTCACTACGAGATGTCGGTGGCGGTGGCCGAGAACGCGCTGCTGCCGGCGATCCGGACCAAGTCGCGAGCCAGCCGGGTGCTCGCCGACGGCTTCTCCTGCCGCACCCAGATCGAGCAGCTGGCGGGCCAGCCGAGCATCACCTTGTCCCAGCTGCTGGCCGAACGCACGCTTCTGCATCGATCCGGGGTCCCGAAGCCGAAGACTCGCAGTGAGCCTGCTACCAAACCCGCCATCGGTCGCCGACGGCGCTGACCCCGCCGACGTCGTGGCCTGGGTCGCCCAGCACCTCGGGGACCTGACCCGTGAGGGTCCGGACGGCGTCCGGGCCGGCGCCTTCACGGGTGGGCAGAGCGCCGCGGACGCGGCTTTGGCGACCCTGGACATCACGGGGTACGCCCGGGACCGCAGTACGGTGCTACCGGCGGCGCGGCGCGGCGCCAGCCGGATGTCGCCCTATATCCGGTACGGGTTGCTCCAGCTGCCTGACGTCTGGGCTGCCGTCAGCGACGCGCCCGGGTTCGACCGCAAGCGATATCGCGACGAGCTGCTGTGGCAGGAGTACGCACGCCATCTCTACGCCCGCGTCGGACGGGCCCACGGCCGGGCCCTGCGCTTCGAGCAGCCCCGGTCGACGTCTCCGGTACCGGAGGATCCCTGGCCGGCGCAGATGAACTGCATGGCTGCGGTGGTCACCGAGCTGCACCAGGACGGCTGGCTGGTCAACCAGACCCGGATGTGGCTGGCCTCCCAGTGGGCGGTGCGGGCCGGCGCCGACTGGCGAACCGGCGAGGATGAGATGTTCGCCCACCTGCTCGACGGCTCCCGCGCAGCCAACCGGCTCGGCTGGCAGTGGACGGTCGGCACCGGCAGCGGGAAGCCGTACGGTTTCAGCCGCTGGCAGGTGGAGAAACGAGCACCGGAGCTGTGCCGGCGCTGCCCGTTGAAGAAGGCCTGCCCCATCCAGGAGTGGCCCGAGGCGGTGGCCGGACCGCGGGTGGACGGGCCACCGCTGGACAAGGCACCGATCGCCGGCGGGCCGACTCAGGCCGACGCGGCGGGCAGCGCGGAGCAGGTCTGGCTGACCGCCGAGTCACTGGGCGTCGGCGACCCCGCGCTGGCCAGTGATCCGGCCCGAGGCGCCGTCTTCGTGTTCGACGAGCCGCTGCTGCGCCGGCTCCGGCTGTCCGGCAAGCGGCTGGTGTTTCTCGCCGAGACCCTGGGCGAGCTGGCCGAGCTGCGCACCGTGGAGGTGCGCCGCGGATCGGTGACCGAGGAGCTCGCCGGTCGGTCACTGGCGACTACCTACACCCCGGTGCCGGGCTGGGCCGAGCACGCGCACCGGCTGGGTCCGGTCGAGATCCATCCCTGGCCGTGGTTGGTGCGACCCGGCACCGCCTCGGTCCGCTCCTTCAGCGCCTGGCGGCGCGACCACCGGTGCTGACCCCGACGGTGGGCCCAGCGGCGCCGGCTCAGCCCGGGACCGAGGACTGCCGCAACACCAGGTCGCAGGGTTGCAGCAACAGACCGGAACCGGGCTCACCCCCGTCGATGGCGTGGAGCAGCCGGCTGGCCGCCAGCCGTCCCAGCATGGACAGGTTGGGGTCGATGGTGGTCAGCGGTGGACGTGAGCCCTCCACCATCACGTCCCAGTTGTCGAACCCGACGATGGACACCTCCCCCGGCACGTCGACGCTCGCCTCGCGCAGCCCGTCGGCCACGCCGCGGGCCACCTGGTCGCTGCCGCAGAAGATCCCGTCCACCCGGTCGTCGCCGGTCCGTCTGGCCAGCAACCCGGCCGCGCTCCGGCCCCAGCTCTCGCTCCACTGACCGAGCAATGTGTCCTCGGGGGACAGGGTCAAGCCGGCGGCCGACAGGGCGCGTTCGGTGCCCAGCTGGCGCAGTCGGGTGGACAGGTGCCGGGCCGGTCCGCTGACGTAGGCAATCCGTTTCCGCCCCACGGCCACGAGATGCGCTGCAGCGAGCTCCGCACCCTGTTCGTCATCGTAGGTCACCGACAGTTCCCCAGGGTCGTCTGACTGGGTCAAGACGTAGACCACCGGGATGGACAGCTGTCCGACACTGCGCCGCGGGTCTCGTTTGCGTCCGGTGACCACCAGCCCGTCCACCCGGCGATAGAGCAGCTCCTGCAGGTAGTGCTGCTCACGCAGTGGGTCACCGCGGGTATCGCAGAGCAGCGTCGACACCTTGCCGGCGCCCAGGCTGTCCTCGATCCCCTCCATCAGCGGCAGGGTGAAGCGTCCGAAGCTGTCGGTCGTGAGCACCCCCACGGTGTACGTTCGGCCTTCGATCAGGCTTCTGGCCAGGTGGTTCGGCTGGAAGCCCAACTTCTCGGCGGCACTCTGCACCCGTCGGCGGGTCTCCTCACGTAGCTGACCCCGCCCGTTCAGAGCCTTGGACACCGTGCCGGGCGAGACGCCGGCGAGCTGGGCCACGTCGCGCACCGTCGGCGCGGAGGTCTGGCTCCGGGACACCGCAACCTCCTCGAACATTCATCGTCCAGGGTCGTTCCAGACCCGCCGCGGCGACGCGACGGGCCGTCGAGACCGTTGTCCAGCAATGCGTACCACATGCTTGACCAGGCTCACCCTACCGGTTAGTGTCCGTCACAGAAATGCTTTTCCGAATGTTTCCACCTTCGATCGCGGGGGATGTGAGACGCGGCAACGACGGCGCCCCAGGAGGCACTACAGCATGAGAAAACGAGTTCTAGGAGTCGCGGCCGCGGTCGCGAGCGTCGCGCTGCTCGCGACCGCCTGCGGTGGCGGCAGCAGCGACAGCGGCGGCGGGGACCAGGGCAGCACCGCCGCCGCCAGCGGCGCCATCACCGTCTGGGCCCGCGACTCCCAGCAGGGCTTCATGAGCCAGCTGGTCTCCCTCTACAACAAGAACCACGCGGTGCAGGCGAAGGTGACGATCATCCCGGCTCCGAGCTTCGTGCAGAAGCTCGGCACGGCGGCCTCATCCGGGTCGGGTCCCGACGTCTCCTCCATCGACCTGGTGTACGCGCCGTACTTCGCCTCGGCCGGTGCCCTCGAGGACATCACCGACATGGCCAACGCACTCCCCTACAAGGACTCACTGAGTCCTTCGCACCGCAAGCTGTCCACGTTCGAGGACAAGACGTATGCGCTGCCGTTCACGGCTGAGGCCTCGGCCGTCTATTACAACAAGGACCTGTTCAAGAAGGCGGGCCTGGACCCCGCGAAGCCGCCGACCACGTACGCCGAGATGCGCACCGCCGCCAAGAAGATCCGCGCCCTCGGCTCCGACTATTACGGCTTCACCTTCGCCGGAGCCTGCGGTGGCTGCAACGTGTTCGAGTTCGCCCCCCACATCTGGGCCAGCGGCGGCGACATCCTCTCCGAGGACGGTGCCAAGGCCACCCTGGACTCACCCCAGGTGACCGAGGCGCTCCAGTTCTACAAGGACATGTGGACCGACGGTTCGGTGCCCAGTGCGGCGAAGAACGACGCCGGCACCCAGCAGATCCCACTGTTCACCAGCGGCAAGGTGGGCATGGTCACCCTGGGCGCCTTCGCCATCCCGACCATCGAGAAGGCCAAGATCAACTTCGGCGTCACCCCGATCCCGGGCAAGGACGGCAGCGAGAGCTCCTTCGCCGGTGGCGACGTCATCTCGGTCATCGCCGGCACGAAGAACAAGGCCGGCGCCGAGGACTTCGTGAAGTGGGCCACCGATGAACAGGCTCAGACCTTCCTGGCCAAGAACGGTAGCGTCCCGGTCCGGACCGACCTGGTCGGGAAGATCTACGACCCCCAAGGTGCCCCCTACAAGGTGTTCGGCCGGCTGATGGGGATCGGCAAGACGCCCTACAGCGTGGTCGAGAACCCGATCTTCAACGACAACAACGGCCCGTGGGTCAAGATGATCAACGACTCCGTCTTCGGCCCGGACCTCGCCGCGGCCCAGGCCACCGGCCAGAAGGCCGCTCAGTCGCTGATCGACGGCGGCTAGAACCGTAGGCCCTCCAAGTCTCCTGAGTCCCAACGTCTCCTGAGCTTGTCGAAGGACGCCCTTCGACAAGCTCAGGGAACGAACCCACCCCTCGTTCGAGTGGAGAGCACATGACCTCGATAGCCAACGGTCTCGCGGTGGCCGAGCCCACCGACCCTGTGGTGAGCACCTCGCCGGCGGGCCGCCAGCTCAGCTCGGGCCAGAAACGGAAGCTGACCGGCTTCCTGATGGCGCTGCCCGCGATCGTCCTGATCGTGGTGTTCTTCCTGGTACCGCTGGTCATGACCTTCTGGATCTCGCTGCACAACTGGCCGCTGCTGGGGCGTCACCGCTTCATCGGCCTGGCCAACTACCAGCGAGCGCTGAAGGACCCCAACTTCCACAGCGCCCTCAAGTTCACCCTGCTCTACACGCTGGTGATCACCCCGATCCTCTTCGTCCTGGGTCTGGCCCTGGCCGTGATCGTGCGCCGCAAGGTCCGCGCCGCCCGGATCTTCCAGTCGATCTTCTTCATGCCCGTGTGTATCGGGTTCGCCGCCGGCTCGTTCCTCTGGCTCTACCTCGGTCAGTCCCAGATCGGGCCGCTGTTCGACCTGCTCCGTCGGGCCGGCTTCGTCACTCGCGACAGCAACATCTTCGCCGGGGTGTGGACGGCTCTGCTGATGGTCATCGCCATGGTGACCTGGAAGGTGGTCGGGCTGCAGATGCTGCTGCTGCTGTCCGGCCTACAGTCCATCCCCGACGAGGTGGTCGAAGCCGCCCGGATCGACGGCGCCGGACGCTGGCAGGCCTTCCGCTACATCACCCTTCCGCTGCTGCGGCCGACCCTGGCGCTGGTGCTGGTGTTCTCGGTGGCCGGCTCGCTGCTCGCGTTCGACCAGTTCTTCATCATGACCGGCGGCGGCCCCTCCAACCAGACCATCACGGCGGTCTACAGCATCTACCGCAACTCGTTCATCTCGTTCAAGCTCGGCTACGGGGCCGCCCTGTCGGTCTTCCTGATGATCATCCTGGCCATCGTCAGCGCGGTCCAGATGCTGCTGCTGCGCAACACCGACCACAACTGAGATGAGCGGCGAGATGACCGGTCCCACGACTCGGACAAGGAACCTCTGATGAGCACGTACGTCCAGAACGTCCGCCGGAGCATGCCCGCCGTCGCCTGGTGGGTGGTCTGCGTCTGCCTGGCTGTGGCCTTCCTCTACCCGCTCTACGTGATGGTCACCATGGCCCTCAAGCAGCCGGCCGAGCAGGGCCTGATCCCGCCGAGCCTGTTCGCCCACCACCCGAGCCTGGCCAACTTCAAGCACCTGGCGAGCGTGCAGGGGCTCAACGTCTTCGGCAACCTGTGGAACAGCGTGCTGGTCACCCTCGCCGCCACGGTGGGCACCATCTTCGTGGCCACGTTCGCGGGATACTCCCTGGCCCGGGCCAAGTTCCCCGGCAGCAACATCGTCTTCTTCCTCATCCTGGCCACGTTCATGATCCCGTTCCAGGCGATCATCACGCCGCTGTTCATGGTGCTGAAGACGCTGCACCTGAACAACTCCCTGATCGGGCTGACGATCGTCTACGTCACCTTCAACCTGCCGTTCGGGCTGTTCATCATGCGCAACTCGTTCGCCGCTGTTCCCGGCACGTTGGAGGAGGCGGCCCTGGTCGACGGCTGTGGCATCTTCAGCGCCCTGCGCTTCATCATGTTGCCGATCGTCCTGCCCGGGATCATCACCACGGCTCTGCTCACCTTCTTCGCCAGCTGGAACGAGTTCTTCGCGGCGCTGATCTTCATCACCGACCAGGACAAGTTCACCCTGCCGGTGACCCTGACGCTGGTGTCGAGCGGTCAGTTCGGCACCGTCAACTGGGGTTCCCTGCAGGCCGGGGTCGCGTTGACCATCATCCCGTGCATCGTCATCTACGTCCTGCTCCAGCGCTACTACGTCAGCGGCATGCTCAGCGGCGCGCTGAAGTGACACCCGCACGTCGACGTCCCGGGTCTCCCTGGTCCCGCTCGTGAGCCCCACCCCGTTGATCCCGCAACCCCTGTCATCACCCACCAACCAGAGGAATACGCATGAATGACCACGGTTCAGTGCAACCCGGACCCGTCCGTCTCACCGAGTCGAGCCGCGTCGCCTTCCGCCCCGCCACCGGCGCCTCCATCTCGGTCGGTCTCTGGTTCGAGCGTCGTCAGGTCAACCGCGACGTCAGCGTGCCCGAGGGCTGGGACCACCTGCACGAGGCCAGCAACTTCCACAACCTCGAGCTGGCCGCCGGCCGGACCACCGGCGAGTACGTCAACAACCTGCCCTTCCTGGACAGCGACCTCTACAAGTGGCTCGAAGCCATCGGCTGGACGCTGTCCGACCCCGACCTCGGCGACGCCGCGCAGACTCAGCTGCAGGAGTTCCTCGAGAGCTCGTACACGCTGTTGGAGGCGGCGCAGGAGGACGACGGTTATCTCGACTCGCACTTCCAGGTGCACTTCCCCGGGGAGCGGTTCCAGCAGCTGTCCTGGGGTCACGAGCTCTACTGCGCCGGTCACCTGATCCAGGCCGCGGTCGCTCTGCACCGCACCTCCGGCGACGCCCGGCTGCTCGACCTGTCGCGTCGGGTGGCCGACCTGGTCGTCCGCTCGTTCGGCACCGGACCGGGCCTGATCGACGGTGTCTGCGGACACCCCGAGATCGAAACCGCGTTGGTGGAGCTCTACCGCGAGACCGGTGAGCGTTCCTACCTGGACACCGCGCAGTATTTCATCGACCGTCGTGGACACGGCCTGATCGGCTCCGACCGGTTCGGCGCGCACTACTTCCAGGACCACCTGCCGATCCGCGAGGCTCCGTCGGTGGAGGGTCACTCGGTCCGTCAGCTCTACCTCCTGGCCGGGGCCGCCGACGTCTACGTCGAGAACGGCGACGAGTCGCTGAAGGACGCCGTCGAGCGGCTGTGGGCCGAGATGGTGGCCACCAAGACCTACCTGACGGGCGGCGTCGGCGCCCACCACCAGGACGAGGCGTTCGGCGACCCGTACGAGCTGCCCAACGAGCGCAGCTACTGCGAGACCTGTGCCGCGATCGCTTCCATCATGTTCTCCTGGCGGATGCTGATGATCACCGGCGAGGCGCGCTACGCCGACCTGATCGAGCGGACGCTCTACAACGGCTTCCTCGGCGGGCTGTCCCTGGACGGCTCGAAGTTCATCTACGCGAACCCGTTGCAGGTCCGCGAGGGTCACGTCGCCGGCGGCAACGACGGGGACTATGCGCGCAAGTCGTGGTTCCACTGCGCCTGCTGCCCGCCCAACGTGATGCGGACGCTGTCCTCGCTCGAGCACTACGTGGTGCTCAGCAGCGCCGGCGAGGTCCGGCTGCACCAGTTCATCCCCGGCACCTACTCGGCCGGTGTCGCCGGCGGGGAGGCCACGCTGCGGGTCGACACGGAGTACCCGTGGGAGGGCACCGTGACCGTCACCGTCGAGTCGGCGCCCGGCGGCGCCTGGGGGCTTGGCGTCCGGGTGCCCCACTGGGCCGACGGCGCTTCGGTGACCGTCAACGGGGACGCGGACGCGACCGTGCCGCAGGACGGCTGGCTGACGGTGGCCCGCGAGTGGAGCGCCGGTGACGTGATGGTCCTCGAGGTCCCCCTCGACGTCCGCTTCACCCGCGCTGACCCGCGCGTCGACACCGACCGGGGAGCCGTGGCTCTGGAACGGGGGCCGCTGGTCTACTGCATCGAGGCCGTCGACAACCCCGGCCACCGGCTCGACGACGTCATCATCGACACCGGCAGCGCGCCGGTGGTCGAGCGCAACGCCGGACTGCTCGGCGGCGTCACCACCATCACCGCCCAGGCCACCACCCGTCCTCGCCCGACCGAGTCGTGGTGGCCGTACTCCTCGGATGCGGCGGTCCGCGCCGACACCGGCGAGCCGTCGACGACGGCACTGGCTGCCGTCCCCTACTTCGTCTGGGGGAACCGCGAGGAGGGCGCCATGCGCGTCTTCATCCCCGCCGAGTAGGCACTCATCCGGGGCTTTTGGCGGCGTGTCGGGCGCTCGCGCCACATTCCCTGAGCTTGTCGAAGGGCACCTTCGACAGGCTCAGGGGACGTTCGGAGCTCAGGGGCCGGGGGTCCCGATGACTACGGTGGCGTAGAGCTCCTCCGAGCTCACCACGCGGGAGAGCAAGCCGCCCTCGGTCATCGTCGCGCGGGTCAACTCGGCCTGCTCATCACTGGTCTCGATCAGCAGGTGCCCGCCGGGCGCCAGCCACGTCCGGGCGTCGTTGGCGACTCGGCGGTGGATGTCCACCCCGTCCGAGCCTCCGTCGAGGGCACTGCGCGGCTCGTACAGCCGGGCCTCCGGCGGCATCAGCCTGATCGACTCGGTCGGCACGTACGGCGCGTTGACCACCAGCAGATCGACCCGACCGTGGAGCAGCGCCGGCAGGGCTGAGTACAGGTCGCCCTCGAGGACCTGTCCGGGAGGCCGCACGTTACGGCGGGCGCAGTGCACGGCCGCCGGGTCGAGGTCGGCGGCGTACAGCTCGATGTGGCCCAGCCCCGCCAGCAACGCCACGCCGACGGCCCCCGTGCCGCAGCAGAGGTCGACCACCACGGCGCCGGGACGTCCGAACGAGGCCGCCTGCCGGACCAAGAACTCGGTGCGCTGCCGCGGAACGAACACGCCCGGCTCGACCACGATACGGAGCCCGCAGAAATCGGCCCAGCCGAGGATCACCTCGAGCGGTTCGCCACCGACCCGGCGGCTGACCCGCTCGTCCAGGGCCTCCGGGCCACTGTGCTCACCGAGCAGCAGCCGCGCCTCCTCCTCGGCGTAGACGCAGCCGGCCGCACGCAACGTCAGCACCAGTTCGGCTTCGGTCCACCTCACCTCGGCAGCATAGGTCTTCCGGCGAGGTCCACCCGACGGCGTCGGCACGGTGTGGTCGGAGAGAATCCGGGTACCACAGGTCGGGTGGGGGTTGCCTGATCGATTCAGCTCGACCCCCCATCCGGGCCCGAGCGGGCCCGGACCAACGTCTCGGCAAGATCAGGTGCTGGTCAGGATCAAGGAGGATGACCCGGTGTCACAGACAAACAGTGAGCGAAGCGAATCGCATACCGCCAAGGTGATCGGCGTGACCGTCGCCGCCGCAGTCGGCGGCTTCCTCTTCGGTTTTGACAGCTCGGTGGTCAACGGGGCAGTCGACTCCATCCAGGGTCAGTTCAAACTGGGCGACTTCGTGGTCGGGTTCGCCGTGGCCGTGGCCCTGTTGGGCTGCGCGGTCGGTGCCTGGTTCGCCGGCCAGCTGGCGGACCGGATCGGGCGCAAGAAGGTCATGCTGATCGCGGCCGTGTTGTTCGTCGCGTCGTCCATCGGAGCCGGTCTCGCCAGCAACGTCGAGCTGCTGATCATCTGGCGCATCGTCGGCGGGCTCGGCATCGGTACGGCCTCGGTGATCGCGCCGGCCTACATCGCCGAGATCGCGCCGGCCAGGTATCGCGGCGCCCTCGCCTCGACCCAGCAGCTCGCCATCACGCTCGGCATCTTCGCGGCTCTGCTGTCCGACGCCATCCTGGCCGGTTCGGCCGGTAGCGCCTCCGACCCGTACTGGTTCGGCGTGGAGGCCTGGCGCTGGATGTTCATGGTCGGGGTGGTGCCCGCCGTCATCTACGGGCTGCTGTCCCTGGCGATCCCCGAGTCACCGCGGTACCTTGTCGCGCAGAACCTCGATGACGAGGCGGCGCGGGTGCTGTCGCGGGTGACGGGCGAGACGCACCCGGCGGAGCGCATCAAGGAGATCCGGGTGACCCTGCGCCGCGACAGCCGCGCCTCGTTCAAGGACATCATGGGCGAGCAGGGTGGGCTGCACCCGTTGGTCTGGGTGGGCATGGGTCTGGCGGTCCTGCAGCAGTTCGTCGGGATCAACGCGATCTTCTACTACTCGACCACCCTGTGGAAGTCGGTCGGGTTCAGCGAGGGCCAGTCGTTCACCACCTCGGTGATCACTGCACTGGTCAACGTGGCGATGACCTTCGTGGCCATCCTCTTCGTCGACCGGGTCGGCCGGCGCAAGCTGCTGCTGAGCGGCTCGGCCGGCATGTTCGTCGGCCTGCTGCTGGCCTGCATCGCGTTCACCCAGCAGATCGGCACCGGCGACGACGTGAGCCTGCCGGGCAACTGGGGGGTGCTGGCCCTGGTCGGCGCCAACCTCTTCGTGATCTGCTTCGCCGCCACCTGGGGTCCGATCATGTGGGTGATGCTGGGCGAGATGTTCCCCAACCGGATGCGCGCCATCGCCCTGGGTCTGTGCACCGCCGTGAACTGGATCGCGAACTTCGTCGTGTCGCTGTTGTTTCCCAAGCTCGCCCAGACGGTCGGCCTGGGATGGATCTACGGCGGCTTCGCGTTCTTCGCCCTGATCTCTTTCGTCTTCGTCCGCACTCTGGTGCCGGAGACCAAGGGGATGGAGCTCGAGGAGATGCAGGGCAACACCAACCGCACCCCGGTCGGCTGATCGGGCGGGACCTCGGCTTCTCAGCTGAGCCGCTGCTCCAGGTGGACCGTCACCTCGTCGCCGGCCTCCCCCTTGCCCGTCAGCTGGGTCAGCGAAGCCTTGATCGGCAGCCAGTGCGCTCCGGTGCCCGACGGCATCAGGGCGACGGTGAACGGGTGTCCGTCGATCGTGCCGGCGACCTTGATCGCCCGTCTGGTACCGAGCAGCTCGACCGAACCGGGCACGGTCACGAAGGTCGCGAACGAGCCGTCTTTCTCGATCGGTGCCGTGAACGTGCAGTCCAGCGGCTCGGGTCTGCGCTCAGACATGAGTGGACTCCGCCTTCTCAGCTCGCCAGCAGGACGGCCCGGAGGCGTTCCGCGAAAACGTTCGGGTCCTCGACGAAACCGGTGTGACCGCCCGGAAACATGGTCGGCTCGGTGCCGAGCGCCCTCGCGAGCGCCCTGGACGTGTGGTCGCAGAGCTGGTCGGTGGAGTGCTCACCGAGACCCACCAGGATGCGCGACGGCACCGACCGGAGCAGGGCGATGTCGGGCTGCCACCGGATGGTCGGCGTGAACTCACGGAGGAAGAAGTGCCGCTCGTCCGCGACCTCCTGTGGGTCGCGCTCCATCGGCGCCGGCCGTTCGAAGGTGGCGTCGCCCGCAGGCATGATGATGTTGGCGTGGGCCAGGAACTTGCCCCAAGCGGGGCCGGGTCCTGACGAGACGTAGGTGGCGATGATGTCCTCGGCGCCGGCACGCCGCCGCTCCACGTCGTCCAACAGCTCCTGCAGCGGCGGTTCGTGGGCAATGACCGTGTGGACCTGCTCGGGGTGGGCCTGGACGAGGGCCAGCGCACTGACCGCCCCGCCGCTCGAACCCAGCACCACGGCGGGTCCGGCGTCGAGGTGGGCGATCAGTCTGGACAGGTCGTCGGCGCGCAGCTCGGGGGTGGAGTCCTGGCTCGGGTCGGCGACCCGGCTGCGGTTGACGTCGCGCGGGTCGCTGGTGAGCACCAGGTGGTCGCCGGCCATCAGCTCAGCCAGCGGCGCGAAGGCCCGAGCGTCCATCGGAGCACCGATGAGCACGAGCAGCGGACCGGCGCCGCGGACCTCGTAGTGCAGTCGAGCCCCCGGTACCTCCAACAGTCCCTCGACAGGGTCGGTCACGGTGGAGCTGGTGGTCATCTGGTTCTCCTGAAGCTGGGTGGACCGGCAGGTTTGGAGGTAGACCACGCTCGGCGCGCAAAGTCATCGGACTTCCATGATGGTGTACCCGAGCACCGGGCGGGGACCCACCGCCGTACGAGCTGGCGGGCTCGGGCACGGACTCGCCCCGTCCTCGGGAGGCTGGAGCCCATGGGCACTGGACAGCAGCGACGGTGGCGGGCTCCGGCAGGTCATCGGCGACGGCCTGCACCTGCTCGGGTGTCGGCCGGTCAGCGCCGGGTGGTGGCAGCGCAGCAACAGCTGTGGTGTACATGTGACTGTGCACGTTCTCCATCACATCCAGCCGAGCAGAAGAGGCGCCCTTGACCGAGCACCGGAGCTCTCAGTGGTACGCGGCTTCGGACCGTAACGGGTACATCCACCGAGCCTGGATGCGTCGCGGGCTGCCCGCGAACGCCTTCGACGGGCGGCCGCACATCGCCATCGCTAACACCGCCTCCGACCTGACGCCGTGCAACTCCCACCTCGATGAGGTCGCGCAGAGCGTCAAGGAGGGTGTCTACGCCGCGGGCGGGATACCGCACAACCTGCCGGTCGTCTCGCTCGGGGAGACGCTGCTGCGACCGACCGCGATGCTCTGGCGGAACATGGCCGCGATGGCCACCGAGGAGATGCTCCGCGCCAACCCGATCGACGGCGTCGTGCTGCTGGGCGGCTGTGACAAGACGATCCCCTCGCTGCTGATGGCTGCCGCGTCGGTCGACCTGCCGGCGGTGGTCATCCCCGGCGGCCCGATGATCACCGGCACGTTCCAGGGCGTGGCGCTGGGCTGCGGCACCGACGTGTTCCGGCTGAGCGAGGAGGTACGGGGCGGCACCCTGTCCGCGGCGCAGTTCCTCACGTCGGAGTCGTCGATGATCCGCAGTCGCGGCCACTGCAACACCATGGGCACCGCCTCCACCATGGCCCTGGTGACCGAAGCGCTCGGCATGATCATCCCCGGGCTGGCGGGCACTCCGGCCCCCGACAGCCGACTGCTGGAGAGCTCGCACGAGACCGGCCGGCTGATCGTGGAGCTGGTCAGCGAGGAACGGCGCCCGAGCACGATCCTCAGCCGAGGTTCGTTCCAGAACGCCATCGTGGCCCTGGCGGCGATCGGAGGATCGACCAACGCCGTGGTCCATCTGCTGGCGATAGCCGGCCGGCTTGGCATCGACCTGACTCTCGACGACTTCGACCGGATCGGATCGGGGGTCCCGTTGTTGGTCAACCTGCAACCGGCCGGACGGTTCCTGATGGATGACTTCCAGCGGGCGGGGGGTTTGCTGGCGGTGCTGCGCGAGGTGCGGGACCTGCTCGACCCGACCGCTCTCACCGTGACCGGCAAGCCTTTGGTGAGCTACCTCGACGACGCGCAGAGCTGGGACCGCGAGGTGATCAGCCTGCGGACCGCGCCGCTGGAGCGGGATGCCGGGATCGCGGTGCTGTACGGATCCCTGGCCCCCCGAGGCGCCATCATCAAGCCGGCCGCGGCGTCGGAGCGGTTGCTCACCCACCGGGGCCGCGCGCTGGTCTTCGACACCATCGAGGACCTGCACGCGAGGATCGACGACCCAGAACTGGACGTCGACGCCGACTCGGTGCTCGTCCTCCGCGGCTGTGGACCCCAGGGGTACCCCGGCATGCCGGAGGTCTCCAACATGCCCCTGCCTAAGAAGCTGCTCGAGCAGGGCATCCGTGACATGGTCCGCATCTGTGACGGACGGATGAGCGGCACCGCCTACGGGACCGTCGTGCTGCACGTCACGCCCGAAGCGGCCGCCGGTGGGCCGTTGGCCATCGTCCAGACCGGTGACTTCGTCATCCTCGACGTACCGAACCGACGCCTCGACATCGACGTCGACCCCGTGGAGCTCAGCGCGCGGATGCCGAACCAGGCGACTCTGGAGGGGTTTGCGGCTCCGCAGCGCGGCTGGGAGCGGCTCTACGTGGAGCACGTCACCCAAGCCGACACGGGTGCCGACCTGGACTTCCTGCAGGGATCGTCCGGCCACCAGGTGTCGCGTGAGTCGCACTGATCTTCCTGACCCCACCAGCTCCGACGAGAGAAGAGACACCATGGCGCGCACAGCAGTGATCACCGGCGGCGTCAGTGGGCTCGGCGCCGCGTCGGCGCGACGACTCGCCGCTGACGACCTCCGGGTGCTCACCTTCGACCTGACCGCCGGTGCGGATGTCGTGGTCGACGTGGCGGACCCGGTCGCGGTGGCCGCAGCGGCCGAGCAGGTCGGTCCGATCGACATCCTGGTCAACTGCGCCGGGGTCGTCGGCCCCAACAAGCCGTTGTGGCAGGTCACCGACGACGAGTGGGCGAGGACCTTCGCGGTCAACGTGGTCGGCACGTTCAACCTGTGCCGAGCCCTCATCCCGGGCATGCGCGACCGGGGCTGGGGCCGGATCGTGAACGTGGCGAGCATGGCCGGCAAGGACGGCAACCCGAACCTGTCGGCCTACTCGGCGTCCAAGGCCGCGGTCATCGCACTGACCAAGTCGCTCGGCAAGGAGCTGGCCACCAGTGGCGTGCTGGTCAACGTGATCGCGCCTGCCGTGATCGAGACCCCGATGAACGACGCCACCGCCCCCGACGTGCTGGCCCACATCACCTCGTTGATCCCGATGAAACGCGTCGGGCGTCCCGAGGAGGTGGCCGAACTGGTCGCCTGGCTGGTGTCGGACAGAGTCAGCTTCTCCACCGGCGCCGTCTACGACATCAGCGGGGGCCGGGCCACGTACTGACGGCTCAGTCGGGCACGTCGTCTGGGCGGCCCAGACCCACGGCCGGCAGGATGACGCTGTCGATCAGGGACACCAGAAACGCGCGGTCGACCGGTTTCTGCAGGATCAACACCCGGTACGCCGCCATCGACGGGCTGACCAGGGACAGCGTCTCGATGTCGCAGTCGGCCGAGATCTCGCCGCGCTCGACGGCCCGGCGCATCAGGGTTCGATTGGCGTTCGCCCGCGGCTCCACGATCGCCGCGTTGGCGGCCTCGGCGAGCTCGGGGGCCCTGACCAGCATGGAGATGAGACCGGCCATGACCTGCAGCTTCTTCTCGCCGTCCTTGATGGAATGCGGCTTGATCATCGCTAGCAGGTCCCCGCGGAGCGTTCCGGTGTCCGGCAGGTCGTCATAGCTGGCCCCGGCGTTCTTCATGCACGCCACCGCGTCGATGACGAGCTCGTTCTTGGTCGGCCAGCGGCGGTAGATCGTCGCCTTGCCCGCCTTGGCGCGGGCCGCGACCATGTCGACGGTCATCCCGTCGTACCCGGTCTCGGCGAGCACCTCGAGCGCCGCGTCGAGGATCTCGGGGTCACGCGTGTGGTCGCGTTTCCGGCCCGACCTCTGCGTGGGTTCAGCGGTGGGTTCGACGAGCGTCATTGCGGTGGGACCCCTTTCCGGGTGGCCAGGATGTTACCGGAGCGTTAAATGAGAACCAGTGCGTTCCGGAACTTGCTAGTTCCGTATAGAGTACTCCACATGACTTCGACCTCCTCACCGGCTCCGGTCGCCGCTGCCGCTCCTGCGGCACCTTCGCGCCGCTGGTGGACCCTGACCACCGTCGCGCTGGCTCAGCTGATGGTCGTCCTCGACTCCACGGTGGTGAACATCGCTCTCCCGTCCGCCCAAGCCGACCTCGGTTTCGGCAACAGTGACCGACAGTGGATCGTCACCGCGTACTCGTTGGCGTTCGGCAGCCTGCTCCTCCTCGGTGGTCGACTCTCGGACCTGATCGGCCGCAAGCGCACCTTCATCATCGGGCTGATCGGCTTCGCCGGGGCGTCGGCGTTGGGCGGCGCCGCGACCAGCTTCGGCACTTTGGTCGGCGCTCGGGCCCTGCAAGGAGCGTTCGGGGCGCTGCTCGCCCCGACCGCTCTGGCCGTGCTGACCACCACGTTCACCATCCCCAAAGAGCGCGCCCGGGCCTTCGGCGTGTTCGGCGCGATCGCCGGCGCCGGAGGGGCCATCGGCCTGCTGCTCGGCGGCTTCTTGACCCAGAACTTCAGCTGGCGCTGGAACCTCTACATCAACGTGGCCATCGCCGTCGTGGCGGTCATCGGAGCCATCGTCTTCGTGCACCAGGCGGAGCGGACTGGTCCGCGGCCGAAGCTGGACATCCCTGGAACTCTGCTCGTCTCCGGCGGGTTGTTCGGACTGGTCTTCGGGTTCTCGAGCGCGGAGACCGACGGCTGGGGGTCCCCGCTCACCTGGGGCATGCTCGCCGCGGCCGCCGTGCTGCTGGTCGCCTTCGTGCTGTGGCAGCGTCGCGCCGCTCATCCGCTGCTCCCGCTGACGATCGTGCTCGACCGCAACCGCGGCGCGGCGTACAGCTCGGTGCTGATCGCGGGCGTCGGCATGTTCGCGGTCTTCCTGTTCGTCACCTACTACCTGCAGACGTCGCTGCACTACAGCCCGGTCAAGACCGGGTTGGCCTTCCTTCCCATGATCGCGATGTTGGTCACCGCGGCACAGCTGTCCACGAACATCTTGCTACCGCGGCTGGGGCCCAAGGTCATGGTCCCGTTCGGCATGACCCTGGCGGCGATCGCCATGCTCTTGCTCACCCGGCTGGACCTGGACAGCACCTACGTGTCGCAGGTGCTGCCGGCGCTGATGATCATGGGCTTCGGGATGGGTTCGATCATGCCGGCGTCCATCCAGACCGCCACCTTGGGAGTGGACGGACAGTTCGCCGGCGTGGCGTCGGCCATGGTCAACACCAGCCAGCAGGTCGGCGGCTCCATCGGAACCGCCCTGCTCAACACCCTGGCCGCGACGGCCGCCGCGAACTATGCCACTTCGCACCTTCCGGCTACGACGGCCACCGCAGCCGAGGCAGCG